>MGTY01000037.1:2970-30921 GCA_001799695.1 Elusimicrobia bacterium GWA2_69_24
CCGCCGGCATCCTCATCGAGGAGTTCATCGAGGGCAGGGACGTGGCCGTGGCTTGGATAGACGGGGCGAGCCCGGCGACGGGCGGCATCCTGCCGCCGATCGAATACGTCTTCAAGACCGACAACGGGCGCTACGACCCGTTCCAGATATACGACTACAACCTGAAGAACCACGAGTCGGACAAGGTCGACCTGCGCGTGCCCGCCGCCCTGCCCGAGGACGTCAAGGAGAAGCTGATGAGCTTCTCCCGCTGGGCCTACAAGGAGATCAGCGTCCGGGACCTGGGGCGCATGGACTTCCGGGTCACGCCCGACGACGAGATCTTCTTCATCGAGGTGAACGCCCTGCCCAGCCTCGAGGCCGGGGCCGGGATATTCCTGGCCGCCGAGGCGGCGGGACTCAAGAACGCGGACGCGGTGTTCGACGCCGTCATCGAAAGCGCTTCGCGGCGCTACAACATCAAGGCCCGCAAGCAGAGCCGGCGGCTCGAGCGCAAGCTCCGCGTGGGCTTCACCTATAACGAGAAGCGCATCATCCCCGGCCCGGACACCGACACGGACCAGGAGGTCGAGTTCGACTCGCCCAAGACCCTGGGCTCCATCCGCTCGGCGCTCGCCTCGTACGGCCATGAGGTCATCGACCTCGAGGCCACCCCCGACCTGCCGCACCTGCTCACCATATCGGACGTGGACGTGGTCTTCAACGTGGCCGAGGGCATCCGCGGGCGCAACCGCGAGGCCCAGGTCCCGGCCATCCTCGAGCTCATGGACATCCCGCACACCGGCTCCGACGCGGCCACCATGGCCCTGACGCTCGATAAGGCGCTGGCCAAGCGCGTGGTGCGCGAGGCGGGTCTGCTGACGCCCAAGTTCTTCCTGATGACCAGCGGGCGCGAGCGGGTCCCGGCCGACATGCCCTTCCCGCTCATCGTGAAGCCCGTGGCGGAGGGGAGTTCCAAGGGCGTCATCCGCAAGAGCGTGGTGCACAACGAGGCGGAGCTGCGCGAGCTGGCCGCGGAGATCGTCAAGCGCTACGGGCAGGCCGCGCTGGCCGAGGAGTTCCTGCCCGGGCGCGAGTTCACGGTGGCCCTGCTGGGGGAGCGCCGTCCCCGCGCCCTGCCGCCGATGGAGATCATCTTCACCGACAAGGGAGCTGAGTTCCCGGTGTACACCTACCAGCACAAGCTCGAGGCCTGCCGGGAGATCCGCTACCAGGCCCCGGCGCAGATCGACGAGAAGCTGCGCGAGGAGCTGGAGCGGGTGGCCCGCAAGTCCTTCGCCGCGCTGGGCTGCCGGGACGTGGCCCGCATCGACTTCCGCCTGGACGGGGAGGGCCGCGTCCATTTCATGGAGTGCAACCCGCTCCCCGGGCTGACCCCCGGCTGGTCGGACCTCTGCCTCATCGCCGACAGCGTCAAGATGGACTACCGCAACCTCATCGGGGAGATCCTCACCCCCGCCATCCGCCGTTTCAAGGAGAAGAAGAAGCTGCTGCTCCAGGCTGAACACCATGACGACCGAACCGAAGCCGGAACCGCGCTGCCGCATCCGTGAACTCGGCCTGAAGGTCGGCCGCTACCGCACGGGGAAGTACAACGCCATCACCGACGTGGAGGGCGTACGGGTCGGACACTCGACCATCATCCGGGGCGCCGGGAAGCTGGTGCGCGGACAGGGGCCGGTGCGCACGGGCGTGACCGCGATCGTCCCCAAGGACGGCGAGGTGTTCATGAACCGCGCGGTGGCCGGCGGCTTCGTGCTGCACGGCGCCGGGGAGGTCGCGGGGATGACCCAGCTCCTGGAGTGGGGCATCCTGGAGACCCCGATCCTCCTGACCAACACCCTGTCGGTGGGCGCCTGTTCGGAGGCCCTGGTCGAGCACATGCTCGGCCGGTATCCGGGCATCGGCATCAAGGAGGACGTGATCATCCCCATCGTGGGGGAGTGCGACGACTCCTGGCTCAACGACATCGGCGGGCGGCACGTGCGCTCCCAGCACGTGATCCAGGCCATCGAGTCCGCCGAGAGCGGCCCCGTGGCGGAAGGGAGCGTGGGCGGCGGGACCGGGATGGTCACCTGCGGCATGAAGTCGGGCATCGGCACCTCCTCGCGCCGGGTGAACGCGGCGGGCAAGCGCTACACGGTGGGCGTCCTGGTCATGAGCAACTTCGGCGTCATGGAGGACCTGCGCATCGACGGGTTTCCGGCCGGGCGCCTGCTGGTCCCGCGCTTCAAGGGGATGAAGCGGCGGACCACGACGCAGGGGAGCATCATCGCCGTCCTGGCGACCGATGCGCCGCTTTTGCCCCATCAGCTCAACCGCCTCGCTAAGCGGGTGGGTCTGGGCATCGGCCGGGTGGGATCGTACGCGGCGCACAGCTCGGGCGAGATCGTGGTCTGCTTCTCCACGGCGAACTCGGTGCCGCGCTGCACCAGCAAGATGCTCTACCGCCTCAAAGTCCTGCTCGACGACGGCATGGACCCCCTCTACGAGGCGACGCTGGAGGCGACCGAGGAAGCCATCCTCAACTCCCTGACCATGGCCGAGGCGATGCGCGGCGCGGGGGGGAACTTCGCCCCGGCCATGCCCCTCGACATCGTCCGGGACATCGCGGCGCGGCGCGCGAAAGCCCTGCCGTGACGCGGCGCCGTTTTTGATATCATCGCTTGCGGTATTTCAGGAGGCCTTATGACGAAGAGGACTATCCGGCCGGCCAAAGGGAAGCTCGGCATCCTGCTCCCCGGGATGGGGGCGGTGTCCAGCACCTTCATCGCCGGCGTGGAACTCATCCGCCGGGGCCTCGCCGAACCCAAGGGCTCGCTCACGCAGCTCCAGAGGATCCGGCTCGGAAAGCGCTATGAGAACCGCAACCCCCTTATCAAGGAGCTCGTCCCCCTGGCGGAGCTGAAGGACCTGCGCTTCGGCGGCTGGGACATCTTCGAGGATTCGATGTGGGAGGCCTGCAACAAGGCCGGAGTCCTGCGCGAGAGCCAGATCGCGCCCATCCGCAAGGAGCTGGAGGCCATCCGCCCCATGCCCGCGGTGTTCGACCAGTCCTACGTGAAGAACCTAGCCCCGCGTCAGGTGAAGAAGTGGACCAACCGGATGGACCTCGCCCAGCAGCTCATGCGGGATATCGAGCGCTTCAAGAAAGAGAGCGGGGCGGACCGCCTGGTCATGATCTGGTGCGGCTCCACCGAGACCTCCATGGAGACTGCCGCGGCGCACGAGTCCATCGAGGCCCTCGAAAAGGCCATGAAGGACGACTCCCGGGACATCCCGCCGTCGATGGTGTACGCCTACGCCGCCATCAAGAGCGGCATCCCCTATGCCAACGGCGCCCCGAACCTCTCGGCGGACATCCCCGCGCTGGTCGACCTGGCCGACGAGGCCGGGACGCCGATCTCGGGCAAGGACTTCAAGACCGGGCAGACCATGATGAAGACCGTCCTGGCCCCGGCCCTGAAGGCGCGGATGCTCGGGCTGCGCGGCTGGTACTCCACCAACATCCTGGGCAACCGGGACGGCGAGGTCCTCGACGACCCCGGGTCCTTCCGGACCAAGGAGAAGAGCAAGATGTCGGTGCTCGACGCCTGTCTGGAGTCGGATAAGTACGCGCATCTCTACGGCGATTACTTCCACAAGGTCCGCATCGACTACTATCCGCCGCGCGGCGACGAGAAGGAAGGCTGGGACAACATCGACATCGCCGGCTGGCTGGACATGCCCATGCAGATCAAGATCAACTTCCTCTGCCGGGACTCCATCCTGGCGGCTCCCCTGGTGCTGGACCTCGCGCTCTTTTTGGACCTGGCGGGGCGCGCGAACCTGAAGGGCATCCAGGAGTGGCTGTCCTTCTACTTCAAGAGCCCCCAGGCGCGGCCGGACCTGAAGCCGGAGCACGACCTATTCGTCCAGCACATGAAGCTGACCAACACCCTGCGCATCCTCATGGGCGAGGAAGTCATCGACCACTCCGGTCTCGACTACTACGACCTGGAGCGGGGCGCGGCGACCCCGGCTCCCGCACCGAAGCCTTACGCAGGCAAGCGGAGGAAGGCCGGGGTCAAGTAGCCGTCCGGCGGCTCCCGCTCGGGAATGACCGATCCGGAACTCGTCGCCCACGTCCTGTCGGGCCGCCGGGAGGACTACGCCGAGCTGGTGCGGCGCCACCACGCGGCGGTGCTCACCCTCTGCCGGTCCCTGCTCGCGGACGACGCCCTGGCCGATGACGCGGCCCAGGAGGCTTTCCTCAAGGCCTATCGCTCCCTGGCCGGGTTCCAGGGCGGCGCCGCGTTCGGGACCTGGCTTTACCGCATCGCCTCCAATCATTGTCTCGACCTCCGGCGCCGGCGCGCGCGGCGCCCAACGGAGTCCCTGGACGCCCTGCGGGAGGATGACCCCGCCCGGGTGGAGCGCCTCCTGCGGGAACCGGACGCGGCCGGGGCGGCCGCGGAGGCCAAGGACCTCGTGGAACGGGTGCTGAGCCGCATCCCTGAGGACTACCGGGCCATCCTGACCCTGCGCGAAGTCCAGGGGTTGAGCTACCAAGAGCTCATGGAGGTCCTGGGCTGCACCTTGGACTCGGTCAAGGCCCGTCTGCGCCGCGCCCGCGAGGCCCTGGAGCGCGAACTGCGACACTTTTCGGAGCGGGAGAACGTCTAATGGGCGTGGGGGGAGACATGGAGCCTGACGAGATCCGTTGGGAGAAGACGCGGCGGGCGTTCTTCCCGCGTCCCGCCGCTCCGTCCGCGGCGGAGACCGAGGCCTTCGTGTCCCGGGTCATGGCCCGCCTCCCCGAGGCGGAGCCCGAGGAGGCACGGCCCTTCTGGGCCGTCCACCGCTGGTTCGTCCCGGCCCTGGGCTTCTCTTGCGCGGCCTTCGCCTTCTCCTTCCTCGCCCTGGGGGGGGAGTCCGAGGATCCGGCGATGGCCCTGCTCCTGGCGGACGCGGGCGGCAGCCCGGTCGTCGAATTGGTGGCGCGGCCCGACGCCGGGACGCCGGAAGACGTCCTGGGCCTGGATCTGGAGGTGAGATGAAGTTGGATTGGAAGCAGGCCGTGCCGGTCTTCGTGATGGGACTGGTATTGGGGGCGGCGCTCGGCTCCTGGGGCCAGCGGGCCGCGTCTCAGCATCATGGGAAGGGGAGGTCGGATCCATCCCGTATGGTCGAGAAGTTCAGCCGGGAGCTGAAGCTCGACGCGGCGCAGAAGGACGCCGTGCGCGCGGTGCTGGAGTCCCGACGCGAGTCGATGAGGGCTTTTAAGAAGGAGACCGGAGCGCGTTTCGACGAGATCCGGCTTTCCATGGACTCCGAGATAAAGAAAGTCCTCACCCCGGAACAGCAGAAGGCTTTCGACGCGATGCATGAGCGCATGGCGGCCCGCCGGAGGCGGGCGGAGGAGCGGTAGTAGCCCGGCGTCTAATGGTATGACAGCATGAAAAGGCTTTCGATACTCCTTCTGACGGGTCTCGCCGCCTCCGCGGTCTCCGCGCAGGCGCCGCCTTTGACCTGGGAGGACTGCGTCTCCCTGGCGGCCATTCAGAACCCGACCCTGGTCGCCTCCGAATACGCCGCGGCCGCGAGCCGGGCTTCCTACTACGGCAGCTACAACGGGCTGCTGCCCCAGCTGAGCGTCTCCCACAGCTACGGCGACTCCCGCGGCGCTGGCGGGAACACCCGCTGGTCCACCCAGGCCGGCCTGTCGCTCAACCTCTGGAGCCCTTCCCAGCTCGCGAACATCCGCTCGGCCGCGGCCTCCCTGGGGAGCGCCGAGGCGAGCCTGCGCCAGGCCTCCGCCGCTCTGCGCTTCGACCTGCGCCGGGCTTTCGCCCAGGTCCTCCTGAGCCAGGAGAGCGTCGGAGTGTCGCGGAAGATCCGGGATATCCGGGAGAACGGCGCGCGCATGGTGCAGCTGCGCTACGAATCCGGCCGCGAGTCCAAGGGGAACATGCTCAAGACCCGGGCTCAGCTCCTGCAGGCCGAGGCGGACCTCGCCCAGTCCCTGCGCGACCTGCGCACGAACCGGATGTCCCTCTTCCAGAAGCTCGGTTTCGACGGCTACCAGGCGCTGTCGGCGACCGGGACGCTGGTCACGGGCCCGGCCCCCGCCATGGAGCTGGAGCTGGCCGACAGCGTCGCGGGCCGGACGGACGTCGCGGTCCAGGAAGCGGCGGTGCGCTCGGCTGAAGCCGGGGTGCGGAAGTCCCGGAGCTCCCTGTATCCGACCTGGTCGGCCTCCTACAGCCGCTCCTGGGCCGAGCGCACGGAGTTCCCGCGCGCCAATCCCAACTGGTCCCTTTCCAGCGTGGTGAGCCTGCCGCTCTTCGGCGGGGGCCCCACCGCGACCTATTACTCGGTGGAGGCGTCCAAACGTCAGCTCGAGCAGGCCAAGGAGACCCTGCGGGCCGCGCGCAGCGCCGCCCTGGCCGAGCTGGAGTCGGCGCGTTCGGATTTCGCGGGAGCCGTGGACCAGGTCCAGGTGCAGGAGGCCCTGCTGGAGGCGGTGCGCCAGCAGAACGACGAAGCGGACGTGCGCTACGCGAGCGGACTGCTCACCTTCGACAACTGGGAGCTCATCCTGGGCGCTCGTGTCAGTACGGAGCGCCAGAGCATCCAGGCCCGCTTCAACGCCGCGGCGGCCGAGGCCGCCTGGCACAAAGCCAACGGAAAGATTTTGGGAGAACTGTGATGAAAAAGCTCAAGCTCCTCGGAGCCGTACTCGTCATCCTGGGCTTGATCCTCGGCAGCGCCTACATTTGGAAGAAGCGTTCATCGCCGCGCTCCCGCTCCGCCGGCCGGACCGTGGAGGTCGCGGCAGGCCCGATCCAGGCCACCATCGACGCCACGGGCTCCGTGACTCCCGAGAACCGCATCGAGATCAAGCCGCCCATACAGGGCCGCATCGATCAGCTCCTGGTGGACGAAGGCGACGCCGTGAAAGCGGGGCAGATCCTGGCCTGGATGAGCTCGAGCGACCGGGCGGCCATCCTGGACGCGGCCCGCGCCCGGGGCCCCGAGGAGCTCAAGCGCTGGGAGGACTCCTACAAGCCCACGCCCATCATCGCGCCCTTGTCCGGGGTCATCATCCTGCGCAACGTGGTGCAGGGGCAGACCGTGGAGCAGGGCACGGTGCTCTTCGCGGTCTCCGACCGCCTCATCGTCACCGCTCAGGTGGACGAGTCCGACATCGGCAAGGTCCGCAAGGGCATGCCGGTCAAGATCGTGCTCGACGCCTATCCCAAGGAGACGGTCCGGGGGGAGGTGTTCGACATCCTTTACGAAGGGAAGAACGTGTCTAACGTCATCACCTACGGCGTGAAGGTCCTTCCCATCGCCGCGCCGCCCTTCTTCCGCTCCCAAATGACCGCCACGGTGGGCTTCATCACCGGGCGCAAGGCCAACGCCCTACTCATACCCATGGCCGCGGTCCGGGAGTCCGATAGGGGGGACAAGCAGGTCCTGATGCCGGGACCGGAGGGGAAGCCCGTGCCCCGGGAGATCAAGACCGGCCTGGAGAGCGGGGACCAAGTCGAGGTCGTGTCCGGGCTCGAAGAGGGCGACCGCATCATCCTGGCCACGGGCCGCTACATCCCCCAGGAGACCCCGAATGCGAGCCCCTTCGGCATGCGCCGCCCGGGAGGGGACCGCCGCAACGAGGGAAAGGCCCCGAGGTCGCGGTCGCAGTGAGCGCCCTCATCGAGATGGAGGGAATCACCCGGTCCTACCGGGTGGCCGATACCGAGCTCCAGGTACTCAAGGACATCCATCTCAAGGTCGAGGAGGGCGAGTTCGTGGCCATCATGGGCCCCTCCGGCTCGGGGAAATCCACCCTCATGCAGATCATGGGGCTCCTGGACCGGCCGACCTCCGGGATCTACCGCCTGCAGGGCCGCGACGTGTCCAAGCTCACCGACGACCAGGGCGCCGCCCTGCGCTCGCGCCTCATCGGCTTCATATTCCAGATGTTCAACCTCCTGCCCCGGACCAGCGCCCTGGACAACGTGGCCCTGCCCCTGGTCTACTCCGGGGCGCCGGACCACGAGACCCGCGCCAAGGCCCTGCTCAAGGAGGTCGGGCTCACCGAGCGCATGCATCACCACCCCAACCAGCTCTCGGGAGGCCAGCAGCAGAGGGTGGCTATCGCCCGGGCCCTGGTCAACCGTCCGCGGGTCATCTTCGCCGACGAGCCCACGGGGAACCTCGCCTCCGCGCAGGCCGAAGAGATATTGGAGAAGCTCAAGGAGCTCAACCGCAGCGGCATCACCGTCATCATAGTGACGCACGAGTCCGACATCGCGGCGCACGCCCAGCGCGTCATCCGGATCAAGGACGGAGAAGTCGTTTCCGACGTGCGCAACCTCTCCGCCGGGGCGGAGCGCGGGCCCGCCATCGGCGAGCATCCGGGCGCGCGCCATCCCCACCCCAAGGGACTGGCCGGGGTGGCCGCGTTCTGCGACGGCTACAAGGAGAACATGGGCTCCGCCTTCAAGGCCATGGGGGCCAACAAGGTCCGCAGCGGCCTGTCGGTGCTCGGCATCCTCATCGGGGTGGCTTCGGTCATCGCCATGCTGGCCATCGGAAAGGGCGCGCAGGACGCGGTGCAGAGGCAGCTCTCGAGCCTGGGCTCCAACCTGCTCATGCTGATGCCCGGCCGCCACTCGATGGGCGGCGTCCGCGGCGCCGCGGGATCGGTCAGCCGCCTCACCATGGAGGACGTCAAGGCCGTGTCCCGGGCCAATCCGCACATCCTGCGCGTGGACGGGAACGTCAGCGGTTCCGTGCAGGTCGTCAACGGCGACAAGAACGCGAACACCCAGGTCACCGGGGCGCTGCCGGTCTACGAGACCATGCGGGCCGCCCAGCCCTATTACGGCAGGTTCTTCACGGCCTCGGAGAACGAGCGGCTGGCGCGGGTCTGCCTCCTGGGCCAGACCGTGGTCTCGGCCCTCTTCGGTTCAGAGGACCCCGTGGGCAAGACCATCAAGATCAACCGGGTCAACTACACCGTCGTGGGCGTCCTGCCCATGAAGGGGGGCAGCGGGTTCCAGAACCCCGACGACATCATCCTGGTCCCGCTGTTCACGGCCATGAACCGCGTCCTCGGGTCCAAATATCTCCGGAGCATCGCTATCGAATGCGACAGCTCCGAGGGCGTGACAGAGGCCATGGCGGACGTGCGCGCCCTCATGCGCCGCCGCCACAACCTCTCCGACTTCAAGGACGACGACTTCGAACTCCGGAACATGGCCGACATCCAGGCGGCCGTCTCCGGGACGACCAAGGTGTTCACCATGCTCCTGGGCATCGTGGCCGCGATCTCCATGCTGGTGGGCGGCATCGGCATCATGAACATCATGCTGGTGTCCGTCAGCGAACGGACGCGCGAGATCGGCCTGCGCAAGGCCATCGGCGCGACGCGGCGCGCGATACTTTCCCAGTTCCTCATCGAAGCGGCGGGCCTGTCGGCGCTGGGGGGGATATCCGGCATCCTCCTGGGGGCGGGCGCCTCCTACATCATCTCGAAGTCCGCCGGCTGGGCCGTGGTGGTCAGTCCGAGCGCGGTCTTGAGCGCGTTCTTCTTCTCGGCCGGCGTGGGGATCGTCTTCGGGTTCTGGCCCGCGCGCAAGGCCTCTCTGCTGTCTCCCATCGAAGCCCTCCGCTACGAATAACAGCGGCTGAAGATCCTCATCCAGAGATCTTGCTCGGGGTCCCCTGGCGTTAAGGAATACGCCAGGGACCGTGCAAGAGGATGTTCTCCGTACGCACGGCCTGTCACCGATGGGGCCCATCCCCCTCTGCTCGGGCTCCTGAGCCCTCGCACCCGGGGGATCCGACCCATCGGCGCCACCCCTGGCGCTCAAGGCGGGATCTTCAGCCGTCGTTGTCTCTCCACTTGACATTTCCAATTAAGTGTGTATAAATTACGCAACTATGGCGCGCGTCAGGATACTCGTCCGGCCCCAGCGGAGGAATCTGGTCCTGGAGGACGGTCTCTGGTCCTTGCTCATCGCGAGGGCCCGGGTAGAGGACCGGAGCCTTTCGTCCTTGACCCGCAAGGCGATCCGGGAGTATCTGGAGAAGCGCGGTATCCGTGCGGAGGGGGCGGCGGCCATGGGGGCGCCGTCCCCGGGGCGGCGACGTCTACCACCCGCAGAGGGGGCGAAGTGATGATCCATGCTCAGGGGGACGCGGCGTACGTGTGGAAGCAGGGTCTGCGTGAGAAGTCGTCGATGCGGCGGATCGAGACCGCGGCGTACTGGCGCTCGTCCGGGCCGGCGGGATGGTGCGCCTGGCCGGGCCCGAGACGGTTGCGGACCGCGGAGCCGGTCTAGTGAGGCGAAGGTCGTAGGCCGAACGGCGCGCGCTGTTGGGCCTTAGGCCTCAGGCGGCCCGGCGGATCGCCGGGCAGGGTATCGTCGTGAGGCGCATCACCCTGGCTGGACTGCGGGGTCTTCCGGCCGTCACCCTCTGCGTCATGGGCGCGGCCGGGCAGACCGCGGTCGGCCCGAGCGTCTCCTTCACCGTGGGGCTGCCGGTCCCCGCGGCGAGCGCTCTGGCGCATCGGCCGATCGGGGACTATAATGGGGGAGCATGCCAGACCCCAGACTGGAGCAATACCTCCGCGAGCATGCGGCCCGGTACCCGCTCGATGTCCTCAAGCAGACCCTGATCGACAGCGGCGTCCCGGCGGCGGATGTGGAGGAGGCGGTGCGCGCCTTCCTCACCCCGCGTACGCAGGACCCTGGCCCGGCCGCCGCCCCGGCTCCGGCCGCCCAGGCGGCCGTTCCCGCGGCCGTGCCGGGCGGCGAACCGATCGAGCTGACTCTCCTGGAACTGCCCCGCAACAGCGTGCTCCTGGCGCGCGCTCCCGCGGACCTTTTCGCCCGCCTGGCCGAGGGCGGGCTCATGCAGGGGGCGGTCTACACCTTCTGCTGGATTCTGCTGGGCTTCCTCCTCTTCAACGCGGCGCAGCTCCTGCGCGGCATGGCTCTGGGCGGCACCTGGCAGCGCCTCATCGTCACCGGGGTGGTCAGCGTTTTCATAGGCGGGTCCGTGGCCGCCTTCGCCGCCACGGTGCAGTTCGCGGTGGCGGGGCTCTATCACGGTCTCCTGGCCGGCCTGGGAGGCCGGTCCTCCTATACGGGCGCCTTCCGGGTCCTGAGCGCCGTGGGCCCGATGAACTCCCTCTGGATACTGTTCTCGAACGTCTGGATCATCCTGGCCATGGGCATCTGCCAGGCGGGACTGCTGGCGCTCGCGGCCAAGTCCCGCTTCCAGGTCTCCGCCGCGCGGGCCGGGATCCTCTTCGCGGTCTGGGCCGGGCTCACCGTCCTGGGGTTCGGCGGAGTATTCAACTTCCTAGCCGGGCTCTCCCACACCGTGCAGGACGAAACGGTCGAGAAGTACGTGCGCAAGCCGGATACCCTCGGCGACTTCACCCCCCGCAGCAAGCGCGACGACCCGGGCTACGCCGCCTACAGCGCGGGGGACTACCTGGCGGCGCGCGACGTCTGGCTGAAGTCGGCTCGGATCATGGACGCGGACTCCTTCTACAGCCTGGGGACACTCTACTGGACGGGCCGAGGGGTGGCCCAGGACGCCCCCGAGGCGTACAAGTGGTACGTTTTGGCCGCTTTCATGGGAGACCAAGGCGCCGGCCAGACCGCCTTGAAGGTGCGCGGCCAGATTCCGCCCGCGGTCGTCTCGGACGGCATCCACCGGGCGGAAGAGTGGCTCGGAGCGCGCTTCTCCCTGGAGTTCTCCCGGCGCTACGGCAGCACGCTTGCGGCATCGGCGGCCGGGGCGGGACAATGAGCGGCGACGGCGGCCGCTCGCTCGGGCAGTTCGGCGCGGGCTGCGCCGTCCTCATCATGGCCTCGGCGCTCATGCCGGTCACCAGCCATTATCCGGTCGAGAAGAGCACCCGCCTGGAAGTCCGGTTCAAGGCCGTCCCGGCCAAGGACCTCATTCCGATCGAGAAGGCCGATACGAAGAGGGTCTACGCCAAGGCGCGGGAGAGCGTGGTGACCGTCCTCCTCCAGGCGGACGGAAAGGACAAGTCGCAGGGCTCGGGGGCCATCATCGGCCGGGACGCGCTGGGAGCCGTCTACGTCCTCACCAACAAGCACGTGGTCTACCACTCCGTGCGCAAGGGCGAGCCCGGGTTCAAGGTGAAGACCTGGAACGGCCGGAGCTATGACGCCGAACTCGAATTCTACTCGCGCAAGGCGGACCTGGCCATCATGCGGGTCCTCAAGCTGCCGGGTGAGGCCGTCATCGTGCGCCGGGACGCCAAGACGTCACTCGAGGTGGGCGATCCCGTATTCTCCTTGGGCACCCCCGCGGGGATGGAGCAGACCCTGACTGCGGGCATCGTCTCGGCTCTGCGGCCGGAGTACATCCAGACCGACGCCACCGTCACGGGCGGCAGCAGCGGGAGCCCCTTGCTGGATGCCCGCGGCTGGCTTTGCGGCGTGATCACCCGGTCGCACAAGGTCAAGGACTATTCCTTCGCCATCTACGGAGACTCGGTGGTCGGCCTCATGCGGGAGCGCGAGGCCTTGAAAGGGCTCGCCGCGGTCGATCCGGCCCCCTCGCTCTCCCCGTGAAAGCCATGCTCCGTGCGCTGCTCATCCTCCGGGGCGACGGGCAAGGGCGGGCTCGAGGACATCTCTCGGCCTACGTCGACGGCCGCTGGATATCGGCCGCGCCAGGTCAGGAGATCGTTATCGCCTCTGGGGTGAGTCAGCCCAGGGGCAGCAGGTCCTCGGGCGGGGTCAGCTTCCCGACCGAGAACCCCACCAGGCGGAACTTGCGCTCCCCCCGGAGGAACGGCTCCAGGAGAGCCAGGGCCCCGGCTTCGAGTTGGGCGAGGCTGCCGGCGGCCAGCCGCAGGGTGGTCTGGCGCGAATGGGTCTCGTAGCCCTCGTAGCGGACCTTGACCGTCAGGGTCCGGCACCAGACACCCTCCGAGCCCATGTCGCGGTGGACCCGCCGCACGCAGCTCAGCAGGGTCTCGCGCACCTCGTCGCGGTCCCCGGTGTCCGAGAGGAAGGTGTGCTCCCGGCCCACGGATTTGGTCTCCCAGACGGGGTCCACCGGCCGCTCGTCCTCCCCGTGCGCCTGCTCCCACAGGTAATCCCCGAACTTTCCGAACTCTCGCGCGAGCCGGGCGCGGGAGGCGGCGCGGAGCCCGGCCACGGTCCGGAAGCCGAGTTCCAGCAGGCGCCCCTCGGTCTTGGGCCCGACCCCGCGCAGGGCCCGGACCGGCTGCGGGTCCAGGAACTCCCGCACCCGGCTGGGGATGACCACCGTGATGCCGCCGGGCTTGCGGTGGTCCGAGGCGATCTTGGCCACCAGCTTGCTGGGACCCGCTCCGATGGAGATGGAGAGCCGCGCCTGCTCAAGCACCGCGCGCTGCAGTTCGCGGCAGAGGTCCCGCGCGGCCTCGAAGGTGCGGCGGCTGGAGACGTCGAGGTAGGCTTCGTCCACCCCGACCTGCTCCAGGACGTCGGCGCCGGCGCGCAGGACCTCCATGACCTCGCGGCTCGCCCCGCTGTAGAGCGCGAAGCGGGGGCGCAGGTAGATCCCTTGCGGGCAGCGGCGCCAGGCGATGGAGATGGGCATGGCGCTGCGCACGCCGAAGCGGCGGGCCGCGTAGTTGGCCGTGGCCACGATGCCCCGGCCGGCGCCGCCCCGGGGGTCGGAGCCGATGATGACCGGCCGTCCCTTGAGGGAGGGGTTCTCGCGCTCCTCGACGGCGGCGAAGAAGCAGTCCAGGTCCGCGTGGAGGATGATGCGCGAGCCGGGATGTGTGCCGGGCATGGGGAGACGGCTAGGGTTCGCGGGGCCGCAGGGGGAAACGTTCGAGGTTCTGCCGGACGAACAGCGCGCTCTCGGGCCCGAGGGGCGTTCCCGCCGTGCGTTCGAACAGGCCGCGCAGGAGCTGGCCGCCCAAGCGGGCGACGGCCTCGGTCCCGTTCACCGTGAGCCCGGAGCTGGTGACGGCCGGCAGGGCGGATGCCCAGAGCGCGGCCTCGGTCTCGGAATCCCAGATCCGCAGCTCGCCCGCGACGGTGCGCTGTCCGTACACGCCGAGCATGATGTCCCGGAACTCCGTGATGTCGCCGAAGAGGAGGCGCTGGGAGCCGAGCCACTCGGCGATGTCCTCCGACTTCACCCGCTTCAGCTGGCCGCCCTGGGAGTAGCCGCGGCTGCGCAAGACGATGTCCACCGCTTCGAGGGGCAGGACGTTGTAGCCGCCGCGGCGCAGCGCCTCCTGGGCCAGGGCGCGCAGCCTCTCGGGCCCGTCCACGCTGGTCGTCTCATCCGAGAACGGGAGCACCGAGAACGGGGCGGAGAACCAGCGCAGCGCCTGCTCCGAACTGCCCCCCAGCGACTCTTCCCCGGCGGCGAGGTCGGCGTAGATCTCCGTCCAGGGGATCTTGGCCGCCTCCTTGTCGCCCCGGGCGGCCGCCTGCGCCGAACGGTATATCCGCCCGGCCTCGGCGTACAGCCGCCGTCGCTCCGCCGCGAGGGCCAGGTTCATGGGGTCCTTCCAGCCTCCGACGGCTTCGACGCGCTCGGCCCACAGGGCCGAGGCTTCTTCCCATAGTCCTTGGGAGGCCTTCTTGGCCGCCTCGACCGAAAGGGGGGCCTTCTTGTCGACGTAGAGGGTGCGCTTGCGCTGGACCGCGGGCACCGGCGGGAAGAGCTCGGGCAGCATCTGCGCGGCCCGCCGCGCCAGCTTCTGCCCGATCCCGGCGGCCCATTCCGCCTCGGTGATGTCCCGGCCCGATTCGGAGACTACCTCCTCCTGCAATCCGACCTGCAGGGGTGAGTCGGTCAGGGTGCGGCGCTCGGGGTTGAGGGCGAGCCGGGCGCGCAGGCCCAATCGGGCCCGGAAGACGAAGACGGGGACCTTGACGGTCTTGTCGGCGCCGGACTCCTTGTCCTTGACCTTGACGGACTTCTCCCGGCGCTCGCGCGAGAGGGTGAGGGTCTCGAAGCGCACCACCAGGAGGCTGGAAGGGTTCAGCCTCCGGGCGTACTCCTCGCGGGAGACGTCGTCCACCACGCGATAGGCCAGGATCCCGGCCCCGCGGCGGGAGAGCTGGGCGTTGAGCTCGTCGGCGAAGGCGCTGGCGTCCACGTCGAAGGGGCGTTCGGCGGCCAGGCGGGATAGGGGCGCGGCGGGGGGCTTGCCGATGAGCAGGTAGGCGCTTCCCAGGGCGCGCGCGGCTTCCCGGGCCTCCGGCGTCGCGGGGCGGGGATAGGAGACGAGCACCGAGCGCGGGGCGCAGGCGGCGAGGCCTAGTGCGAGCAGGCAGAGCGGGAGCGTCCGTCGCATGGGGCATATTTCATACAATATGCGCCGCCCGGTCAAGGAGCGGCACGGAGGAGAAACCATGACTCAGACCGTCGAGAAGATCGATTTCCAGGCCGAGGTCCGACAGGTCCTCGACATCGTCATCCATTCGCTGTACACCCGCAAGGAGATCTTCCTGCGCGAGCTGCTCTCCAACGCCTCCGACGCCCTGGACAAGCGGCGCTTCCTCTCCCTGACGCAGGGGGAGTTGGCCCCGAAGGGCGGCGAATACGAGATCATGCTGGAGGCGGACAAGGAGAAGCGGACCCTCACCGTGCGCGACAACGGCATCGGGATGAACCGCGAGGACCTGATCGCCAACATCGGGACCATCGCCAAGTCCGGCACGCAGGAGTTCCTGAAGGCGGTCCGGGCCCGGCAGGGGACGGAGTCCGCGCCGGAGCTCATCGGGCAGTTCGGTGTCGGCTTCTACGCCGCGTTCATGGTCGCCGACACCGTCACGGTCACGACCCGCAAGGCCGGCGAAGCTGCGGGCTGGGTCTGGCGCTCCCAGGGCGAGGGCGGCTTCACCCTGGAGCCGGCCGAGGGGGAGCTCCCGGTGGGGACCGCGGTGACCCTCTCCTTGAAAAAGCTGGAGGAAGGAGACGCGGGCGACTTCGCGGACGCCCTCGAGCTCAAGCGCATCGTGAAGCGCTACTCGGACTTCATCGGCCATCCCATCCGGCTCGGCGATGACCGGACGCCCGTGAACTCCATGAAGGCCATCTGGACCCGCGCCGCCAAGGACATCACCCCCGAGGAGCACGCGGAGTTCTACAAGCACATCTCGCACGATTGGACGCCGCCGCTCGACCCCATCCGCTTCTCGGCGGAGGGAGCTTCCCTGCGCTACGACGCGCTGCTCTATCTCCCCGGCAAGGCCCTGATGGACCTCTTCTACCCGGACCGGCGGGGGGGGCTGCACTTCTTCGTCAAACGCGTCCTCATCATGGACGACTGCCAGGACCTCACCCCCGACTATCTGCGCTTCGTCCGCGGCGTGGTGGACTGCCCGGACGTGTCCCTCAACATCTCCCGCGAGAACATGCAGCAGAACCGGCAGATCTCGCAGATCCGGGAGCGCGTCGTGCGCAAGACCCTGGACGCCCTCAAGGCCATGGCCGAGAACGAGGCGGAGAAGTACCGCGGCTTCTGGGGGGAGTTCGGCAAGGTGCTGAAGGAAGGCATCTACAACGACCCCGAGAACCGGGACCGCATCCGGGAGCTCATGCTCTTCGAATCCTCCGCCGTTGAGCCCGGGAAATGGACCAGCTTCAAGGAATACGCCGGGCGCATGAAGGAAGGCCAGAAGGACATCTACTATCTCACCGGCGAGTCCCGCTCCCAGATCGAGAACTCACCGCACCTCGAGGCCCTGAAGGCCAAGGGCTACGAGGTGGTGTTCTTCACCGACCCGGTGGATGAGATCGTGCTCGAACACCTCGAAGAGGCGGAGGGGAAGAAGCTCCGCTCCGCTCTGAAGGGGGACCTGGGCTTGGAAGGAGACAAGGCCGCTCTCGAGAAGACCGAGAAGGAGTGCCGCGACCTGGTGAACTTCCTCGAAGAGAAGCTGAAGGAGCACGTGAAAGCGGTGCGCTTCTCCGACCGGCTGACGGAGAGCGCAGTCTGCCTGGTGGCCGAGGAGCACGGCATGAGCGCTCGTCTCGAGAAGCTGCTGCGGCAGAACCAGGCCGCGGCGCCGGCCGCCAAGCGCATCCTGGAGCTGAACGCGAAGCATCCCGTCATCCAGCGCATGAAGGCCATGTTCGACGCCGATCCCAAGGACCCGCGACTCTCGGACTACGCCGCCCTCCTCTATGGGCAGGGCGCGCTGACCGAGGGGTCGCCCCTGCCGGACCCGGCCCGCTACGCCCGGCTGGTCGCCGAGCTGATGTCCCGGCCCTAGCGTAGTGAGCCATAAGTCCAATTACAATCGTCACCCCGGCGCCAGCCGGGGTCCAGTGGTTTGTCGTCCGGATACCGGCTGGCGCCGGTATGACGGCTTTTCGAATGTAAAGAAGCGTTGGGGACGCTACACTGCCGCTGGACGCGCGCGGGAGAATACTATGCTAGAATCTCCGCGCGTTGGACGTTTATCCTTTACAGCTCAGGTGATAAGATCATGAACAGATTGCCTGCCATCCGTTTCGGGGCCATCCTCGCAGGCCTCGCCGCCATCCTGTCCGCGGCCGGCCCGGCCTTCGCCAGCGAAGCGGAGCTCGTGCTCCCTCGCGCCCAGGAAGCCATGGTGAATTTCCTCGGCGTGGAGCTCGCCAGCGGGACGATCCTCACCCTCGGCCTGCTGGTCTGTCTGGGCGGCATGGTCTTCGGTCTGATGATCTTCGCGGGTCTCAAGGACCTCCCGGTGCACAAGTCCATGGAGGAGATCTCCCAGCTCATCTACGGCACCTGCAAGACCTATCTTTACACCCAGGGCCAGCTCATCCTCCTGCTCGAGGTCCTCATCGGGGCCACGATGATCTATTATTTCGGCGTCCTCAAGTCGATGAGCGCCGCCTCGGTCGCCCTGATCCTCATGTGGTCCCTGGTAGGGATCGCGGGCTCCTTCATGGTGGCCTGGTTCGGGATGCGGATCAACACCATCGCCAACGGGCGCATGGCCTTCGCCGCCCTGCGCGGGGAGCCCATGCTCCTCTCCGAGATCCCCACCCGCTCGGGCATGAGCATCGGCGTGCTGCTCATCAGCGTCGAGCTCCTCATCATGCTCATCGTGCTCAAGTTCGTGGACCCTTCCATCGCCGGCCTCTGCTTCCTCGGCTTCGCGATCGGCGAGTCCCTGGCCGCCTCCGTGCTCAGGATATGCGGCGGCATCTTCACCAAGATCGCCGACGTGGGCTCGGACATGATGAAGATCGTGCTCAAGCTCCCCGAAGACGACCCGCGCAACCCCGGCGTCATCGCCGACTGCACGGGCGACAACGCGGGCGACAGCGTGGGCCCGACGGCGGACGGCTTCGAGACCTACGGCGTGACGGGCGTGGCCCTGATCACCTTCATCTGCCTGGCGGTGAACGCCGAGGTGCAGTGGACCTTCCTGGTCTGGATCTTCACCATGCGCATCATCATGGTGCCGACCTCCATCGCGGCCTGGTACCTCAACTCGCTCATCTCCCGCGCCATCTGGGGCGAGAGCCGCGAGAAGCGCTTCAACTTCGAGCATCCCCTCACCCTGCTGGTGTGGCTGACCTCGCTGCTCTGCGTCTTCGTGAGCTTCGGCGTCAGCTACTTCATGCTCTCCGCCCAGTTCGGGGAACTGTGGTGGAAGCTGGCGTCCATCATCTCCTGCGGCACCATCGCGGCGGCCGTGATCCCGGAGTTCACCCGGGTTTTCACGAGCACGCAGAGCGGGCACTGCCGCGAGGTGGTCAACGCCTCCAGCGAGGGCGGGGCCGGGCTGACCGTGCTCTCCGGCCTGACCGCGGGGTACTTCTCGGTGTTCTGGGTGGGATTCACCATCGCGGGCCTCATGCTCGTGGCCTACGTCGCCAGCGCGGCCACCTTGGGCGACTACATGCAGTTCCCGTCCGTGTTCGCCTTCGGCCTGGTGGCGTTCGGCATGCTGGGGATGGGCCCGGTCACCATCGCCGTGGACAGCTATGGCCCGGTCACCGACAACGCCCAGTCCGTCTTCGAGCTCTCCATGATCGAGAAGATCTCGGGGATCAAGGAGAGCGTGAAGAGCGAGTTCGGCTTCGCGCCCGATTTCGAGCGGGGCAAGGAGCTCCTTGAAGGCAACGACGGCGCGGGCAACACCTTCAAGGCCACGGCCAAGCCCATGCTCATCGGGACCGCGGTGGTCGGGGCCACGACCATGATCTTCTCCTTGATCCTGCTCCTGCAGAAGCATTTCGGTTGGACCGACTTCTCGAGTCTGAGCATCATGCAGCCCAAGGTGATCATGGGGCTCCTGGCCGGCGGCGCGGTGGTCCACTGGTTCTGCGGGGCCGCCCTGCAGGCCGTCACCACCGGGGCTTTCCGGGCGGTGGAGTACATCAAGGAGAACATCAAGCTGGAGTCGAACGAGAAGGCCTCCCAGAAGGACTCCAACGAAGTGGTGCGCATCTGCACCCGCTACGCCCAGGCCGGGATGGTGAACATCTTCATCGTGGTGTTCTCGCTGACCCTGGCCTTCGCGTTCTTCGACCCGGTGTTCTTCACGGCCTACCTGCTCTCGATCGCCTTCTTCGGTCTCTGCCTGGCGGTCAACATGGCCAACGCGGGCGGCTGCTGGGACAACGCCAAGAAGGTGGTGGAGACGGAGCTGCATATGAAGGGGACGGACCTGCACGCCTCGGCCATCGTCGGCGACCTGGTGGGGGACCCCTTCAAGGACACCTCCTCGGTCGCGCTCAATCCCATCATCAAGTTCACGACCCTCTTCGGCATCCTCGCCGTGGAGATCGCCATCAACTCCACCCGGGCCTTCTCTCTGGGCTTCGGGACGCTGTGTTTCCTGGTGGGGCTCTACTTCGTGTACCGCTCCTTCTACGGGATGCGCATCAGCACGCTCAACCCCACGGACTACCTGGCCGGCAAGAAAGCCGCCGCGAAGTAGCGGCGGGATTTCGTCACCCCGGCGGAAGCCGGGGTCCAGACATAGGCCGTCACCCCGGCGAAAGCCGGGGTCCAGGTTAGTTCGGTTGAGTGACAGGCACCGCCGAGGCCCAGCGGATCATTTCGACGGCGAGGCTCAGGTCCGGGCCGTCGGGGTCTTTCAGGCCGTAGCCCGCGCTCCAGTCCGGCGGGGCCTCGGGGTGCACGGCGGTCACGTATACGCGTCCCTGGCCGTACTCGGAGCGCAGGGTCATGATGCGTCCGGCATCATATCGGGCCACGACGGCCCCCTCGGAGCCGGCCACCGCGTCCGCGGTGAAGTAGGGGCCGAGTTCCCAGTAGAGGTGCCGCTTCTGGCCGTTCCACAGCGTGACGGCGATCCGGGCGGGGTCCTCCTCCGTGACGTCCTGGAACTGATCGTAGTAGAGGCTCCGGCCCTTGAGCAGGCCCAAGCCCGGGGCCGAGTACCAGGAGCCGTCGTCCTCCTCCCAGGCGAGGGTCTCCGACGCCAAAAAGCCCCCGGCGCAGAAGCCGACGTAGCCGCCGCCCTTCTTCACGAAATCCTTGATGGCGGCCTTGAGCTCCGGGGACATGGTCTTCTGCTCGATCTTGGCCTTGCCGCCGGGCTGTATCCAGACCTGGCTCGCGCTGAAGAAGGTCCGGGGGGGCATCTCAGGGCCCACGAAGACGACCTGGAAGCCCGCCAGCTCCGCGGCCGCCTTGGCGGCCTCCGCGCAGCCCGTTGTTTCGGCCGTCTGGGCGCAGATGCCGGGGCCCTCACCCCGGTGCCAGGGGTCAACTTAGTGAACTTACTGAACTTGTCGGTCGCCACGTCGACGGAGATGGGACTGCTTTGCCCGCACCTGAAGGGCAAGACGCGGAGAATCATGGGTCCCGGCTTTCGCCGGGAAGACGGAGCGACGGCAAGGCCTGGGTCTCGGCCTCCACCGGGACGACGGAATAACGGCAAATCCTGGGTCCCGGCGTTCGCCGGGACGACGGAGCGGGGGTCAGTCGGCTTTGGTGGGGGTGGGGGCGGGGGATGCTTCGTCGGGCTCGGGGTGGAACTTGGCGCGGTAGAGCTCGACCGCGACGGGGATGGCCGAGATGACGATGATGCCGAGGATCACGTAGTGGAAGTGCGACTTGACGGCGGGCAGGTTGGCGAATTTGTGGCCCCCGCCCAGGAAGAGCGTGGTCCAGGCCACCGCGCCCGCGACATTGTAGACGGCGAAGCGCGGGTAGCTCATCTCGCCGATGCCGGCCACGAAGGGGGCGAAGGTGCGGATGATGGGGATGAAGCGGGCCAGGACGATGGTCTTGCCGCCGTACTTCTCGTAGAAGCGGTGCGTGCGCAGGAGGTGCCTGCGATCGAAGAGGAGCGAATCCTCCCTATTGAAGATCATGGGCCCGATCTTGTGGCCGATGAAGTAGTTTGCCGCGTCTCCCAGGATCGCCGCGGCGGTGAGGAGCAGCCAGACTTTGAAGATATCGATGGGTGAGCCGGGGGTCGCCGACAGGGCGCCGACGGCGAAGAGCAGGGAATCCCCGGGCAGATAGGGGGCGATGACGAGCCCGGTCTCGCAGAAGATGATGAGGAAGAGGACCAGATAGAGCCACGGTCCCAGCGTGCCCGCCCAGGCGTTGAGGTGCTGGTCGAGGTGCAGGAATATGTCGATGCCGGTGTGCAGAAACTCCATGGCGAGGCGTGAGTATATCATTTGATAGTATCCCCGTTATGAAGAACCAGAATGCCGAGACCGCCCGCTTGCAGGAGTTGCTCGCCCGGTTCGCGCCGGTCGACATGGAAGCCGACATCACCGGACTGCCGCGCTGCGAGCGCCAGGCTTTGGCCAAGCTCGTGCAGGCGGCCGACATCCTGGACGCACTGTTCCTTCGCCAGTGCTGGGCGGGCAACGAGACCATGCTGCTGCGGCTGCTCAAGGACGCCTCTCCGCTCGGCGCGGCGCGGCTCAAGTTCTTCCTCAATCAGAAGGGGCCGTGGGACCGCCAGGACGGCAACAAGCCCTTCATCCCGGGCGCGCCGAAGAAACCGGCCGGGGCGAACTACTATCCGGACGACGCGACGAAGGCGGAGGTCGCGGAGTGGATCGCGGGCTTGCCCGAGCCCGAGCAGTCGGCGGCCAAGGGGTTCTTCACCGTCGTGCGCCGGGACGAGAAGGGGGGGCTGAAACTGGTCCCTTACTGCACCGAGTACGGCAACGAGCTGGTCCGGGCCGCGGGACTACTTAAGGAAGCGGCGGGGCTCACCCGCCAGCGCACGCTCAAGACCTATTTGGAGAAGCGCGCCGCGGCCTTCCTCTCCAACGACTATTACGACAGCGACGTGGCCTGGCTGGAGCTCGACGCGTCCATCGAACCGACCATCGGGCCGTACGAGAACTACGAGGACGAGTGGTTCAACTACAAGGCCGCCTTCGAGGCTGTGATCGGAGTGCGCGACGACCGGGAGACGGTCAAGCTGGCCAAGTTCGGCGAGCACCTGCAGTGGCTGGAAGACCGCCTGCCCATCGCGCCCGCGCTGCGCAATCCGAAGCTGGGCGCGTTAGCGCCCATCCGGGTCATCAACCAGGTGTACGCCTCGGGCGACGCGGCGCGCGGCGTCGCGGCTGCGGCGTTCAACCTGCCCAACGACGAGCGGGTGATCCGGGAGAAGGGCGCCAAGCGGGTGATGATGAAGAACGTCCAGGAGGCCAAGTTCCGGATGGTGCTCGTGCCCCTGGCCCGGCTGGCGCTGTCCCCGAAGGACCGCAAGGGCGTGTCCTTCGAGGCTTTCTTCACCCACATCCTCATGCACGAGCTGATGCACGGGCTGGGACCGCACGACATCCCGGGACCCGACGGGAAGCCGACCACCGTGCGCCAGGCCCTGAAGGAATGCTACAGCGCTTTCGAGGAGGCCAAGGCGGACATCTCGGGCCTGTGGGCGCTCCAGCAGCTGGTCGACAAGGGGGAGCTGCCCGCCGCGCTTGGGCGCACGATGTACGTGACCTTCCTCGCCTCATCCTTCCGCACCTTGCGCTTCGGCGTGACGGAGTCCCATGGCAAGGGCATGTGCCTGCAGATGAATTTCCTGCTCGAGCGGGGCGGCATCCGCGCGGCCAAGAACGGCACCTTCTCGGTCGTGACGGAAAAGTTCCGCGCCGCGGTGACGGAGCTCACCGGGACAATCATGGAGATCCAGGCCCGTGGGGATCGCGGCGCGGCGCGGGCCATGCTGGAGAAATACGGGAGACTGCCCCCGGCCGCGAAGCGGGTGTTGGAGCGGGCGCGCCGCCTGCCCGTGGACATCGCTCCGCGGCACCGGACGGTCGAGCTGCTGACGTCGATGCGATAAGGGTTCCTAATATATCGATTAGCAGGTCGTCTGCAAACTTGCTTGCTGGGCGATGGCATATTTGACATAATCGCGTCACATGATCGCTGTCGCAATCGCCGTTTGCGGCGGATTCGCGGTACTTTTCGCGCTGCTGGCCTTCTTCCAGCGGACGTTGTACGGCAGCGCCTTCTGTCTCCTCGTCGTGCTCCTGCAGGTCGCGGCTTCCTTCTATCTGATGGGCGCGAGGCTTTTGGGCTGCATCCAGGCGCTCGTGTACGCCGGAGCCATCGCCGTGCTTGTGGTCATGGCCGTGATGGCCTCGCCGCCGCGGGTCAAGGAGCTCTGGAGCGGGGGGATCCCCAAGTGGCTGGCCTGGCTGGCGATCCTCGTGCCGGCCCTCGAGCTCGCGGGCTTCGCCCGTTTCGCCGGCTCCGCCGACGGGGCGGCCGCCGCGCTGCCGCTCCTGGAGAAGCAGATGGCCCTGCTCCTGTTCGGGCGCTGGGCCCTGCTGACGGAGGTCGTGGGACTGCTCATCCTGCTCGCGGCCCTCTCGGTGGTCCGCGAGGACGCCCATGGATAGCGGGCTTTTGGTCTGGGGCGTGAGCGGAGTCCTTTTCCTCGTCGGTGGAGCCTTCCTGGTCCTGCGCCGCCAGCTCATCGCCATGATCATCGGCGTGGAGCTCATGATCAACGCCGCGAACCTCGCCCTCGTCCACGCCGCGGTCCGGAGGGGGGACGCCGAGGGTCTGGCGGCGGCCCTGCTCATCATCGCGGCGGCGGCGGCCGAGGCGGTCGTCGGCCTGTGGCTCGTGCTGCGCCGGCTGCGCGACGGGGAGACGGCCGAGACCGATTCCCTGCGGGAGCTGTCCGGATGAGCGCCCCCTGGCCGATCTGGGTCCTGTTCGGAGCGCCCGTCGCCGCGCTCCTGGTCGGCTACTTCTATTGCCATCAGCGTTGTCCCGAGCGCACGCATTGGCCGATCCTGGCTTCCTGCGCCGCGACCGCCCTGGCCGCGCTGTGGCTCGCCTTCCAGGTCTACGAAGGCGCGGGCTGGGACTTCATCGTCTACCGCTGGGCCGCGATCGGCGGGTTCACCGTGGATTTCGGGGTCCGGCTCGACGGGCTCAGCGCCTCGGTGCTGGCCATGGTCTGCGTGGTGTCCGGCCTCATCCACATCTACGCCGTGGGCTACATGGAAGGGGAGCCCGGGACCTCGCGCTTCTTCCTCTATTTCCACCTGTTCTTCCTTTCCATGCTGGGGCTGCTGGTCTCGAACAACTACCTGCAGACCTACGTCTTCTGGGAAGGTGTCGGCCTGGCCTCCTTCCTGCTCATCGGCTTCTGGTATCCGAAGGAGTCCGCGCGCCGGGCGTCCTGGAAGGCCTTCCTGACCAACCGCGTGGGCGACATCGGCTTCATCCTGGCGATCTTCCTGCTCCTGCGCGAGGCGGGGAGCGTGCGCTTCGAGGAGGTCTTCGCGCGCCTGGGCAACATCACCCCGGGGATGCGCATGACCATCGGGCTCCTGCTCTTCTGGGGCGCCGCGGCCAAGTCCGCCCAGTTCCCGCTGCACGTCTGGCTGCCCGACGCGATGGAGGGCCCCACCCCGGTCTCGGCCCTCATGCACGCGGCCACCATGGTCACGGCGGGGGTCTTCCTCATGGCCCGCTCCATGCCCCTGCTCGAGTCGGCTCCGCCGGTCCTGGCCGTCATCACGGTCGCGGGCCTGATCACGGCCATCGGCGCCGCCATCGTTTCGGTATCGAAGCGCGACCTCAAGCGCATCTTGGCCTATTCCACCGTGAGCCAACTCGGGCTCATGATGGTGGCCATCGGCACCGGCAACCTGGTAGGCGCGGTGTTCCACCTCATCACGCACGGCTTCTTCAAGGCCCTGCTCTTCCTGTGCGCCGGCAGCGTCATCCACGGCCTGCACTCGAGCCTGCATGGGGCCGTCAGCGCGGGAGTCGACGACGCCGGGGGCCTGGGCCGCGACCTGCCCTACACCGGCGGGGCCTTCCTCGTCGGCGCCCTCGCGCTGTCCGGCGTGCCGCCCCTGGCCGGGTTCTTCAGCAAGGACCTGATCCTCGAGGGAGCGCTGGAATCCGGGCACGGCCTCGCGGCACTGACCTTCCTCATCGCGCTGGGCTCGAGCCTCTACATCTTCCGGATGCTCCTTTTGACCTTCTTCGGAGCGCGCGCGCAGCAGCGAGGCCCCAAGGCCCACGCCCATGAGCCGGGCCTCCTCATGCGGGTCCCGGTCCTGATCCTGGCCGTCCTTAGCGCCTCCGCGGGAGTCTTCGGCGGGACGGTGGCCCGGATGCTCGGCTTCCAGCCGCCGCACTTCGTGCTCGGCGTCGCGGTCTCGGGGACCCTGGTGGCGGCGGCAGGGTTCGGGGTCGCCTACTTCTTGACCATGAGCCGGCCGTCTTTCGACTGGGAGTGGCGCGCCCGCTTCCCCTGGCTGGAGCGCTGGCTGGAATGCGATTTCGGCTGGCAGAAGGCGACGGACGCCATCGCGGGGGGCGGGGCCGCCCTGGCGCATTTCGTGGCCGGGGCCTGGGAGAGCCGGCGCTGGGACCCCTTCACCGAGAGCCTGGCGACCGGCTGCGTCCAACTGGGCGAGGGGCTGTCCGCGGTGTGCCGGGGCCGGCTCAACGAGTACGTCTGGTGGATGTTCGTGGGGGCCGCGGCCCTCGCCTTCACGGTGCTGCTATGCTTCTGACCGGGCTATGGGTCGCGCCCGCCTTGGCCGGGCTCCTCGTGTGGGGAATGCCCTCCCGGGGCTCCGCTCGCGTTCTGGCCCTGGCCCTCTCCGGCGTCATCCTGGCCTACGCCGCCTGGCTGATCGTGCCGTACTCGGCCCAGCCCGGGATCCTGCGCCTGGAGGAGATCGGGACGGCGGGCGCTTTCGGGATCCGCTACCACCTGGCCATGGACGGGATCGCGCTGTGCTTGTGCTGGCTGACCGCGCTCCTCATCGTGCTGTCCTTGGCCGCCTCGTGGAAGGGGGACGTGCCCCCGGGCTATTGGGCCGCCTTCCTCTTCCTGGAATCGGCGCTCATGGCCGTCTTCACCTTCCGGGACCTATTCTATTTCTACATCTTCTGGGACCTGGCCCTGATCCCCATGTTCTTCATCATCGGCCTCTGGGGCTCCTCGGGCCGCAGGAAGGCGGCGCTCAAGTTCGTCCTGTACACCTTCCTGGGCAGCCTGTCCTTGCTCATCGGCCTGCTGGCCCTGGTGACCCTGCACTACCGGGCCACGGGGATGTGGACCTGGGACATGGCCGAGTTGGCCCGCACCCCGGTCGCGGGGCCGGCCGCCCTGTGGATCTACGCGGCCCTGGCCGTCGGCTTCGCGGTGAAGGTCCCCGTGTTCCCCCTGCACAACTGGCTGCCCGAAGCCCACACCGAGGCTCCGGCCGCGGGCTCGGTGCTGCTGGCGGGCTCCATGTTGAAGATGGGCGTCTTCGGCTTCCTGCGGGTCCTGGTCCCGGTCTTCCCCGAGTTGAGCCTGGCGGCCCTGCCCGTGCTGGGCGGATTGGGCGTGGTCAACGTCATCTACGGAGCCCTCTGCGCCATGGCCCAGAAGGATTTCAAGCGCCTGATCGCCTTCACCAGCGTCAGCCACCTGGGGTTCTGCCTCATCGGCATCTTCTCTTTGACCGCCGAGGGCATCGCCGGGGGATGCCTGCAGATGATCAACCACGGCTTCTCCACGGGCGGGCTCTTCCTGCTCATCGGCATGATGTACGAGCGCAGCCACCGGCGCGGCGTGGACGATTTCGGCGGGCTCGCGGCCACGGCCCCGGTGCTCTCGGTCTACTTCGGGGTCATCCTGCTCTCCTCCATCGGGCTGCCGGGGCTCAACGGCTTCGTCGGCGAGGTTATGACCCTGGCCGGGATGGCGCGGGCGTCCATGCCTTTGGCCGTGCTGGGTTCCTTGGGCGCGGTGCTCGCGGCGGCCTACGGCCTGCCCGCCTTCCAGAAGGTGTTCTGGGGTCCGCCCGGCCCGGATTCCGTGTCGCAGACCATCGGTGACCTCGATCTGCGGGAGCGGGCCGTCCTGGGCGTGCTCGTTGCCGGGATCGTCGTCCTCGGGGTTTACCCCCAGCCGCTTCTGAGACTGCTGACTCCCGCGGTGGAGGCGCTGGCGCTGCGATGATGAACGCCCTCCAGTCCTCCGGCATGCTGGCCGCCATGGCCCCGCAGGCCATGCTCGCGGTGGCCCTCGGCGGTACGCTCCTCTCGGGCATCCTGCTCAAGGACAAAGCCGCGGCGCTGGCCCGGGCCATCGCTTTTGCCGGCATACTCGCCGCCGGGGCCGCGCTCCTGGCCGGACCGCTGGGCCCTAGCGTCGAGGCCATGAGCCGGGTGGACGGCGCGGCCAAGGCCTGGGAGGCCCTGTTCCTCCTGGCTGCCCTGGCCTTCCTCGCCGTGGGCCGTCTCCCGGGGGACCGATCCATCGCGCTCTTCCTCGGCTCCCTGATCGGGATGTGTCTGATCGCCGTGGCCGACAACCTCATCCTCCTGTTCATCGCCCTGGAGACCATGAGCCTGCCGACTTACCTCCTGGTGCACGGCCTGCGGCCCGGACGGCGTTCG
The DNA here is from genome assembly GCA_001799695.1 of Elusimicrobia bacterium GWA2_69_24. Classification (GTDB taxonomy): domain Bacteria; phylum Elusimicrobiota; class Elusimicrobia; order UBA1565; family UBA1565; genus UBA10166. The sequence continues at coordinate 30,863 of MGTY01000037.1, forward strand.
CTGGAAGCGGCGGTGAAGTACTTCTTCGCCGGCGCGGCGGCCTCCGCGCTCTTCCTCCT
>MGTY01000038.1:0-7838 GCA_001799695.1 Elusimicrobia bacterium GWA2_69_24
CTGAAGCCTACGAAGAGGTTCTGGCCGCAGTCGGGACAGCGGTAGCGGACGGCGCCGAAGCGCAGGATGCCGCATTCGAGGAAGTCCCGGAAGGTGTCGACTATGCCTGGGTCCGGTAGGGGTTTGCGGGTTTCATGCTGGCGCAGCGTGAGGGCGAAATCCTCGAGATGGTCCTGGACCAGGCGGTAGAAGGGGCTGCCCCGGGGATCGCGCGGGCGGTAGCAGGCCGGGGACCTGGGGCTGGAGGGCATCCAGCAAACAAGTACGATCGATGCTCGCGGGAAGTTCCATGAGATTTGGGGGAATTTGACCCGAGCCCGAATCGTGCAACGGCAATTGAGTGGATCCCGGCTTTCGCCGGGAAGACGGACTGGAGCCCGGCTTTCGCCGGGAAGACGAACTGGATGCCGACCTTCATGCCAGCGTGACCACGAGCCAGGGCTTCGACAAGCCTCGGAACCACAGGAGCCCTTCCAGGCGCCGATAGCGGAGCAGGAACACGTGCCAGACCGCCACCCCTTCGGTCCGCGCTATCCACCAGAGCTGGGCGAGCACGAGAGCCGCGTTGAGGAGTTCCGGGACGGTCCCCTCCGGCAGGCCCAGCCGGAACAGGAGCCGGCCGTCCTGTTCGGTGCGGAACGGCTCGCAGCGGTCCTCCCGCCAGGCGCAGGTGATGAAGGGAAGCGCGCGCCGCCGCATGACGACGGCCAGATTCCCGAGATAAGCCCGCGCCGTAGCGTCGGAAGCATCGTCCCACATCACAAAGGCCGTATTCAGACCTGAGTCCGTCAACCCATGATAATCTCGGAAATAGGCGTCGACCGCAGCCTCCCAGGAGAACTCCCGGCTCCGGACCTGGCCGGCCCGGCCCAGACGCTCGCGCAGCCCCGCGTCATCCCAGAGGCGTCGCAGCGCCTCGGTGAGGCCCTTCACGTCCGCGGGCTCCACCAGCAGACCCTCGATGCCGTCGCGCACGAGTTCCAGGATGCCCCCCACCCGGCTGGCGGCCACGGCCTTGCCCGCGGCCATGGCTTCGATGAGCGCGCCGCCCAAAGATTCCCGGCGGCTGGGCAGGACGAAGAAGAGACAGCCGCGCATCAAGGCCAGGACCTCTTCGTGCGGACGCTGGCCGACCCAATGCACCCGGCTCTCGAGCCCGAGGGCCCGGACGAAGCTCTGCAGTCCCCCCTGCGAGTGGTCGGCGCCGCAGAGCACCAGATGGACGTCGCAACCGGAAGCGACCAGTTCGGCGAACGCCATCGCCAGCACATCCTGTCCCTTGTACTCGGCGAGCCGCGCGGTGCAGAGGATATAAGGCCGCGGCATAGGCAATGGTTGCATCGGTTCAGTACCCGGCACCGATAGGGGGGCGCCGTAATAGACGACGGGGACGGATGCCGCCTCCGGACAGCGCCGCGCGACGATGTCCCGGCTGAAGCGGGAGTTGGCGTTGATCGCGGCCGCTCCCCGCAGGAGCCGGCTCGTCCCGGCCGCGTCCCAATCCGTCTTCATTTCCTGCGGGCGAGCAGGGCCCAATGCCCGTAGCGCGACGAGCGGCCCGCGGTGGCGAAGCGGATCTCCTCGAGTATCTCGAATCCCCGGAGCAAGGAGCGGCGGAACCGGGAGGGCCGGAAGAATCCGAAGGCTTTGGCCGGGACGGCGCAAAGGAACAGGCCCCGGGGCCGGAGCGCCGCGGCGATCTTCTCCACCATGCGCTCCGCCACGGGGGCTTCGAATTCGGAAAGGACGTAGAGGGCGGCCGCCAGGTCGAAGCGCCCGGCGCGCAGCGTCATGAAATTGGCCGCGCGGACCTTCACGTTCTTGAGCGCGGCGCAGCGCTTGGCCGCTCTTGCCGCCGCCGCCGCCGAAACGTCGACCCCGAGCACCGCGCGGGCCGCGCGGGCGAGGCGCGGCAGGAAGAAGCCGCCCGCGCACCCAATCTCCAAAACCCGGCCGAAGCGCTGGCCGGCGATCAAGGCGGATACGCTCTGGAACCGCTTTCTCCCGGAACCCTTCGCCGCGCTGGACCAGGGGTCGGCGCGCCGGGCGTAGAGCGCGTCATAGCTCTTCATCCGGTAGGCGGACGGAGCGGCCGTGGGTAAGGGCCTGTCAACCAATAATATGGGCATTTCGGAGGCCCGAAATTGAGCCGAGTTCTAGACGCGAGGAGCGCGCATAGCGTGAGCTATGCAAGCGACGAGCAACGACGAAATCGGCCAATAGCGGGCCGTGCGTAAGGAGAACATCCTCTTGCACGGTCCCTGCCGGTCGATAGCGGCAGGGGCCTCCCCGAAGGGCCGGAGCGCTTTTGGGCTGCGCCTTTGCGCTGCTCGGCTTACAGGCCCAACGGGCCTGCGCGCCTCGCATCGCTTCGGCTCGCTCCAAAATCGCCTCCGGCGAAATGCCCATATTATTGGTTGACAGGCCCTATGAGCCCGCGGGGCTTCATGCGGGCTTTTGGACCGCCGCGGCGTACAGCTCGGCGTAGGCGGCCGCGGCCCGGGGCCAGCCGAAATCCCGGCTGCGCTCGAGCGCCGCGCGCTCCAGCTCCCGGCGCCGCTCCGCGTTGCGCGTCAGCTCCACGATGGCCTGGCCCAGGCTGCGCACGTCGTTGGGCGGCACCAGGATGCCGTCCGTCCCATGGCGGACCATCTCGGGGACGCCGCCGACCTCCGTGGCTACCATGGTCTTGCCCGCGCCCATCGCCTCCAGGAGCACGAGGGGGAAGTTCTCCCGGCGGGAGGAGAGGACGAAGAAGAGGCAGTCCCGGAGCAGGGCTTCCACCCCGGAGCGCGGCAATTCCCCCGTGAGGGTCACCTTGCCCGCGAGCCCCAGGTCCCGGATGAAGCCGTCCAGGCCCCCCTGCATCTGGTCCCGCCCGCAGACCGCCAGGTGCAGACCGGGGACAGATTCCAGGGCCTGGGCGAACGCCATGAGCAGGACATCCAGCCCCTTATAGGGCGCCAGCCGCGCTACGCAGAGGATGTACGGCTTGGGCAGGGCAGGGAACGCCGCGCCGGGGGCCGCGGTATCGTATCCCGCGCCCCCGCCCGCGGCGTTGTGCACCACGGAGCTCTCCTGGGCCAGCTTCTCCGTCAGGAAGGAGAGCATCTCCTTGCGTGTGGCCTCGGACACGGCCGTGACATGTCGAGCACAGGCCAAAAGCTCGCGGAGCGCCGATTCGCCGCCCAAAAAAGAGAGGTAGTCCTTGAGCACCAGGTGCAGCGTCATGACGCAGGGCCAGCCCCCGCTCCGGACCGCCCAGGCCAAGGGGCGATGCCGGCGGGCGAAGAGGTGGCAATGCCAGACCTCGATGCCTTCGGACGCGTGGAGGAGCCGCAGCTGGATGAACGCCCAGGCGTCGTTGAGCCAGGGGAACGCCCGCAGGCCCGGGGAACCCACCCGGCGGATGCGCACGCCGTCCACCGTCTCGGCGGAAAGCTGTCCCGGACGCCGGCGGGGACCGATGAGGAGGGGTTGGTGGCCGAGCCGGGCGAGCTCGCGGCCCAGGTTTAGGGCGACCGCGCGGTCCGTCGGATCGGACAGGTCGAACCAGGCGAGGGCGACCTTCATGAGGGCTTGGCCCTAGTCGCCTTCGACGATGGAAAGCACGCCGTGCTTGAGCAGCTCGGGCGTCTCGTACTTCTTCTTGCCCTTCTTCGCGGGCTGGGGGTTCGGCTTCTTGCCGGACATTATCAGGGTCCCTCCAATCAGGCCTTGAACCGCCGGATGGCGTCCGCCACCCGGTCCGCTTCCTCGTCCCGGAGCGCGGGATAGAACGGCAGGGACCAAAACTCCCGCCACAGACGCTCCGCCACGGGCAGCTTCTTCCGGTAAGGCTTATAAAGGATATAGAAATGGTTCGGGTAAAGCCATACTTCGGCCCCGATGCCGCGGCCCTGCAGCCACCGGGCGAGGCGGTCCCTCCGTCCCGGAGCGGTCCGGACCGCGAAATGAGACCACCCCGGCTCCGAGCCGGGCGCGGACTCGGGCAGGCGCAGCCAGGGCAGGCCGGCCAGACCCCTCCGGTAGCGGGCGGTGAGGGCGCGCAGTCGGGCCTCGATCGCCCCCCAGCGCTCCAGCTGGGCCAGGCCGATGGCCGCGGCCGTGTCGCCCAGCCCGCAATGGAAGCCCAGTTCCCGGATGAGCCCGGGCTCGGAGACGCTCTCCCCCTCCTCGGAGTAGCCCAGCCGGCAGAGCCGCCGCAAGAGCGGTATCCAACGCTTCTCCCGGGCTACGATGGCCCCGCCCTGCACCGTGGTCAAGCTCTTCGCCCGCCCGAAGCTGAAGCAGCCGAAGTCTCCCAGCGTGCCGAGCGGCCTCCCCCGGAAGGTCCCGCGCAGGGCCTGACAGGCGTCCTCGACCACGCGCAGGCGGCGGCGCCGGGCAAGGGCGAGTATGGCGTCCATGGCGGCTGCGCGGCCGTGCAGATGCACGGCGACGATGGCCCGGGTGCGGGGCGTGATCAAGGACTCGATCTTCCCGGGGTCGATGTTGCCCGTCTCCGCTTCGACGTCGCAGAACACGGGGGCGGCGCGGTTATAGAGGATGGCATGGCTCGTCGCGGCGTTGGTCAGAGGCGTGGTGATGACCTCGCCTCCCTCCACCCCGGCCGCGCGGAGCGCGAGGTGCAGGGCCGCGGTCCCGGAATTCGTCCCGGTCGCGAAGCGCGCTCCCGCGAAGGCGGCGAACTGGCGCTCGAAGAGCTTGGCATAGAGGCCCGTCCCCACCCAGCCGCTGGCGAACGCCTGGGCCAGCGCGGCGGATTCGGCCCTGCTCAGCGCGGGCTTGAAGCCGGGGATCGCTCTTTCCATCGTGATTTCGCCAAGCGGTAGAGTCTGCCGATCTCCGCCGCGTCCATGGTCTCGTTGCGCATGGAGGGGACGCAGCTCGTCAGATGGAGCGGATCGAGGGTTTCGTAGCGCCCGAACGCCCGGGCGTCGCGGGCCAGGGCGGTCCCGGCGAACGGGGTCGCGGCCGAGAAGGAGGCGATGTGCGTGCCCAGGTCCAAAGAGAACTCGATCAGGTCCAGCGTGGACCGGGTGGTCTCGCCGGGGAGCCCGATCATGTAGAAGGCGTAGGTCAGCATCCCGCTGCGCCGGATCTGCTCCACCCGCCGACGGACTTCCGCGGGCGCCAGCGCCCGGCGTCCGGTGCGCCGCAAGGTCTCCGGGTTAAGCGTGTCCACCCCGAATTTTAGCCGGATGCAGCCGGCGCCGGCCATGGCCGCGAGCAGCTCCGGGTCCAAAGTGTCGAGCCCGGTCTCGCAGCCCCATAGGATGGGCGTCCCCGCATCGCGCAGGGCCCGGCACAGGCGCAGGGTCCGCTCCCGGCCGCAGGCGAACTCCGGGTCCCGCAGCTCCACGTAGCGCAAACCGTAGCGGTCCCGCAGGGCCTGGAACTCCCGGACCACGCTCGCCGCGGAGCGGGTCCGCCAGCGGCTCCCCTGGGTGATCCGATAGGGGCAATAGGAGCAGGTCCGCGGACAGCCCCAACTCGTCTGGGCCGTCACGTAGGAATAGCGCTGGAAAGGGACCTCGTCCCAGCGGGGGACCGGCAGGGAGTCGAGGTCCTTGAGCCGAGGCGAAGAGCCGTCCCCGGCGAGACCCCCGTCCGGGTCCCGGAACCGGACGCCTGCGATCCCCGCGAAGCCGTCCTGCCGGGCCATGCGGAGGAACGCCTCGTACGGCTCGCCGGAAGCCACCGCGTCCACGCCCGGGGAGGCGAGCAGGCGCTCGGTCTCCGCCGCGGCATGGGGGCCGAAGAAGACCACCGGGGCGTCCCAGGAGCGGCGCAGGAGCGCGGCGGTCTTCAGATCCGAGAGGCAGGAGCCGGAAGCCGTGCGGAAGGCGACGAGGGCGGGACGGCGCCGCGCGATCTCCGCGACGCATGCCCGCGGGGAATGCCCCAAGAGCGCGCTGTCGAGGACCGAGGCGTCCACGCCCCCTTCCCGCAGGAAGGCGGCACAGTGGAAGAGGTCGAGGGTGGGGATGCGCAGGCGGCTGGAGACGCAGAACTCGCCGTAGCCGCCGTGGGAGTGCCGGAAGCTGACGAAACCCGGCGGGTCCGGAGGCTCTACGAAGAGGACCCTCATGCGGGAGCGATGATGCCTTCCTTCTTGAGCCTGCGGAGCAGGCGCTCCAGGTCCTCCGCGATGCGCTGGCGGGGGGCGTCGTACTCCGAAGTGATGGCGTCGAGGATCTCCGCCTCCGGCTTGCGCTCTCCGAGGAGCTCCCAGATCCGCAGCCCCACCCCGTTCAGGGAATAGTAGACGGCCGTGTCCACATCGAGTATCACGGCCTCGCCGGCCACCTTGCGCCAGGCCACGTGCTCGCTGTGCTTCCAGGTCGTCCCCTTCCCGGCAGTCTTGGGCGTCATGCGGAAAATCTCCTTGGCGGCCATTATATCATTTGACCCCGCGCGGCCTGGGTCCGAAGGCCTTGTCAGAAACCGGTTTGCCGCCTATCCTTTGGGACATGTCCGCCCGGCTCCTGGCGCTGCTCCTGGCGCTGGCTCCCTTGTGCGCCTCCGCGGCGCGCGCGGCGGGCGGCCGCGCCGTCGAGACCTCGGTCTCGGGCTCCTACTCCCAGGGCTCCGGCGACTCGTTCTTCCACGGGACCAGCCTGGCCCATATCGAGGCGGCCGTCGAGACGGGCGGCGTCCTGAGCGCCCAGCGGACCTACGTCTCCGACGAACCCGGCTACCCCCACGGCTACGCGCGCTCGAGCGGGCGCAAGACCGGCACCCCCGGCGTCGTCCTGCAGTTCCCGGCCGCCGCGCTCGAAGGAAAGCTCGTCACCGGGCACTACTCCCCGGTAGTCCAGGCCGGCAAGGGCATGCCCACCCAGCTGGCGCATTTCAAGATGGCCGTCGCCGACATCCCGCTCTCGTCTCTCTCCCCGGTCAGCAAGCAAGCCCTCCTGGACCACTACGCCCTGGCCCGCGACCTGGCCCCGAGCGACCCCGCGGCCGCGGCCAAGCTCGAGTCGGTCGCGCGCGCCCTGGGGGTCGCCGCTCCCGCGCCCCGCCCGCTCCTGGACCTCTCTGAGCTCGAGCCCGGGCACCGCGTCCTGATCCCCGAGGGGGGCTCCGAGGCCGAACGCGGCGACCGCCGCTTCGCCGCGCGCGGCCTCTGGGACAAGGTGGCCGCGGACGCCCGCTCCGAGGTCCTCGGCCTGCGCGCCCGCAAGCTCTCCAAAGCCGCGCTCAAGGACCACGTCCGCGCCGAGGTGTCGGCCGCCTTCGACCGGATCAAGGCGGCGCGCGGGGTGGTCAACATCGGCCTCCACTACAACCTGCACGGCGGATCGCGCGAAGGCTACGTCGGGACCGGCATCCGCGCCACGAAAGGGGACATCGCCCTGCGCTACTCCATGAACGGGGACTCCAACGACAAGGTCTACTACTTCCAGACCGCCGCCCACTCCCCCTACGACGCGCTCGACGCCTCCAACGGCGAGATCCTCCTCTTCCCCTCCCGCATGGGGAGCGTCCTCAGCGTCTTCGACCTGGACGCGCCCGAGCTGGCCGCCGCGCGCGCCGACGGCCGGATCAAGAACGCGGGGGCGATCTCCATGGACTTCCACGGGCTGCCCGGCGTCCCGTACTCCGCCTTCCTCGCCCCCCCGATGCAGGTCTTCACGGACACGGCCAAGAGGCTCGGTCTGCGGAGCTTGAGCCGGGACGAGGAGACTTTGGCCGCCGTCCGCTTCCTGGAGGCCGCGCTGACCGAGGGCGGCGCCGACGTCCCGGGCGGCAAAGCCGCCCCGGAAACGGCCGTCGCGGCGGCGGCCGCCGCCCGCGCGCTCGCGCCCTGAGGCGCCATGCACTCCTGGGCC
>MGTY01000038.1:7879-58564 GCA_001799695.1 Elusimicrobia bacterium GWA2_69_24
ACGCGCGGACAATCCCGCCGTGCTCCTGCAGTTCCGCGCGGAGGACCTCTCGCCGCTGGTCCTCGGCAAGGTCTTCGCGGCCGCCCTGGCCGCGACCGACCGCGGCATGCCCCCCATCCATGCCGCCTATGTCGCGGCGACCAAGCCCGTCCCCCTCTCCCTCATGACCCGGGAGTCGAAGGAATCGCTCCTCGTCTGGCTGCGGGCCAAGGCGGCGCGCCGCCCGGACGAACCCCGCTGGGCCGAGTTCGCCGCGCTCTTCGAGCGCGCGCTCGCGCCCTGAGGCGCCATGCACTCCTGGGCCCTGCTGGCGGCGGCCGTCGCCGCGGGACTCGCCCTCCTGACGTTCTGCGGCGACCAGCTGGTCGATTTCGCGGCCTCCGTCGCCGAGAAAGCCGGTCTCACGCCGGCCGTGATCGGGCTGACCATCGTCGCCGCGGGCACCTCCGCCCCCGAGCTCTTCGTCTCGCTCACGGCGTCGCTCTCCGGCTCCCCCGATATCGCCGCGGCCAACGTGGTGGGCTCCAACATCGCGAATCTCACCCTTATCCTGGGGCTGGCGGCCCTGGTGCTCCCTATTCCGATCGGCGGCAGCGTGGTCCGGCTCGACTACCCCTTCATGCTGCTGTCATCCTGGATCACCCTGCTCCTCTGCCGCGACGGAAGGCTCGACCGGCTGGAGGCCGGCTTCTTTTTGGCCTCCACGGTCGCCTTCGCCGCCTACTCCGTGCTGGCGGCCAGACTCGCGCGGCGCTCCGAATCGCGGGACCTCGCGCACCTGGTGCCGCCGCTCGCCGAGGGACTGCGCCGCCGTCCTATGGGCATCCTTCTGGCGGGGCTGGCCGCCTCCATCGCCGGGCTGGTCGTGGGCGCGCGCCTCCTGGTCTACGGCGCCTCCGGGGCGGCGGCGGCGCTCGGCGTGAGCGAGCGGGTGATCGGCCTGACCGTCGTCGCGGTCGGAACCTCCCTGCCCGAACTCACGGCGTGCATCATGGCGGCCCGCAAGGGCCAGCACGAGATGGCCGTGACGGGACTGGTCGGCTCCAACATCTTCAACGCGCTCTTCATCCTGGGAGTGACCGGCCTCGCGCGCCCCATCCCCATCTCGCCCCGGCTCACGGGGACGGACATGTGGGTCATGCTGGGAGCGGCACTGCTCATCTGTCCGATGGTCTATGTGCGGCGGCGCGTCTCGCGCCTCTCGGGAGGCGTCCTTGTCGCCGGCTACCTCGCGTACATGGCGGTGCTCGCCGCCGGCGGGTGAGACCGCACCGCGGGTTTGCCCGGATCGGCGAAAAGGGCTTGAATATACGCATGGCCCGCGCGCGCGGCGTGTTCATCGTCCTGGAAGGACCGGATAAGTGCGGCAAGTCGACCCAGGCCCGCCTGCTGGTCTCGGCCCTAAAGAAGACCGGCCGCGAGGTCGTCCACACCCGCGAGCCGGGCGGCACGCGTCTCGCCGAGCGCATCCGCGGCCTCCTGCTCGACCCCGGGCCCAGCGTCCACCCCCTGGCGGAGCTCCTCCTTTATGAGGCCGGCCGCGCCCAGCACGTGTCGGAGTTCATCCGTCCCGCTCTCGCGCGGGGCGCCGCCGTGGTCTCCGAGCGCTTCACCTTGGCCACGTTGGCCTATCAGGGCTGCGCGCGCGGCTTCCCCCTCGGCCTGATCCGGAGGCTCAACCGCATCGCGACCGGCGGCCTCGAACCGGACTTGACCGTGGTCCTGGACATCCCCGACTCCGCCTTCCGCCAGCGCGACCCCTCCCGCAAGCTCGACCGCCTGGAACGCGAGGACACGGCGTTCCGCCGCCGCATGCGCGCCGGCTACCGCAAGCTCTCGGTGCCCGCCCCGGCGACCGGCCGCCCCCGAGGCCGCATCCTGCGCATCGACTCCACCCCGCCCCGCGCGGCGGTGCACCGCCGCATCCTCGCCCTCCTCGGGACGGTTCTGAGGATGCCGCTGAAACTGATAAAATCCCCAGCGTGAGCCTATCCTCCATCCTCGGCCAGGAGCGCGCCCTTCAGCGCCTGCGTTCCATCCTCACGACGCGCGCCGTGCCTCCCGCGCTCCTCTTCCACGGACCCCAGGGCGTGGGAAAGGCCACGGCCGCCCTCGAGTTCGCCAAGGCCCTCAACTGCGAAAAGCGGCAGGACGACAGCTGTCCCCGCGAGGGACCCTGCCCCTCCTGCGCCGGGGCCGACAAGGGAATCGACCCGGACATCCGCAAGGTGGACGCGGCCTATCAGGCGAGCCTCCTGGAGCAGGAGGAAGCCAAACAGCGCTCCATCAAGATCGACACCGTGCGCCATCTCATACGGGACCTCGAGATGCGCTCCATGCTGGGCCGCTGGAAGACCGCGGTCCTCGAGGACGCCCATACCCTGGTTCCCGCCGCCGCCAACGCGATGCTGAAGACCCTCGAAGAGCCGCCCTCCCGCACCGTCTGGATACTGGTCACCCACCGGCCCGGGGAACTCCTCGCCACGATCCGCTCGCGCTGCCATCCGGTGCCGTTCGCGCCGCTGGCTGCGGACGTCATCATGCAGGGCCTGCTGGAGCGCGGCATCGCCCGGCCGGAGGCGGAAGCCGCGGCGCCGCTCGCCGAAGGCTCCCTGGGCCGCGCCCTGCAGACCCTGGAACGCGCGCAGCCCGACCCCGAGGAGTGGCTCGCCGCCCCCCTCGCCCCGTTCGAACTCGCCGACGCCCTGCCCACCGGACTGCACCTGGCCCGCCCGCTCGTGGAGGACCAGCTCCACCGGATGGAGTGGCACGTGCGCCGGAGCCTGGGGCCGCGGACCTACGCCTCGGCCGAGGCGCGCGCGGTCCTGCGCGAGCTGTCGGACCTGCGCCGGGCGCTGCGCTCCAACGCCAGCCCGCGGCTCGTCCTCGAGCTGGCCGCCCTGCGCCTGCAGGAATTCCAGACCGCCGGGAGCCCCAAGCCGCCATGAAGAAATTCTTCATCACGACGCCGCTCTACTACGTCAACGCCGCTCCCCACATCGGGCACGCCTACACCACGATCGCCGCCGACATCCTGGCGCGCCATCGCCGGCAGAAGGGGGAGCAGGTCCACTTTCTGACCGGGACCGACGAGCACGGCTCCAAGATCGAGCTGGTGGCCCAGGAGGCGGGGGTCACCCCCCAGGCCTGGGCCGACCGCATCGCCGCGGAGTTCGCCGACCTCTGGAAGCACCTCGACATCCAGTACGACGACTTCATCCGGACCACCCAGCCCCGCCACTCCGAGCGCGTGCAGCAGGTCTTCGCGCACCTCCTGGAGAAGGGCGTCGTGTACAAGGGGATGTACCAGGGCTACTACTGCGTCTCCGACGAGACCTACTGGACCGAGACCGAGGCCCCCCCCGACGAGAAGGGCCGCCGCCTCTGCCCCAACCCGGACTGCCGCAAGGAGCTCAAGGTCACCGAGGAGGAGAGCTATTTCTTCAAGCTCTCCGCCTATCAGGAACCCCTGCTCCAGCACTACCGGGACAACCCCAAGTTCCTCCAGCCCGCGCACCGGGCCAAGGAGATCGTCAATTTCGTGGGCGAGGGCCTGCGCGACCTCGCCGTGTCGCGCACCAAGGTCTCCTGGGGCATCCCCCTCCTCTCCGACCCGGGCCACGTGGTCTACGTGTGGTTCGACGCCCTGCTCAACTACCTGACCGCCACCGGCTACCGCCCCCCGGGGATGGCGGAGGGGCCTTCGGACTACGCGGCCCTCTGGCCGGCCGACGTGCACCTGGTGGGCAAGGAGATCTACCGCTTCCACACCGTCATCTGGCCGGCCATGCTCATGGCCCTGGGCGTGCCGCTCCCCCAGAGCGTCTTCGCCCACGGCTGGTGGACGGTCGAGGGCGCCAAGATGTCCAAGTCCAAGGGCAACTTCATCGACCCGCGCGAGATCACCCGCGAGTACGGCGTGGACGTGCTGCGCTACTTCCTGTTCCGCGAGATGCCCTTCGGCAACGACGGGGACTTCTCCCAGCAGTCCCTGAAGAAGCGCTACAACGCCGAGCTCGCCAACGACCTGGGCAATCTGGTCAGCCGGGTCACCAACATGGTGGACCAGTACCTCGGCGGCGCCCTTCCCGGCAAGCCCCCCCTGGACCGCGTCTCTTTGGTCAAGGAGCTCCGGGAAGAGACCGCGGGCATCGAGGAGGCCATGGAGCGCCTGGCCTTCCAGGATGCCCTCAACCGCATCTTCGCCGTGGTGGGCCGTCTGAACCTGCATGTGGACCAGAACAAGCCCTGGGCCCTGGTCAAGACCGACCCGGAGGCCGTGAAGTGGCTGCTCTTCGACCTGGTCTGCTCCCTGCGCATGGTGGCCGGCTGGCTGACGCCGTTCATGCCGGTGACCTCGGCCAAGATCCACTCCATGCTGGGGGTCCGCCGCGTCGCGGAGCCCCTCACCCCCGAGGAGGTCCTCGCCGGACCCTCCGGGGACCGCATAGCCAAAGGGCCGCCCTTGTTCCCGAGGAAAACGCCATGAACCGCGCCGTCGCCCTCATCGCCCTAGCCGCGCTCTGCTGCGCCTGCCAATCCGTGCCCTACACCGGCCGCAGCCACATCATGCTGGTCTCCGACGGCAAGGAGAAGGACCTGGGCGCCCAGGCCTACAAGGAGATCCTGGCCAAGGCCCAGCTCTCCCCCGACCAGGCCGATACCGAGCTCATCCGCAAGGTGGGCCTGCGCCTCTCCCAAGTGGCCGAAAAGCCGGACTTCCAGTGGGAGTTCAACCTCATTTCGGACGACCAGCAGATCAACGCCTTCTGCCTGCCCGGCGGCAAGGTCGCCTTCTACACCGGCATCCTGCCCGTGGCCCAGGGCGAGGACGGCATCGCCGTGGTCATGAGCCACGAGATCGCCCACGCCCTGGCCCGCCACGGCGCCGAGCGCATGAGCCAGGGCATGATCGTCAACGCGGGCGGCCAGCTCCTGGGCGCGGCCGTGGGCGCGCGCTCGCCGCAGGAGCAAAAGCTCTACCGGGAGTTCTACTCCGTGGGCACGGGCGTGGGCTTCATGCTGCCCTACAGCCGCAAGCACGAGTCCGAGGCGGACAAGATCGGCCTCATCCTCATGGCCAAGGCCGGCTACGACCCCGCGCAGGGATTGCTGTTCTGGAAGCGCATGGAAGAGGCCACCAGCAAGGGCCGCAAGGACGACCCGCTGGCCAAGTTCATGAGCACGCACCCCACCAGCGTGGACCGGCAGAGGCAGATCCAGGACTGGCTGCCCGAGATCAAGCGCCAGTACTACCGCCCCTGACGGTGCCGGGGGCGGCGCTCCGTCAGGGTTCGCCGGGGATGTCGGGCGAGACCGGGGGCGGGGTCTCTTTCGGCCGCCGGAGCAGGCCCATCAGCCCCGAGACCACGTAGAACAGGAAGATGAGGAACACCGCGTTCTGGGGATAGAAGTAGAGCAGGGTCATCGTCACCCCGACGCCGGCCAGCAGCTTCACGTTCCGGGGCCGGAACACCTCCTTCTGCTTGAACGCCCCGTAAGGGATGCTCGAGACCATGAGGAACGACAAACCCAGCACCAAAAACAGCCCCAGGCCGGCCACCCGCGGGATCTGGCTCATCACCCAGCCCAAGGTCTGCCCGGAAAGCCCCTCTTCCTCCAAGGTGTACAGCAGCACGAAGGAAGCCAGGAACCCCGCGGCCGCGGGGATGGGCAGGCCCTGGAAATGCGTCTTGGACCCGGCCCCGGAGTGGGCCACGGCGTTGAACCGGGCGAGACGCAGGGCTCCGCACAGGGCGTAGATGAAGGCCGTGATGAAGCCCACGGGGCCGTAATCCTTGAGGAGCAGGTCGCACATCATGTACGCCGGCGCCACGCCGAAGGTCAGGAAATCCGATAGGGAGTCGAACTCCACGCCGAAGGAGCTCTCGCCCCGGACCAGGCGGGCGACCCGGCCGTCGAGCATGTCGAAGATGATCCCGCCCAGGATGCAGGTCGCCCCGACCCGGAAGTCGCCGATGCTCACGGCCATCAGCGAGTAGAACCCGCACGCCATGTTCCCCATCGTGAAGATGGAGGGCGCCAGGACCTGGCTGGAACGCTTTATCTTGTGGCGGTCCATTCCGCGACCGGAGTGATGCCGCCGACCACGCGGTCGCCGGGCTTGACCAGTGAGCGCGTCCCGGCCGGGAGATGCACGGCGGCCTGGGAGCCGAACTGGATGAGCCCGTAGCGCTCCCCGGCCCTGCCGGAGGCGCCGGCCGTCACCCAGCAGCGGATGCGCCGGGCGATGAGCCCCGCGATCTGCTCCACGACCACCAGGGACCCGCGCCCCTCGGCCGAGATGGTCACGATGTTCCGCTCGTTCTCCTTGGCTTCCTTATCCATGGCCATGGCGAAGGTCCCGGGCACGTACTCGACCTTCTCGATCCGGCCGGCGACCGGGAGCCGCTGGACGTGGACGTCGAAGATGGAGAGGAATATCCGGATCGTGTCCCCCTCCCCCGCCTCCCGTCCCACGCTGAGGACGCGGCCGTCGCCGGGGGAGTAGATCCTGGCCGGATCCGCGGGCAGGGGCCGCTCCGGGTCCCGGAAGAAGTAGCCGCAGAAGGCCGCGAAAAGGAGCCCGGGGGCGGCCAGCGCCCAACCCGCGCCCATGCCCCGGCGCACGAAGGCGAGCCCGATGGCCCCGAAGACCAATCCTCCGATGATGTACGGCCAGCCGACCACCGCTATCTTCATAGATCCCTTGGGCCGGGTGGGACTCGAACCCACATGACCTTGCGGTCGGCGGATTTTAAGTCCGCTGCGTCTGCCAATTCCGCCACCAGCCCCTTAAAGCACCCCTCGCTACGCTCGGGGACTGAAGGCCGGCGCTCGAGAAGTGCCTTGCTCGCGCCGGTGCTTCCCAAGGGGGCTGCCGCCCCCTTCGGCGCCGTCGGCTCGCTTGCGCTCGCCAGGACGGCTGAACCCCCATGCGGTGTCGCGGACCATGCCGCGACATCCCATTCGCCGACCATTTAAGCATTTTATGGTTTCCCGGGGGCTCAGCCGCCGAGCGACTCGCGGACCTGGGCCAGCTCTTCCGGAACCAGGCACTCGGGGTGGTTCTTCTCGATCATGCGGGGCTCCCGGTGAAGGAAGGATACCACAAGCTGTTGCCATCGGGGAACGGACTTTCCATAATGAGGACATGAACATACGCTTCGCCGCCGCCCTCGCCTTCCTCGTCCTCGCATCGGCCGCCCCCGCCCGTGCCATCGACATCGTCCCCGCGCCCACCGTGGCCGACGCCCGGGCCTTCGTGGCCCGTGCCGAGGGCGAGCTGGAAGCGCTCAACGTGAAGTACGCCTTCGCGGACTGGACCTACCAGACCTACATCATCTACGACACCGAGAAGCTCTCGGCCGACACCCAGCTCGCGCTCTCCGCCGCCTCCGCCCGCCTGGCCGAGGAGGCCAAGCGCTACGAAAAACTCGACCTGCCCGCGGACCTGCGCCGCAAGCTCACCCTCCTCAAGCTCTCGGTCGTGGCTCCGGCCCCCCAGGACCCCAAGGAGCAGAAGGAGCTGTCGGACATCCAGGCCTGGCTGCAGGGCGAGTACGGCAAGGGCAAGTACTGCCCCACCCCGGACAAGTGCCTGACCCTGCCGGACATGGAGGACGTCCTGCGCGACAGCCGCGACCCCAAGGCCCTGCTCGACGTCTGGAAGGGCTGGCGCACGGTCTCCCCGCCCATGAAGGCGAAGTACGCCCGCTTCGTCGAGCTCTCCAACAAGGGCGCGCGGGACCTCGGCTACAAGGACACGGGCGATTTCTGGCGCGCCAAGTACGACATGGACCCGGCCGCGTTCTCGGCCGAGCTCGACCGCCTTTGGTCCCAGCTCCAGCCCCTCTACGACTCCCTGCATACCTACGTGCGCTCCCGCCTCATAGAGAAGTACGGCAAGGAAGCGGTGGGCGACGACGGGCTCATCCCGGCGCATCTCCTCGGCAACATGTGGTCGCAGAGCTGGGAGAACATCTACCCGCTCGTGGCCCCGCCCTCGGCCCCCGCCGGCTACGATCTGACCAAGATCCTGGAGTCCCGCAAGACCGACGAGCGCGAGATGGTCCGCTTCGGCGAGCGCTTCTTCACCTCGCTGGGCTTCCCGGCGCTCCCCGCGACCTTCTGGGAGCGCTCGCTCTTCACTAAGCCCCGCGACCGCGAGGTGGTGTGCCACGCCTCGGCCTGGGATGTGGAGAGCCCGCAGGACCTGCGCATCAAGATGTGCATCAAGACCAACGCGGAGGACTTCACCACCATCCATCACGAGCTGGGCCACAACTTCTACCAGCGCGCCTACGGCGAGCAGAGCTACCTGTTCCGGGGCTCCGCCAACGACGGCTTCCATGAGGCCCTGGGCGACACCATCGCCCTGTCGGTCACGCCCGAGTACCTCAAGCAGCTCGGGTTCATCGACCAGGTCCCCGGCCCGGAGGGCGACACGAGTCTGCTCATGAAGATGGCGCTCGAGCGCCTCGCCTTCCTGCCCTTCGGCCTGCTGGTGGACCAGTGGCGCTGGAAGGTGTTCTCCGGCGAAGTGAAACCCGAAGGCTACAACCAGGCCTGGTGGGACCTGGTCGAGAAGTACCAGAAGGTGAAATCCCCGGCGGCGCGCGCCGCGACCGACTTCGACCCGGGCGCCAAGTACCACGTGCCGGCCAACGTGCCCTACACGCGCTATTTCCTGGCCCATGTCCTGGAGTTCCAGTTCTACCGGTCTTTGTGCCGGCAGTCGGGCTACCAGGGCCCCCTGCACCGCTGCTCGTTCTACGGCGACAAGAAAGCCGGGGACAGCCTGCAGAAGATGATGGCGCTGGGCATCAGCCGCCCCTGGCCCGACGCCCTGGAGGCCATGACCGGCTCCCGGAAGATGGATGCGGGCGCGGTCGCCGAGTACTTCGCCCCCCTGAAGGCCTGGCTCGACGCCGAGAACGCCCAGCGCGCCAAGTAGGCCCGGGCTGTGCCCGGGCACAGTTGCGGCGCGCGCGCCGGCAGGCAACTGGCAGCGCACGCCGCAGACCGTGAGCGTTGGGCAGACCTGAAGCAGAGCGGAATAGAAGAGCCTTGACATTCCCGTTATTACTGTTATAATAACAGTGTACTAACGGAGGCGGTCATGGTAAAATTCCTCACCAGAGTCGGCAATAGTGAAGCGCTCGTCATAGACAAGGCCATACTATCCCTTCTTCATATATCCGAGACCACGCCCCTGGAGATCACGACGGACGGCAAGAATCTGGTCATCTCTCCGATCTCGGAACCCGGCCAGGTCAAAGAAGCGCTCAAAGCGTATCGTACCGTTAAGAAGAGGTTCGGCCGCGCCTTGAAGCGACTGGCAGATTGAATGTCGCCGCGTTTCCTATCACTCGCGGAAGTCCTCGAGTTCCACGAGGATCTGCTCCGCTCTTTCGGAGGGAAACCCGGCATCCGAGACCTGGCGCTGTTGGAATCCGCAGTGGTAATGCCGCAGAGCGGATCGGGGCAAGAGTACTTTCACGAGTTCCCTTTCGGAATGGCGGCGGCCTACGCATACCACATAGCCCAGAACCATGCTTTCGTCGATGGGAACAAGCGGACTGCGCTGGCAACCGCGCTGGTCTTCTTGGAGATCAATGGGCATCCCGTGCTGGGCGGTGAAGCTGAGTTGGAGGCAGCCACCCGAAGAGTCGCCTCAGGCAAGCTGGACAAGGACGGCTTTGCAAGCATACTCGAGAAGACCTACAAACTCTGTAAGGGCGGAACCTAAGTTGCCAAGGGCATACCCAAGAATGGCTAGATGGTCAAGCACAAGAACTCGCCCCACATCGACTTCTGGTGGAATCTGAAAGAGGGATATGATTTCTTTGAGAGGTCGAAGACGCCGCCCAATGCCGAGGCCTCACGCGGCCGATATGTTTTCAGAGCGGAAGCGGACTGAGACGGCTGACATCGGGGACGGTTGGTTCCAGTTGCGGAGCGACAGACGGCGCGACGATCGTAGTCGGGACTGTGCCCGGGCACAGTCCTCGGCCCGCCCGGGGGGATCAGGCGGTCGCGTCGAAGCGGTCTTCGAGTTCCTTCACGGCGCGCGCCTTCTCTTCCTTAAGCTTCTGGCTGAGCATCGGGAGCATCATCTTGTACATGACGCTCTTGGGCTCCATGCAGACCTCGGCGGTCAGGCGGGTGCCCCCGACGCACTCCTCGAACTGGAGGGAGACCGTGGTGGGCAGGTCCTTGATGTCGAGGCGGAAAGCGGCGAGCCGCGGCGGCTCCCACTCCGTGGTCTCGCAGCGGATGGGCTCCACGGCGGCCATGGTGGTCTGGATCCGGTAGGCGGCCCCGACCCCCTTCTTGGGTGAATCCGGCACCCGCTCGACCGTCACCTTGGACTTCACGACCTCGGCCAGTTTCTCGAAATCGGTCAACGCCTCGAAGGCGAGGTCCCGCGGCCGCTGTATCGTCAGAGTCACGCTTTCTTTGAACATGGGGTCGAGATTACCATTTTCCTGCGGCGGCGTTAATAATGGATAATCGGGCACCATGGAACCCAAGACCGCCCCCGGCCGCTGCCATCCCCTCGGCGCCACCCTGACCCCCGACGGGGTCAACTTCACGCTCTACTCCCGCCACGCGGAGGGCGTGGAGCTGTGCCTCTTCGACCGGGTCGACGCGAAGCCCGCGCACGTCATCCGCATGGAGGAGCGCACGCGCTACGTCTGGCACGTGTTCGTGCGCGGGGCCAAGGCGGGGCAGCTGTACGGCTACCGCGTGCACGGCCCCTTCCAGCCCGAGGTCGGCCTGCGCTTCAACTCCGCGAAGCTCCTCATGGACCCCTACGCCAAGGCGGTGACGGGCAAATTCCGCAACACGGACAACCGCCTGCTCGCCTACGCGCCCCACTCCCCGGGCAAGGACCTCTCCGTGGACGGCCGGGACAACAGCCGGGAGGTCCCCAAGTCCGTGGTCGTGGACGACGCCTTCGACTGGCAGGGCGTGGAGAGCCCCGCCTACCCCCTCGAGGAGCTCATCATCTACGAGGTGCACGTCAAAGGCTTCACCGCCAACCCCAACTCGGGCGTGAAGCACCCGGGAACCTACCTGGGCTTCATCGAGAAGATCCCCCACCTGAAGCAGCTCGGCGTGAACGCGGTCGAATTCCTCCCCATCCACGAGTTCTACATCGAGGACTTCCTCGCCGACAAGGGGCGCACCAACTACTGGGGCTACAACACCATCGGCTTCTTCACCCCCGAATCATCCTATTCGACCGGCCGCGCCCCGGGCTGCCAGGTGACGGAGTTCAAGACCCTGGTGCGGGAGCTGCACCGCGCGGGCATCGAGGTCATCCTGGACGTGGTCTACAACCACAGCGGGGAAGGCAGCGAGCTCGGGCCCACCATCTCCTTCCGGGGCATCGACAACCCGACCTATTACTCCCTGACCGGGCCGCAGGGGGAGCCGGGACGCTTCTACCACAACTACACGGGCTGCGGCAACAGCCTCGACGCCTCCAACGCCCCCGTCGTGCGCCTGGTGATGGACTCCCTGCGCTACTGGGTGGAGCAGATGCACGTGGACGGCTTCCGCTTCGACCTGGCCTCGGTGCTGGGCCGCGACGAGAACGGCGGCTACAAGCGGACCTCCGCCTTCTTCACGGCCGTGGCGCAGGACCCGGTGCTGAGCCGCATCCAGCTCATCGCCGAGCCCTGGGACATCGGCACCTATCAGGTGGGGAACTTCCCCGTGGACTGGTCGGAGTGGAACGGCCGCTTCCGGGACACCATGCGCCGCTTCGTGAAGGGCGACCCCGGCATGGCCAAGGAGATGGGCTGGCGCGTCACCGGTTCGGCCGACCTATATGGGGACGACGGCCGCTCCGCCGACAACAGCATCAACTTCATCACCTGCCACGACGGCTTCACCCTCTACGACCTGGTCGCATACGACGGCAAGCACAACGAGGCCAACGGGGAGCAGAACCGGGACGGCACCAACGACAACTCCTCCTGGAACTGCGGCGCCGAGGGCCCCACCGACGACGCCGGGGTCCTGGGCCTGCGCCACCGCCTGGCCAAGAACCACGTCTGCTGCCTGCTCTTCTCCTGCGGGACGCCGATGCTCCTGGGCGGCGACGAGTTTTTGCGCACCCAGCACGGCAACAACAACGCCTACTGCCAGGACAACGAGCTCAGCTGGTTCGACTGGGAGGCCGCGCGCCGCCACGCGCACTTCACGGAGTTCGTGCGCAAGGCCATCGCCATGACCCGCGACTACCCCATCCTGCAGAACCGCCGCTTCCGTACCGGCGAGGATCCCGACGGGAACACGATCCCGGACATCGCCTGGTTCGGCCCGGACCTGAAGCCCCTGCGCTGGAACGACGCGGACTGCAAGACCCTCTGCTACATGCTGGACACGCCGCTCCTCTTCATCCTCAACGCGGCGCACACGATGCAGCCCGTCACCCTGCCGCCGACCCCGCGCGGCTGGAGCTGGTACCGCATCATCGACACCAGCCTCCCGCCCCCCCAGGACTTCGCCGAGAGGGGCCGGGAGATCCGGCTGGACCCCCAGGACGCCTACCTGGTGAACCAGCGCACCACGGTCGTGCTGGTGGGGAAAAAGCCGCCGCCTCTAATGTAGTGAGTCATAAGTCCAATGACATTCGTCACCCCGGCGAAAGCCGGGGTCCAGGCGCCACACGTCACCCCGGCGAAAGCCGGGGTCCAGGCAACAGAACAGGATTCTTGAATCCGTTCCACACGCTGGCTACCGGCTGGCGCCGGTATGACGGCTAGCCCGAACCTTCTGGGCGACTGTGCCCGGGCACAGTCCGGGGGGGACCGTCGCTAGATGAAATGGACGAGCCAGGCGCCAGTCGTCACCCCGGCGAAAGCCGGGGTCCAGGCAACAGAACAGGATTCTTGAATCCGTTCCACACGCCGGCTACCGGCTGGCGCCGGTATGACGGATTTTTAAATGCAAAGAAGCGTTGCGTACACTAGTCCTTGATGACGAACTCGTCGAAGACCCGAAGAGCCGCGCCCGGCTCGGCTGCGACGCGGCTGCCCTGACGGGCCGGGACGCCCCAGGTCTTGACCGCGACGGAATCCGCGTGGACCTCGAGGACCGAGTAGCCGAAGAAATTCCCGCCCACGAAGTCGTTGGACGCCTGGCACTTGTCCCCCTTCCCGTGCGGGTAGCCCAGGGCTTTGTAGTAGCGTTTCGCGGCCCCGAACGTCAGCCACTCATGCGGCAGCTGCGGCAGGCCGCCCTTGGGCTCATGGCAGGGCGCGAGGGCGTAGAGGGGAGCCCCCGCCGTGCCGGTGACGATCTGGTAGACCCCCTGGATGGATTGCCGGCCGTAAGCGTGGTCGTCGCCGCAGAAATAGGCGGCCACGCGGTTGTCGGCGAGTATCTTCCAGAACGCGTCGCGCAGGCGCAGATACTTGCGGTCGGAGCGGCTCCAGAAGAAGCGCTTCCACCCGACGTTGGGCAGGGCGCTGATGAGATGCCCCTCCGCCACGGGGAAGGCGGGCTGATGCCCGAACACGAACAGGTGGCGGGCGCCGCGCCGGCGCGCCGCCTCCAGGTCCGCGCGCAGCCAGTCCAGGTCCCAGACCTGATGGGTCATGGACTTGTCGTCCTTGGGGTCGGCGGGGTCGCCCAGGTCCCAATGCTCGGTGTTGACCACCGCGAAATGGGAGTCGCCCCGGTCGAAGGAATAGGTGAAGCCTTCCTCGCCCTTCGGGCCGTTCGCCGGCAGGCCGGGGAAGGCCTGGCGGTACGCCGCCACCCCCTCGGCCCGCCGCATCTCGTGGTTTCCGGTCACGGGCCAGACCTTGAGCGGGGCCATGATCTCCTTCCAGCGCGCGAGCTCCCGGGGCAGGACCTCAGGGTCCTTGCCGCTCCCCGACACCATGTCGCCCGGGAAGACCGTGAACGCCGCGCTGGAAGCGGCGATGTGGTCCACCAGCAGGCGCAGCACCGGCTCATTGACCCCGCTCTTCTCCCCCCGGCTGTCGCAGAACACCGCGAACGAGAAGTCCTCCGCGCCCAACGGCAGGCAGGGGGCGGCGGCCAAGAGGATGCCGGCGAGGGAGGTTGCGGCCAGGCGCGAGTGTCTCATAGGTAGTTCCATGATATCAAACAAGTTCAGAGTGCTATAATCGGGAGACATCCCAGGGGGGATTTCATGCTGAAGACCACGGAAGGGAGTACCGGGCGTCTCATCCAGCTTTGCAGCGGCTACTTCTTTTTCTACGTCGTCTTCGGCGTAGCCACCAAGTACTTCACCGGCAAATCCGCGCTCATCGTCCCCCCGATGACCGACATGGAGTATCTGGTCTGGACGACCCTGGGCGGGACCCTCATCTGCCTGGCCGTGGTGTTCGCAGCGGGCTGGTACAAGACCAAGACCGACCGCTTCGTGCAGCTCGGCCCGCTGCGCGTGCCGGCCGAATACCTCTACATCATCCCCTCCGGCTTCTGCACGGCCGTGGTCATCCCCACGACCACGCTCATGTACATGCTGCTCAAATCCGTCATGGTCGCCATGGTGATCATGCGGGCCAGCGTCATCGTCATCAGCCGGCTCGTGGACGAGGCCCAGATCCGCCAGGGGATCCTCCATAAGAAGGTGTACTGGGAGGAGAATGTCGGAGTGGTCTGCGCCGTCGGCGCGGCCGGGACCCAGATCTTCCTGGCCAAGAGCGGCGACTTCGATTTCCTCCAGAACCCCGCGGCCATGGCGGTGCTCTCCGCCTACATCCTGGCCTATTCCTTCCGCATCTACATCATGAACTACTACAAGAACACCCGCCCCCAGGGCACGCCGCTCGACAACAAGTGGTTCTTCTCCATCGAACAGATCGCCGCCAGCGTCGCCATGATCGCCGCCGCCCTCATCATCTACCACAGCGGCTCCGAGCTGAGGCCGGTCGCGGCCTTCCACGCGGCCGTCGCGACGGTCCACGACCAATGGCTCCCGGCCATGCTGGCCGGGGCGGTCTACGGAATGGTGGCCTTCTTCTCGGTCTTCATCTTCATGTTCAAGGGCCGCACCGCGACCTTCGCGGGCCTGGTCAACCGGCTCACCTCTCTGGTGGCCGGGACCACGGCCACCCTGATCTCCTATTTCGTATACGGCGGCCGGTTCCCGAGCACCGCGGACTGGGCTTCCCTGGGACTCATCTTCGTCGCCGTCGGGTTCCTGACCCTGGCCGAGAAGAAGCGCACCCAGGAGCTGTCGGCCGCGCAGGAGATCAAAGCCGGAACCTAGGAGGCCGCACCCATGGCTGACAAAGTCCTCGATACGATACTGCTGCTGGCCCTGCCCGCCTCGGGCAAATCCGAGGTTCGGCGCTACCTGGAGCTGCTCTCCCCGGCGGACCGGAGCAAGGACTTCCACATGGGGCCGAACGTCCAGTTCGACGACTTCCCCTACGTCCACGTGATGCGCCGCATCGACGACGAACTGGCCGCGCGCCGCAAGGGCCGCATCTTCTTCAACTCCTCCGACAAACCCTTCCAGAACCCGCGGGATTGGGGGACGCTGACGGCGCTCCTCAACGACGACTACCAGGACCTCCTGTCCGCGAAGACCGCGGCCCCGGCCTCCGCCGCGGAGCATCTCTGCGACCGCATCGACGCCGCCCACAGCGCGGTCGGCGGGGCCGAGCGCCTGAAGCTCCTCGACGCGGCCACGCGCAAGGGCGTGAGCACCGCCCTGGAGAAGGAGTGCCGCGATCTGCTGGACGAGCGCCGCTCCATCCAGGGGCTGGACCTCACAGGCAAGACCGTGGTCATCGAGTTCGCCCGCGGCGGTCCCCACGGCTCCCCCCTGCCCCTGCCGGAGTTCTACGGCTACCGCTACTCGCTGTCCCAGCTCTCCGACGCGATCCTGCGCAAGGCCGTCATCCTCTACATCTGGGTCACGCCCGAGGAGTCCCGGCGCAAGAACGAGGCCCGCAACGACCCCAACGACCCCGGCTCCATCCTGCACCACGGGGTGCCGCTGGAGGTCATGCTCAACGACTACGGCTGCGACGACTTCGAGTGGCTGGAATCGGAGGCCGACAAGCCCGGGACCGTGACGGTGGAGGCGCACGGGAAGAAGTACTCCATCCCATTCGCGCGCTTCGACAACCGGGTGGACAAGACTTCGTTCCTCCGGGAAGACCAGAAGCTCTGGAAGCCCGCCGACGTCAAGGCCGTGCACGACGGGATGAAGGGCGCCCTGGACAAGCTGGCCGGCCTGGCCGCGGCGGTCTGACCGGTCAGCCGGTCAGGCGCTTCGGGTCGAGCAGGCGCTCGAGCTCCGCGCGGGGGATGTCCGTCATCTCGGCGGCGACCTCGACCACGCTCCGTCTCTCCCGTGACGCCTTCTTCGCCACCTCGGCCGCCCGCGCGTAGCCGATCCGCGGATTCAAGGCGGTGGCCAGGACGGGGTTGCGCCCGGCCTGCGCCGCCAGGCGTTCCCGATGCACCGTGAACCCCCGTATCGCCTTGTCGGCCAGGAGCTCCGCCGCGCCGGCCAGGAGCGCGACCGCTCCCAGCAGGTCGTGCGCGATCAGCGGCAGCATGCCGTTGAGCTGGAAGCTGCCGGATTGCCCGGCGACCGTGATCGCCGCGTCATAACCGATCACCTGGGCGCAGGCCATGGCGACGGCCTCCGGGATGACGGGATTGACCTTCCCCGGCATGATGCTCGAACCCGGCTGCAGCGCGGGCAGGGAGATCTCCCCCAGTCCCGCCTCCGGGCCCGAGTTCATCCAGCGCAGGTCGTTGGCGATCTTCATGAGGCTCAAGGCCGTCGTCTTGAGCTGGCCCGAGAGCTCGACCGCGGCGTCGACCGCCGCCAGCTTCTCGAAGCGGTTGGGCGCGGCCTGGAAGGGGAAGCCGGTCCGGCGCCGCAGGCCCCGGATGACCCGGGGCGCGAAGCCCGCGGGGGCGTTCACCCCGGTGCCCACCGCCGTGCCCCCGATCGCCAGCTCCGCCAGCCGGGACAGGGCCGAGCGCAGCCGGGCCTCCGCGCCCCCGGCCTGGGCGGACCAGGCGGACAGCTCCTGGTCCATCCGGATGGGCAGCGCGTCCATGAGATGGGTGCGCCCGGTCTTGACCACCCCGCGCAGGGACCGGGCCTTGCGGTCGATCGTCCGGCGCAGGTGCGCCAGCGCCGGGAGGAGCCGGCCCGAGACCTCGAGGCAGGCGCTCACGTGGATCGCGGTGGGGATGACGTCGTTGGAGGATTGGCACATGTTGACGTGGTCGTTGGGATGCACCTGGGTCCCGGTCCGGCGCGACGCCAGGGCCGCGATGACCTCGTTGGCGTTCATGTTGGTGCTGGTGCCGGAACCGGTCTGGAACACGTCCACCGGGAAATGCGCGTCGTGGCGCCCCCTCGCGACCTCCAGGGCCGCAGCCGCGATGGCGCGCGCGGCGCGGACCGGCAGCAGGCCCAGCCCGCGGTTCGCCTCCGCGGCGCAGGCCTTGATGAGCCCGAGGGCCCCCAAAAACGGCCGCGGCAGGCGGGTCCCGCCCAGCGGGAAGTTCTCCACCGCCCTCTGGGTCTGCGCTCCGAAGAGGGCCCGCGCCGGGACGCGGACCGGCCCCATGCTGTCGGTCTCGATGCGATAGCGTTTCATAGAGGCAGCTTCCTCCGCTCCGGGCCGACGAGGCGCAGTTTTCCCGCCGCGCCCTCCGGGTGCACCACCCCGGCGCGCAGCTCATGGAAGAAGCGCTGGGCCTGCTCCTTCCAGGCCCACCAATCGTGCTGGTAGCGCTCGCCCCACACCGAATACCAGGTAGGAAGGCCCTTCTCCGCCATGACGCGGCAGACCTCCCGGGTGACGTCGATGTCGATCTCCCAGGAGCCCAGGCCGTGGCACACGATGAAGTAGCCCCGGCGCAGCTTCGCCAGGAGCGCCTCGTCGCTCAGGCCGGACAGGTAGGCCGAGGGGTCGTTGAAGTAGACGGAATCATCGTAATAGTTCCCGATCACGGGCCGCAGGGAGTAGATGCCGCTCAGGCAGACGCAGGAATCGAAGCGCTCCGGGAACTTCATGCAGAAGTTCAAGGCGTGGTAGGCCCCGAAGCTGCAGCCGGTGGCCAGGAAGCGCTCCTCCACGCCGAACTCGCGCCGCATATCGGAGGCCGCGTCCTCCGCGATGGCCAGCTCGTAGGCGCGGTGCCTCCGGCCCATCTCCGTCCCGCGCCAGGGGCCGTGCCAGCCCTCCTCGTCGCGCCCGTCCACCGCGAAGACCCGGAGGTCGCCGGCGTCGATGAAGGACTCCAGGGCCGCGACCATCCCGAAATTCTCGTAATCGAAGAAGCGCCCGCAATAGCTGGGGAAGGCCATCACGGGCTTGCCCCCGCTCCCGTAGACCTTGTATTCGAGGTCGGTCCCGAGGCTCGGGGAGTGGAACTTCCGGGTGTGGGTTTCCAAGGCCCTATTTCCGCATCTCGTCCTGGAAGTAACGGCCCAGCCGGTAGGCGGCCTGCTTGAAGGCGAAGTACTTGTCCGCGCCGAACATGGCGCCCGCGATCTCCTGGTCGATGGTGACCTGCGCGACGGTCTTCTTGCCGTCGTAGCAGAAGACGTCGAAGACCACCCGGCCCCGCCCCGCGCCCACCAGGAAACGGGCCGCGGCGCTGCCGGGGTCGTAGCTCTTGAGCACCGGCCGGCAGGCGAGCGTGCGCTTGGGGTCGTCTCCCTTCCACTTGGCGTCGAGCCATTCCTGGGTGGTGTTCTTCATGATGGCCACCCCGTCCTTGGCGAGCGACTCGTACTTCTTGCGGTCCTCGTCGTCGCGCGCCTTGACGTTGGCCAGGAATTCCTTGGCGTCGCCCTCCATCATCTTGACCTTCCCGAAAGTCTTGAGCGGCGTGGCGGGCTCCTGGACGACCAGATACATCTTCATGCAGCCCATGGCGAGCACGATCCCGGCCAACGGCAAAAAGACCCCGGCTTTCTTCATAAGACCCCCAGGCGCGCCCGGCATCGACGACATGGCCGACTATAGCAAAACGCGGGGGCTTCGGGATTTCTTCGTGGTTCGCATCGGGACCCGCGCTACAGTTAGGGTGAGCAGGGAGGCCGAGCCATGAACGATGAGCACAACCAGAACGTCGCCGGGTACTTGACCCACGAACTGCGCGCGCCCCTCACCGCGATGAAGCACGCGCTGAATATCCTTCAGGACGAGCTCGGCCCCGGCGCCTCGGAGCGGAGCCGGCGCATCCTGAAAGCCGCCCTCCTGACCGCGGAGCGGGTCAACCGCACCGTGGACGACATCCTGGACCTCTCGCGCCTGCAGTGCGGGCGCATGCCCCTGTCCGCCCTCCCCTGCGACCCCGCGCGCCTGGCGGCGGAAACGGTCGAATCCTTCCTCCCCTGGGCCGAACGCCAGGAGGTCCGGCTTTACGCCCGCATCAGCCGGGACTGCCCCTCGGTCTCGGGGGACGGCGCCCGGATCATCCAGGTGCTGACCAACCTCATCTCCAACGCCCTCAAGTTCACCCCCCCGGGCGGCGAGATCGCGGTCCTGGTCGAACCCGGCCGCCGCGACGACGCCGGGAGCGTGGTCTTCTCGGTGAAGGACACCGGCCGCGGCATCGCGGCCCAGGACATCCCGCTGGTCTTCCGCTACTTCATGCAGGTCGGCCCGGCTTCGGAGCGGGCCCAGGGGTCGGGACTGGGCCTGCCGCTGGCCCGGTCCCTGGTGGAGCTGCACGGCGGACGCATGTGGGTGGAGAGCGCGGAGGGAGCGGGGTCGACCTTCTCCTTCACCATCCCCGTCAACATCGGGGCCCCCGCGGGCGCGGAGAAGCCGCCGGCCGCCGACGCCCTCACTCTGTAGGATTTCCCCCGGAGCCCCCGCCCTGCGGCATGTTGGGGATCATGCCGGCCATGCCGGGAGGCATCCCGGGAGGCATGCCCGGGGGCGCGCCGGCGCCTTTGTCGCCGCCCCCCTTGCCGTCCCCTCCCTTCCCCTCTTCCTTCCCTTCGCCGCCGTCCTCTTTGCCGCCCCCGCCGAAACTCTTCACGCCGCCGGAGGGGAGGCTGCCCTTCCGGAACGGCTTGCGCTTCCGGCCCCCGGCGACTTTGGCCTTGCCCGACCCCTCGCCGCCGGAATTCTCCTCGACGATGGCCTCCTCCACGGTGTCTCCGCCCTCGGATTCGGCGGGAGGCTCCTCCTCCGCGGACTCTTCGGCCGCGACCGCGGCCTTGCGGCCCTTCTTGGCCGCCGCGGGCGAGGGGCGGCGCTTGCCGGGCTTGCGGGAGAGCTTCTTCTTATCCTTCTTCTTCTTCTCCTTCTTGGCGGCCTGCTTCGCCTCCTCCTTCTCCACGGGGTTTCCGCGCGCGTCGAAGATGTAATAGCGCTGGGTGTCGTTGGAGGGAGCGATGTACTTGGATTTTCCGAAGACGGCGTCATCCTCGTCCACTTCATCCTCGCCTTGGGCCGAAACGGCCATGGCGCAGGCGGCCAGGAGGGCGGCGCAAACCATGAGCCTGGGAAGCCGGGGGGTCTTCATCTCCTGAGAGTATAGCCGAGGAGTTGTTGCGGCTTCAATACCGGGAGACCCTGATCCGCATCAGGTCCTCGGCCCGCCGGAAACGCCGCTTCCCGCGCAGAGCGGCGGCCAGCCCCCTCTCGGACGCCGGCGAGAGATGCGTCAACAGCACCTGACGGGCGCCGGAAAGCCGCCCCAATTCCAGGGCCTCGGAGACCCGCAGATGCCCCTCGCCGCGCTCCCCGTCGGCCAAGGCGCACTCGCTCACCAGCAGATCCGCCCCGGCGGCGAAGCGGGCCAGGCCCGGATCCCACGAGGTGTCTCCCGTGTAGCAGAGGCTGCCCTCCTTCGCCTCGAAGCGATAGGCCAAAGACTCCGTGGTGTGGGGCACTTCCCGGCAAAGGACCCGCCACCCCGAGCCGCGGACCACGCTGCCTTCCTCCAGGGTCTCGAGCTTCAGGTCGAACCCCCGCGGCCGCAGCCAGGGGTGATGCGCCCGGAAGAGCCGCTCCACGAACCCGGCCGTGCCCCGCGGTCCGCAGACGCGCAACCGCTTCCCCTGGGGCTTCCCGTCATAGCGGTAGTAGAAGAGCAGCGCGGCCAGGTCTCCCGTGTGGTCCGGATGGCGATGGGAGAGGAATACCGAGCTCACCCGGTCCGGATCCAGCCCCGCCCGCACCATCTGCCGGAAGTTCCCGAAACCCAGGTCGAAGAGGAGTATCTCGTCCTGGCAGCGCAGGGCGTAGCCCGCCGGATTGCGGACGCCGCCCCGCCCCGGCCCCTCCGGAGGCCGTCCCGGAGTGAAGGTCCCCGAGCCCAGGACGACGAATTCCAGCGCCCCTCTCCCCTCGGTCATGGCGCCGCGCCCGCGGCAGCGGCGCGGTCCTGCGTCGCCTCAGGAAGGGCGTCAGACGCATGGGCCGCGCCCGCGGCAGCGGCGCGGTCCTGCGTCGCCTCAGGAAGGGCGTCAGACGCATGGGCCGCGCCCCGTTCCGGAGGCGACACCGCCAGGATGCGCACCCGGATCTCCAGGGTCTTGCCCGCCAGCGGCGGGTTGAAATCCAGCGTCACGGTATCCTCTTCCACCCCGACGATGCGGGCCTCGGCCGCCGTGCCGCCGAGCATCCCCTGCACCTTCATCCCGGGGCGGAGCCCCTGGCCCTGGGCCCCGAACCGGGCCCGCGGGATCTTCTGCAGCGCGGCGGGATCCGGCTCCCCGTACGCCTGCGCCGGAGGCAGCTTGAACTCGACGTCGTCGCCCGCCGCCAGGCCCAGGAGCCGCTCCTCGAGGGCCGCGAGCAGCTGCCCGCTCCCGATCCTCACCGTGAGGGGATCGAACCCTTCCGTCGTATCCACCAGTTCCCCGTCCGCGCGCACCGTGTAGTCCAGCCGCACCAGCGCGCCCGCCTGGACCTCGGGAGCCTTGCCGCCGCAGGCCGCGGCGCCGCAGAGGACGAACAGGACCGCCGGAGCGAGGCGGCGGCTCATGGGACGGAGCGCAGCCAGGCGTTCACCCTCTTCGTCAGGTCTTGCTGGGCGGCCCCGCGGAACGGCCCCAGCCGCTCCTCGACGCGGGCCAGGCCTTCCCGGTCGCGCACCGCGGCCGCCGCCCGGGCCACCCGTCCAGGATAGACCCGCCCCTCGACCACGGCCAGGCGCCCGTCGGCCCGGTACTGCACGCGGGCGGCGTCCGCCCCATGCAGGTCCAGGAAATCCTTGAGTTCGGTGAGCGTCACCGCCTCCGGCCCCAGTCCGGCGGTGTCGACGGCCGCGGCGTACACCGCGTAGGGGTCCTCCGAGAAGAGGTAGAGGCCGAACGCGATCCGCGCCAGCGGATCCTTGGGCGGCATCCCCGGGAAGAGCACCGGGTCCTGGTTCCCCTGGCCGCGGGCGCTCTTCTGCATGCGGCGGCGGGATTCGACGAGCTCCCGCGCCCCCGCCGTGGCCTGGCGAAGCTTGGCCGCGAACTCCTTGTCCGCCTCGGCCTTCTGCAGGGCGTGCTCCAGGACCGACTGCTCCGCCGCCATCTCCTCGTCCGCCAGCTCGATGGGCAGGGCGCAGAGGGCCTTCCAGCGCGCGCGCAGGAACAGGAGCTCGAACTCGAGCGGCAGGAGCCGGGGCGCGCGCTCCGCGTCCACCTCGATGACCGGCTCCGGCGCGAGCACCGCCCGCACCGGGCGGCCGTAGGTCTGCCGCCGCTCGACGATGGGGACCTGCGCCGTCAGGGTCAGGAGGTAGCGCCCGTACTCGGTCCCGGACAGTTCCCGGTTGACCCGCCGCAGGGCTTCCCGCAGCGGCTCGGAGAGCTTGCGGGTGCCGGGGTGGGTCGTGACCGGGGCCTGGACCTCGGGCGCGGCCTGGGCCGCCGCGGCAAGGAGAACGGAGAGGAGAAGCGCTCCCATGGCTTTCCGGAACGGCCTAGTAGAGATGCATCCTCAGTCCGCAGACCGAGGCGCCCGACTTGAGGAACTCGGAAGTGTCCACCTCGAGGATCTTCATCCCGATGGCCTGGATGTGGCGGGCCGCGGTGACGGCCCCTTTCTGGATGATCGCCGTCGAGTCCACCACTCCCGCGCAGCAGGGGAGCTTCGAGGACACCTCCCGCTCGTCCGCCGCCAGCACGATGGGGAACATGCGCAGGATGAGCTCGAGGCTGTCGGGGTCGAACGCCGGCGGGTAGATGAGTACGGCTTCCGGGGTCAGGGGACAGAAGCAGGTGTCGAGATAGAAGAAGCGCTCGTTGACCAGCTTGAGCAGGACGACCGGGGTCTCGAAGGCCTGGGCGACGTGCTCGTACACCTCGGGGTCGGACCGGAAGCCGTGCGCGCCCCAGAGCAGCCGCTTGCCGGGATGCCACAGGCAGTCCCCCATCCCCTCGAAGCGGAACGCGGCGTCCTTCAAGCGGACGATCTGATAGCCCTCCTGACGGAACCAGCGCTCGAAGAGCGGAACCTCGCCCTGCCGGGCCGGATGACACATCTGACTGAGCATGCAGACGCGCTCCATGCGCGTGGTCAGCCCCGTGAAGGTCTGCGCGGAGGCGAAGACCATGTCCTCGAAGCCCGCGGCCGCGTCGATCAGGCGGACGGGCTTGCCCAGCGACGCGAAGGCCGCCCGCACGGCTTCCCACTGCTGGCGGGCCGTCGCCTTATCCACGCGGCCGATGCCGGCCGCCATGTAGGGGTTGCGGATCTCCGAGATGTCGTAGAAGTCGGGAGCGCACATCAGAGCCCCGCTGGGCGCCGGCATGGAAGGGCAGTTCTTGACCGAAAAGCCCTTGAGGTCGGCCGCGTGCGCGTAGATCCGAGTATTCATGCTCCGCCGAGTGTACAATATTGGACCTAGGCAGTTATCGACAAGGCAGTCATCGGCTCTTGTCGATGGCGGCCGATTGCGCTAAGCTTGGGAAATCCCAGCCATGGAAAGCGACGCCAATTCCAAACTCGCCCACCGCTACGAGATCGCGGTCTCGGTGTTCCTGCTCGCCCTGACCTTCCTATGGCGGGACAACCCGGAATTCGTGTTCCCCGAGATCCTCTACGTCATCGTACTCCTGCTCGGGGTCAACCTGGGGACGGGAGTGGTGATGCGGCGCCTCCCGGTCGGCTCCTGGTTCTTCGCCCCCATGACCATGGCCAACTGCGCCGTCATCACCGCGGCCCTGCGCTGCTCCGGGGGGGCCGAGTCGCGGCTGTGGGTCCTCTATCTCCTGCCCATCTTCACGAGCTGCCTCCTCCTGACCGGGCGACAGGTGCTCTGGGTCCTGCTGGGGACGCTCACGTTCAATGGAGCCTTCCACGCGACCGCCGCCGCGGTGTTCGGACGCCAGGAGCTCTTCGAACTCGTCCTCAAAAGCGGCGTCCTGGTCTTCAGCGGCGCCGCGGGCTGGAAGCTGGCCAGCCGCCAGCGCGCGGCCGCGGAGCGCGCGGACCGGCAAAGGCTCGACCTGGCGCGGCTGGAGGCGCAGGCCGCCGAGCGGGAGAGCCGGCATGACGCGTCGGACGGGGAGGGCGACCTCGGCCTCATGGTCTCGCGGCTCACCCACGACCTGCGCACCCCCGTCGCCATCATCCTGGGGAGCACGGAACTCCTCCTCCTCCAGGACGAGCTCCCTCACGACGAGCTGAGGCGGGACCTTGAGCGCATCCAGCGCAGCGCCAAGAGCTGCTCCACCCGGCTCGACTGGATATCAGGCATCGCCGGACGCAAGGAGTTCCACCCCGTCCCCTGCGACTTCCCCGCTCTGCTGACCGCGGCGCTCACGGAAGCGGGGCCGTCTTTGCAGCGGCGCCGCCTCTCGGTCGAGACCGTCTGCGGCGACGGACTGCCGCAGGTGTCCCTCGACGCCCCGCAGCTCGAACGGGTCCTGCGGACCCTCCTGGCCGCCCTGGCGGAGAACCTCCGCGATGACGGCCGCCTCACCGTCTCCACGGAGGCGGTCCTGGACGAAGGGATCCTGTCCCGGATCCGCTGCGCGTTCCGCTCCGAGGACGCAGTTCCCGGGAACCGGCTGGACCTGGACTCCACCGTCGAGCTCTGCCTGGCCCGCGAGATCGTCCGCCGTCACGGCGGAGAACTGGTAGCGGAAGAGACTCTGGGGACCCGCATCGGGGCCTTCTTCACTTTGCCGGCCCCGTCGCCCTCTCCCACGATCTAGTGCAGTGAGTCATCAGTCCAATTACATTCGTCACCCCGGCGAAGGCCGGGGTCCAGGCGCCAGAACAGGAATCTTGAATCCGTTCCACACGCTGGCTGCCGGCTGGCGCCGGTACGACGGCTAGCCCGAACCTTCTGGGCGACTGTGCCCGGGCACAGTCCGGGGGGGCCCGCCGCTAGATAAAATGGACGAGCCAGGCGCCAGTCGTCACCCCGGCGAAAGCCGGGGTCCAGGCGCCAGAACAGGAATCTTGAATCCGTTCCACACGCTGGCTGCCGGCTGGCGCCGGTATGACGGCTTTTCAAATTTAAAGAAGCGTTGGACTCACTACACTAGGGGAAGCTTTCCGCGGCGAACGCTCGGGCGAAGTCCCGCAGCCCGCGTTCGGACTCGGCACCGGTCCGGTCCAGGACCCGCACCCTGCGGTCCCGGCCCGCGGACAGGAGCGCTACGGGAGCGCCGAAGGAGAACTGGACGCCGCTGCGGTCCCCCCAGCGCAGCGGCAAGAGCAGCACCGGAGTCCCCTGCCGCACGACCCGCCCCGCCAGGAAGCCGAACAGGCGCTCCCGGTAGGGCGTCTCCCGCGCGAACTCCGAGCGCAGGTCCGCGGCCGCGACCTCCGCTTCCGCCTCGGAGAGTCCCGCCGCCAGGGCGACGGCCCGGACCGCGTCCCCGGAGCGCGGCGGCAGCACCCCCTCCTTGGCCCACGGGAAGGCGTCCGTGGCGCAGAGCGTGGAGAGCAGCCAGCTTTCCGCGAGCCGCCAAGCGCTGCGGCCCAAGGGTCCGGCTTTCACTCCGTTCAAGTACGCCGCGAATTCCGGGGCGGACTCCGCCAACCTCCGGCGGAACTCGGGGCCCGGAACGCCGCCCCGGCACAGCCGTCCCGCCCACTCGCGGGCGCAGTAGTAGAGCCGCGCGGTGGCAGGCATCCCCCCGCCGAGGACCATGATGACCTCCTCGCCCGCCCCCAGGCTGCGCGCGATGCGGAAAGCGATGGACGGCCAGACGGCGTGGCGCAACAGGAGCCGCGCGGTCCAGGCGCGCCCCCGGGGCAGGCGGTCGAAACCCAGATGCGCCCGCGACATGAAGCCGGCGTATCCTCCTTCCCGGTGGAGCCGCAGCATGTCGATCCCGAAAGGGTCCACCGCGACGACCATGCGGGGCCGGCAGGGGCGGCCGCGGACCTGGTTCAGGCCCTTCAGCGCGTGGCGCATGAGCTCCAGGTTCAGGTAGAGCGCGTCCGAATCGATCGGCGGATGGGACTCCAGGCACAGGAGGGCGCAGCGGCGGCCGGTCCGCTCCTCCGCCCGCGCCGCCAGGGCGGCGGCCTCCCGCAGGCCCGCGCCGTCGGGCGCGAAGGGGATGGTAGGCTTCCCACCGCCCAGGAAATGGTAAAGACGGTCCTGCAGCGCCATGTCCGCCGCGGCCGGGATGGCTTCCAGGAACGCGGCCGCGGCCGCTCCGAGCAGGTGGAACCAGGGCTCCACGCAGAGGCGGCCGAACGGGGTCTTGCGGGGCAGGAGGGCCTCGCGTCCCCGGGTATCGGCCCGGGCCAGGAAGGCGAGCAGGTCCGAGACGTCGCCGCGGGGAGGGTAGAGCACTGGGCTCAGCCGGGTGCGCCGCCGCCGCGGATGGCCTCAATCCCCTGCCGCGCCAGGACGTCGGCCCGCTCGTTGAGCTCCACTCCGGAGTGGCCCGTCACCTTGTGGAAGGTCACGGGGAGCCGCTCCACCCGCTCGAGGAGACGCTCCCAGAGGTCCCGGTTGTCCACGGGTTTCTTCTGGGCGTTCTTCCAGCCGTTGCGGCGCCAGCGCTCGTACCACTTCTGATGCATGCAGCTGACGAGATAGGCGCTGTCCGAATGCACCTCGATGGGGGTCCGCACGGCCTTCACCGCCTCGAGCGCCCGGATGCAGGCCAGGAGTTCCATGCGCTGGTTCGTGGTATTCGGCTCCCCGCCGCAGAGCTCCTTCACCTGGCCGCCGCAGCTCAGGACGCAGCCCCAGCCCCCCCAGTTCTTGCCGAACTGGTTGCCGGAACAGGCCCCGTCGCAGAAGATCACGATCCGCCGCTCGCTCATGCCGCTTGGGAATCTACAAACATTCCGTCCGCGGGGCAATAAGCCCCATGGGCCCTTGGACCTACATGGGCCCAGGCCTTAAGGGTCTACTGGAGCCGGACATCCC
Source organism: Elusimicrobia bacterium GWA2_69_24 (assembly GCA_001799695.1). GTDB lineage: Bacteria > Elusimicrobiota > Elusimicrobia > UBA1565 > UBA1565 > UBA10166. The sequence goes on from MGTY01000038.1 coordinate 35,222, forward strand.
CGTCTACCCTGGATAGTGATGATCCGCCCGGCCCACCCTGGAAGACCGGCCCTCCTAAGCCTCTCGCTCGTCGCCCTCCTGTGGAGCGGCGCGGGCGCCCAGGAGTCCGGGAGCGTCCTGGACGGCCTCCGGGAAGACTCCCAGGGGATCGTCGACATGGACGCGCCGTCCGTGGAGAGGGAAGGGAGCCTGGGAAACACCTATGACGGTACGGGCGCCCGGAGCGGCGCCGTCGGCCGCGAGTCCGGCAGCGGGTCCGTGGTGGACGCCTCCTCCATGGGGGACCCGGACACCGCCCTGCGGATGCGCGCAGTCCTCCTGGAAGCCAAGCGGACCCCGGACATGAACTGGCACAGCGGTCTCGTCATCCGCCCGGTCCCCGTGCCCCGGGTCAGGAATCTCAGGCCGGAGCGCAAGAATGTCCCCATCCGCTCCGGCGCCCAGCAAGGACTCGAGGGCGCGGCCCTCATCATGACCGCCTTCCTCCTGCTCCCGGCCGCCAGCGAACTCAGCGCCCGGGCCATCGGCACCATGGCCGGCCTCGCGAGCTCCGAGGACCGCCCGGCCCTGGAAGGCCCGGAAGCCTACCAGAACGACGAACGCTCCCTTTGCTAGTACCCACTCCGTCTCAACGAAAGCCGGAATCCACTCGTCGTCCCGGCGAAGGCCGGGACCCAGAACTTGCCGTTGAACTGGACCCCGGGGTCAAGCCCCGGGGTGACGGTGCGGGGTCAAGCCCCGGGGTGACGAATCACGGAGATAGAGCACGGGCCGGGAGAGACTCCCGGCCCGTGCTTTTTGCGCGCCCCGCGGGCGCGATTCCTTAGAACCCGATCCCGGCCGAGACCGCCCCGGTCACGTTCTTGCCTTCCCGGCCGTACCTGAGCTGCGCCAGGGTCAGCGAGCCGTCCACCGACACGACCCAGATTTTCAGGCCCGTGCCGAGGAACACCGAGGTGGCCTCTTTGTTGTTGAAGTTCGTGGAGTTCTTGACGTCGCTCTGGAAGCCCGCCCGGATGGGCAGGAAGGGGATGATCCGGGTCTCCACGCCGGCGCGGACGAGCGCCGCCTCGCGGTCCTTGATGTTCACCCACTCGTAGTCCACATCCAGGAGGAGGAGCTTGCCGAAGTCCAGGCCCACGCCCCCGGTGTAGGTCGGGGCGAAGCGGTTGTAGGTCTTCTCGGTCGCCCCCGGGTCGTAGACCCAGAAGTTGCCGGCTCCCACCGCGAAGTCGTCGCGCCAGAGGTAGTCCTGCGTGACCTTGACGTTGCCCAGCATGTTCTTCGCCGAGAAGCCCAGCTTCAGGAACCCGAACTTGGCCAAAGCTCCCAGGTCGCCGGTGTAGCCGCTGAAGTCGGCCCGGTCCTCGGAATTGAACTGGCTGTTGAACCCGGTGCCCTCGCGGGAGCTGACCCGGCCGCGGACGTAGCGGAACACCGTGCCGTCGATGGCGTTGAAGTTCGCGCCCACGGCCAGATGGCCCATGTCGAGAGCGGCCGAGACCGTGTAGGTCTTCAGGTTGTTGACGTCGATGCGGTCGCTGAACCGGTCGTACTGCATGACATAGCCGTCCGGAGCCCGCACGTTGTTCTGGATCGCGCCGAAGCTCTGATAGACGTTGTCGAAATGCGGCCTGCGCATCGCGACCCCGGCCGTAATGCGCCATAGCTTGAAGGCCGCCGCCGCGAAGCTCGGGTCCGTCTCCCATTTCTGCTTCTTTTCGAAGTCGCTGGTGGCGCCCAGCTCCGTGTTCCGGCTCATCACGCCGAGCATGCTGACCTGCAGATGCTTGACGTTCGCGAGCCCGGCCGGGTTGTACTCGATGGCGGCGAGGTCGTCGCCGATGGCCGTGTAGGCGCCGGCCATGCCCATGGCCCGGGCCGATCCGCCCGACCGCCAGGGCAGATAGTCGTTGACATTCACGAACACGTTCTCGGTATGTACGTTGGTGTCGTGACCCGTATACGTGTAATCAAGAGCCGCGGCCGGAGCAGCCGCGAGCGCGCAGACCAGGGTGAGCAACGCCAGATTACGGATGACCTTCATCGAACCTCCTTTACGGTCAGGCGGGATAATATCAAATTCCGGCGGAAAGGCAACTGGAATCCCGGTCAGGCCAGGGATTGCTTTTTGGCGCACTCGAGGCAGATGCCGTGGCTGAACTTCCGGCCGCCGGCTTCCTGGAAGTACTGCTCGAACTGGATGTAGGCTCCGTCCGGACGGCGGATCCTGCGGCAGGATGAACAGACCGGGACGAGGGACTGCATGTCCCGCACCTGGTGCGTGAGGCGCAGGATGCGCTCCGCGACCACCAGGCGGACCCGCAGGAGCTCGGAATCCACGGGCTTGGTGATGTACTCGTCGGCTCCAGCCTCCATGGCCCGCAAGTAGTCCTCATGCGTGGTCTTCATCCCGGTCAGGAGCATGAAATAGACGTAGTCGGGCCGGTTGGAACGCCGCACCTTGCGGCAGAATTCCAGCCCGTCGATCTCGGGCATCACCCAATCGGAGAGGATGACCTGGGGCTCTCCGGCCAGGAACTCCGTCAGCGCGGCGGCGCCGCCCGCCGCGGGGATCGCCTCATGGCCCAGGTAGCGGACCATGGCGGAGATGATCTTCACGTAGTGGGGTTCGTCGTCCGCGATGAGGATCTTCATCCTCCCGATGATAGATTATCCGGACTCCCTCGCGCCAGAGCGGGAAAATGATATGCTCCAACGCGTGAAACGCCTGCTTTTGTCGCTCTCTTTCGCCGTTCTGTCCGGCGCCCCGGTCCTGGGAGCCGACGCCCCCCGCGACGGGGTCGTGGTCCGCACCGAAGGGGGCCGGCTCTTCTTCGACCTGGGCCGGGAGTCCGGGATAACCCTCGGCCAGCGCTTCGAGGTTTATAAGGAAAAGGGCGAGCTCAAGCATCCGGTCACGGGCGCCTCCTTGGGTCCCATCATCGAAAAGCTGGCCGCGGGGACCATCACCGAGATCCAGGAGAAATACTCCGTTGGCACCGCCGCCGGGGACCCGGCCGCGGTGACCCCGGGCGACAAGGTCCGCATGCTGCCGCGGGCGGACCCCGAATCCGGCCGTCCCTCGACTACGCTCGGGACGGCGCCGGCTCCTGCAGGGCAGTCGCGGGTGCCGCTGTACCGCAGTCCGCTTGTGCCCCTGGAGGCGGTGGACATCGCGGCGGGCGACCTCGACGGCGACGGCGCGGCCGAGGTCGCGCTGGCGGACCCGGACCGGGTCCTGGCCTACCGCTACTCGGAGACCGCCGCCGAATGGACCCCGCTCTGCTCCGGCGACCTGAAAGGGACGGGCAGCCGCTACGTCTCCCTGGAAGCCGCGGACCTGGACCAGGACGGCCGGGCCGAGGTGTTCGCCACCCTCCACAACGGGATGCTCAAGCGCATGGAGACGCAGGTCCTGGACTGCGGCGCGGGCGTCTTCTCCGTCCGCGCCGTGATCCCCTGGATGGTGCGCTCCTTCGACTCCCAGGGCGTCCGCGCCCTCGCGGTCCAACAGCTCGAAGACGACCGCAATTCCCCCCTCTCCAACGCCTACACGCTCGACTACTCCGACGGAAAATACCGCCCCAAGGACTCCCTGCGCAAGCTCGGGGTCGATTGGATCTACGCCTTCGGAGCCGCTCCCGGGCCGGACGGCCCCCTGCTTCTGGGCTACACCGAGGCCGACCGCCTCCGCGTCCGCTTCCGAAAAGGCGGGTGGCTGCGCAAGGGCTCCTGGCTGTCCAAGGAGAACTACGGCCAGACCTCGACCCGGCTCGAATGGCAGGGCCGCATGCTCCGCTTCAATCCGCGCCTCTACGCCGACGGCGGGGTCGCCGGGCTGGCCGGCGTCTACACCCTCCGGAACATCCCGCGCTTCGGGTCCCTTGCCGGCTCGTTCGGCCTCTACGGGAAATCCGAATTCCACCACCTGGCCTGGAATGGCCTCAGCCTGGAACCGGACTGGCAGGCCGAGCTCGGAGGCTACGCGGCGGGTCTGACCGAACTCCCGGGCGGGGACCGCCGCTTCGCCGTCGCCGTGGTCGGGGCCGGGGGCAAGACCTCGGTCTGGACCTTCGGCCGCTGAGCCGGCCGTGTCCCCCCGGCGCTCCGGCTCCCGGACACCCCGCCGCGCGAAAGCGGTGCGCTCCCTGCAGCTGCTGGCCGGCTTCGCCGCGGCCGGACTCGCCATTGTCGCCGGCATCATGTTCTATGCGGAACGGAGCATCGCCCCGCTCTTCGACACGGATTGGCGCGGACAGTACACCACGCGGATATACTCCGCGCCCTTCCGCCTCCGGGTCGGGGATGCCCTGGCTCCCGGCGAACTGCGCGCCCGTCTGAAGCGGCTCGACTACCGCCCGGCCGCCCCCGACGCCCGTTCTTTGTCTCCGGGGGAATTCGCCGCGGAGGGAGAGCGCCTGCGCATCCACCTGCGGGACTTCCGTCACCCCCTGGTCCCCGCGACCCCGGTCGCCGCGGAGATCGAGCTCGACCAAGGCCGCGTGCACTCGCTCCGCCTGGCCGGGACCGGAGCGCCGCTGGTCTCGGCCGCGCTCGAGCCCGAGCTCCTCTACGAGGTCTCGGGCAAGCGCCGCGTGCGCCGCGCCCCCCTCCGGGCGGAGGACATCCCGCCCCGCATGCTGGAGGCGCTGGTCGCGGCGGAGGACCGCCGCTTCTTCGCGCACCGGGGCCTGGACCTGCGCGGCATCGCCCGGGCCGCGTGGCGCAACCTCCTGGCCCGCCGGATCACGGAGGGGGGCAGCACCCTGACCCAGCAGCTGGCCAAGAACCTCTTCCTGAGCCCCCAGCGCACCTTCTCCCGGAAGTTCCGGGAAGCCCTATGCGCCTTCTACCTCGAGGCGCGCTATCCGAAAGAGGAGATCATCCGCATCTACCTCGACAGCGTCTATTTCGGCCAGGACGGTCCGGTGAACATCATCGGTCTCTCCGCCGCGGCCCAGCACTACTTCGGACGCCCCCCCTCCGCCCTCTCTCTGGCCCAGAGCGCCTTCCTGGCCGGACTCCTGCGCTCACCCGGCAGATACAACCCCATGCGCGACCCCGCGGCCGCGCTGCAGCGGCGCGGCGTGGTGCTGGCTGCCATGCGGCAGGAGGGGTTCATCACTTCCGCGGAGGAGGAGGCGGCGGCGCGGGAGCCTCTCGGCGCGCTCCGCGGGAGCCGCCGGCTGCCGCACGAATCGGACTACTTCCTGTCCTACGTCCAGGGTCTGCTGGAGGAGCGCTACGCGGACGAAGCCTGGCTGACGCGGGGCATGACGATCCACACCACCTTGGACCCCTGGATGCAGGAGCTGGCGCGGGCCGCGGTGCAGCGGGCCAAGTATCAAGCGGCCTTCGTCGCCCTGGACCCGCGCAGCGGGGCCGTGCGCGCCATGGTCGGAGGCAAGGACTACGCGGCCGCCCCCTACAACCGGGCGGCGTTGGCCCTCCGCCAGCCCGGCTCCGCCTTCAAGCCGTTCGTCTACGGCGCCGCCCTGCACGACGCTCCCCGCTGGACCCTCGCCTCCCTGCTCTCCGACGCCACCGCCTCCTACTCCATCCCGGGCGGGACCTGGACGCCCCGCAACTACGACCGGCATTACCGGGGCCCGGTGCCCCTGCGCAGCGCCTTCGCCCTCTCCCTCAACGCCGCGACCGTGGGCCTGGCTGCCGAACTCACCCCGGCCCGCGTCATCGCCTATGCCCGCCGCCTGGGCATCCGCAGCCCGCTGCGGCCCGAACTGGGCCTGGCCCTGGGCGCTTCCGAGGTGACGCTCCTGGAACTGGTGGGGGCTTACTGCCCTTTCGCCAACGGGGGGCTACGCGTCGAGCCCTACGCCCTGGAGGCCGCGCTGGACGCGGAAGGGACCGCTCTCGACGTCCACGCCTCCGAGCCCCAGTCCGTGCTGGATCCCGGCGAAGCCTATCTCATGAGGTCTTTGCTCCGCGAGGTCGTCATGACCGGGACCGCCCAGCCGCTCAAGCGCTGGGACCTCAACACCCTGGCGGCCGGCAAGACCGGCACCACCGACGACGGCAAGGACGCCTGGTTCGTCGGCTTCACCCCGCGCATCGCGGCCGGAGTCTGGACGGGGACCGACCTGCCCGCCCGCCTCGGCCTCTCGGGTGCGACGGACGCGCTCCCGGTGTGGGCGGAGTTCGCGCGCTCGGTCGAGCCGCCTCCCGGGGCCCGCGAAGGTCTCGAGGGCGACGCCGCCTGGCCCCGTCCGGAGGGCGTCGTATCCGTCCGCATCGACCCCGCCTCCGGCCTGCGCGCCCGCGCCGGGTGTCCGGAGTCCCGCACCGAGCTGTTCCTGGCCGGCACGGAACCCCTGGAGGACTGCCCGCTCCACCCGGGAGGGATCGTCGGCTGGTTCAAGAGCCTCTTCCGAGGCAAGTAGCGGCCGGTTACTTTGTTAGAATAGGACCTCCATGCTCCGGCCCCTCCTGCTCCTCTCCCTCTGCGCCTGCGCCGCCGGCGCGGTCCCCGCCCAGGCCTCCCCCTGGGGCAAACAGCCGTACGGGCTGGTCATCGTCGGGGAGGGAGGCGGCGCGGACGCGGACTGGGACAAGTTCGTGGCCGAGCTGCGCAAGGCCTTCGGCAAGCGGTACCCCATGGAGACCTTCTCGGGCCCCGTCGCCACCCGCGACCTCCAGCAGTCGCTCGACCGCCTCAAGGCGGCCAAGGTGCAGAAGATCATCGTCGTCCCGGTGTTTTTGAGCTCCCAAGACCCCGCGCTGGAACAACTCCAGTACCTGCTCGGCCTGCGCCAGTTCCCGTCCGAGGCATTCCTGTCCTCCTGGAAGATGAAGGCGCAGATCGTGCCCCGGGTGAAGGTCCCGGCGCCCCTGGTCCTCACCTGGGCCCTGGACGACGACCCGGTGATCGCCGAGATACTCTACAGCCGCGCCAAGGAGATGAGCCGGGAGCCCCGGAAGGAGTCCGTGGTCATCGTCGGAGAAGGGCTCGCCAAGGACGCGGACAACGCGGTCCTGCAGCGGCGACTCGACGGGCTCTCCCAGAAGGTCGCCAAGCAGGGCGGCTTCTCCGCGGTGCGCGCCGTGCTCCTGCGCCCCGATGCCGAGAAGGCGCCCATGCAGGCGGAGAGGACGGAGCACGCGCTCACCAAGACCATCCGGGGCCTGAGCTACACGAGCCGGGTCATCGTCGTGCCCTATCTCCTCACGCGGGACGGCCGGGCCCGCGCCTGGCGCAAGAACCTCGACAACCTCTTCTTCCGCTGGAACGAGAAGGGCCTCCTCCCCGACGCGCGTCTGGGCCGCTGGGTGGACGCGCAGGTGGGCAGCTTCCGGGATACTGCGGACATGGTGCGGTTCAAGGACGCGGGGCAGGCCCTCCCTCCCCCGGAGCGGAAAAGAAACGTAAAATAGCTCTGCCTCCAGGAGGCTTCTCATGCGCGACATACCGGTCCTCGACAAGGGTTTCGTCCGCCTCATCGAATCCATGGGCGGGGACGCCGGCGTGCTCCAGGCGGCCCGCGTCTCCTTCGCCGGGTCCTCGAAAGGGGAGGTCGCGGACCGCCGCCTCATCGAATACCTGCTCAAGCACCAGCACCTGACCCCCTTCGAACACGCCGTGCTGAAATTCCACGTGAAGGCCCCCATCTTCGTGGCCCGGCAGTGGTTCCGGCACCGCTTCGGCGCCTACAACGAGATCAGCTTCCGCTACACCACGCCCTCCGAGGATTTCTACACGCCGGAATCCTTCCGGGCGCAGGACCAGAAAAACAAGCAGGGCTCCGTCGCGGCCCCCTCCCTCGACCAGGAGGGCCTGCGGCGCTCCTTCGCCGCCTCGGTGGACCTGGCCTTCAAGACCTACCACGGGATGGTGGAGGCCGGAGTCGCCCGCGAGATGGCCCGCATGGTCCTGCCGGTGACCGTCTACACCGAGTTCTTCTGGACCGTGAACGCGCGCAGCCTCATGAACTTCCTCTGGCTCCGCGCCGACGCCCACGCCCAACCGGAGATCCAGCGCTACGCCGAGGCCCTCTCGGAAGGCTTCGCCCAGACCTGCCCCTGGACCTACGCGGCCTTCCTCTCCCACCTGTGGACCGGGAAGAACGCGAAACTCGACGCGGAAAAGGATCGCCTATGCTCGGCCTCATCCTGATCCCCCTCCTGAGCGTCCCCCTCGCCGCCCAGGGCGTGGGCCAGGCGAAGCGGGGCACGCTCCGGGTGCTCATCCACACCGGCGGCACGGTGCGCACCGAGGACGTCTTCCAGATCAGCTCCTCCATCGAGGGCCGCGTGGAGGAGGTGCGCCCCAAGCCCTACTTCTGGGCCACGGGTCGGACCGCCATCGGCTACGTGCTGAACCAGGAGCTCTCCGCCCTGATGGACTCGCGCCAGACCACCCCCTCCCAGATCCTCGAGGAGCGCTGGCAGCGCATGTACAAGCCGACCCCCATCCGCTGCCCCGGGACCTGCTTCGTCCTCAAGATCTTCGCCCGACCCACCAAGTGGGTCAAGCCCGGGGCCCTGCTGGCGGAAGCGGCCTCCCGCCTGCGCCTGGTCGGCCGCGTGCGGCCCGGCGACACGCACTGGATCCGCGACGGGCAGATCCTCACCTTCTGGGCCAAGAACGACCCGAAGAAGCGGCTCCAGGGCCGCGTGGAGCAGTTCAAGCTGGACGTCCAGGGCGAGCTCATCGAACCCGGCGGGACCTTCACCTGCCTTCTCGACGAAAGACACTACCTGGAGCCGGAGACCGAATGGGAGGGAGAGATCACGGCGCTGGTGCGCAAGGACGTGCTGCGCGTGCCCACCGAAGCCCTCATCTCCTTCAACGGGGAGACCTTCCTCCCGGTGCGCGTCTCCACGGGCATCACGACCTACGACGAGACCGAGATCTCCTCCGGGATCACGGAGCGGTCCCGGTTCCTGATCCTGAGCACCGCGAGCGTCAGCTCGGTCGGCTTCCACCGCCCGTCCGGCACGGCCCGTCCGCCGGAAGCGGTGCTCCCGGAGGACACAGCCCCCCGGGCCCGCGGCGCCGGCCGGCAGCCGCAGGGCGCTCCCGTCGGACCCGGCACCCGCGACAACGAGCGCGGCGCGGCGCGGCCCAAGAAGTCCACGCCGTCCCAGATCGACGCGTTCCCCGAAGACTCGGAGGTCTCCCGTGATGAACGTTACCCGAGCGATATCGATGCCGATTGAGAAGGAGAAGGCCGCCGGCGTCCTCTTCTCCGCCCTGCAGTTCTTCCGGCTGGACCCGTCCTTCCACTCGCTGATGAACAACGAGAAGCTCGTGGCCAAACAGGATTTCCTGGGGGTGTTCGACCGCTTCCAGGAGCGCAACCGCGTCGCGGCCTACACCCTCACCGGGCTGAGCGCGGACTGCGACATCCTCCTGTGGTCGGTGAGCCCGCGGCTCGAGGACTTCATCGAGATGAGCAATCGCCTGCAGGAGTCCGGGTTCGGCAAGCACCTGGTCCTGGTGCGCTCCCACCTCGGCACCCTCTCCGCCCCCGGGAGCGGGTCCCGTATGCTGTTCGTCCAGCCGTTCCCGGAAGAGGCCCTGGCCGCACTGACCGCCCCAGCCCCGGACGCGGGCGGGAAGCTGCAGGTCCTGGACGGACGCGGCCTCGGAGAGCAGCCCCTGGTCGCGCTCTTCGAATCGGACGACCCTCTCGCCTTCCGGAGGGTCCTCGCCCGCTCGCCCGAGACCGCCGGAGCTCCGGTGCACGTCTGCGTGCTCCGCGACATCCGGGACCTGGTCGACGGGATCGCGTGAAGAATAAGTTCTACTGCGTCCACGCCCATTTCGACGTCCCCTTCCGGGAGGACCCCTGGACCGAGGAGTGCGGGGAGGAGCCCGGGCGGCTCTTCCGCGACTGCATCGGCCCCAACACCGCGGCGGCCCTGCTCGACTGGCCGGGAAGCATGGCGGGGGTCCGCAACAACTTCGAATCCCTGAGCTTCGACTTCAGCCCCGCGCTCCTCGAATGGCTCGAGCGCCGCGAGCCCCGCGCCTACGCCGGCCTCCTGGAGGCGGACCGCCTCTCGCGGGCCCGCAACGGCGGCCACGGCAGCGCCCTGGCCTCGCCCTGCCCGAGCCTGATCCTGCCCCTCGCCTCCGAAGCGGACAAGCGCGCGGCCATCCGCTGGGGACTCCTGGATTTCGAACGCCGCTTCGGGCGCCCCGCCGAGGGCCTCTGGCTCCCGGAGAACGCGGCCGACGAGGAGACCCTCGCCGCCGCCGCCGAGGCCGGGGTCCGGTTCACCCTGCTGTCCTCGGCGCAGGCCGCCCGGGTCCGGCGCGCCGGCTCCCGATCCGAGGAGGAATGGGCGGAGGCGGCGCCCCGGACCCTGGCTCCCACCCGGCCCTACCTATGGCGTTCGCAGTCCCGCCCGGCGCTGTCCTTGGCCGTGTTCTGCTACCGCGCCGACCTCTCCCCGGAACGTCTCCTCGGCGCCCTGCCCCTGACGCTATCGACCGTCAGGGACCGCGCAAGAGAATGTTCTCCTGACGCGCGGCCGTCCGCGGGGACGCCCCCGGAACAGGCGCGGGAGCGCATCCTGGAATCCGGCGAACGATTCGCCAACCGCCTCGTGGATTCCCTTACCGCCAACGACGCCGCGGAGCTCGCGCACGCGGCCCTGGACGGGGACTGGTTCGGCCTGCGCCAGCCCCACGGGGAATGGGCCCTGGCCGTCGCCCTGGAGCTGCTGTCCCGCGACGCCCCCGCGCGCAGCGTGAACTACGGCCGCTTCCTCGACTTGTTCCCCCCGCCCCAAGAGGTCGAACTGCGGCGTTTGAGCTCCCGCAGCTGCCCGCACGGCGTAGGCCGCTGGAGCACCGACTGCGGCTGCGGCCCCGAGGCCAGGTGGCGCGCCCCCCTGCGCGAGGCCCTGCACTGGCTCTCCGCCGAGGCCGACCGCCGCTTCGAGGGACTGGGCCGCAAGGTCTTCGTCTCCCCCGCCGCCGCGCGCGAGGACTACGGACCCCTCATCCGCCTGCCCGGACCCGCCGCCCCCTTTCAGGCCTTCCTCGACCTCCATGCCAAGCGGCACCCGACTCCCGGCGAGGCCCGCCTGGCCCTGCGCCTGTGCGAGATGGAGCGCTGGCGCCTGACCATGCTGGCGCGCTGGGGTTGGGAGGGGTCCTTGCTCACCGACCCGGGGCCGGTCTCGGCCCTCCTCGCCGCGGCGCGGACCATGGACCTCATGGCCCTCGTGGAGGACGACGGCGCGCTTGGAAGCGCCGTCCCCCGGGGGGGACCGGCCGCCTCCGAGGCCCTCCGCCAGGGACTGCTCTCCCGCCTGGCGCGGGTTCCCGCGGCGGGAACGCCCTACACCGACGCCGCGGAGGCGTTCGTCCGCCTGGTCCAGCCGTCGCGCCTGGAGCTCCGCCGCGGCGCCGCCCACTACGCCGTCGCCGACCACCTCCGCGACCTCGGCCTCCTCGACGAAGACGCCGGCGCGGGCCCCGCCCGGACCCTGGACTTCCGTTCCGCGGCCCTGTGCCGCCGGGGCTTCGCGTCCCGGCGCCGGGAGCGCTCCCTGTCCGTGAGCCGCTTCTCCCTGCGCAGCCTGCGCACCTGCGAGAGCCTGGACGGCTGCGCCGCCGTGCTCCACTGCGGCGGCACCGACCTGCGCTGCTGGATCCTGCCCGGGGCGGACCGGGCGCGCTGCGAGGAGATCGCCGCCGCTCTGGACGAAGCCCTGCTGCGCGCCAGCGCGGCGGCCCCGGAGCCCGGCGCCGCCGCGCTCGACGAGGCGCTCGACCGGATCTTCGGCCGCGACCACTTCACGCTCGACGCGCTCTTCCCCGCGGCGCGGCGCGCCGCCGCGCGGCGGCTCCTCCCCCGGGGAGACTCGCGCAAGCGCCGGGCCCTGGAGGAATGGGACGCCTTCATCGCCCGGCTCCGGACCGCACCGGCGGAAGTCCCCTCCGGGGAACTGGCCCGGCTCCTGGCCGAGAACGCCGAGCTGGGGACCGTCGTCGACGCCCTGCCCGGGGCGGAGGTCCTGCGCCGGCATCTGCGCGCCCTGGCCGCGGCCCTGGAGCGCGCCCCCGAACCGGCGCGCCTTTCGGGACTGGTGTCCTTGCTGGAGACGGCCGCCGGAGCCGGCCTGCACGTGGACCTATGGGAACTGCGGGCCCTGGGCTGGCGCCTCGCGTCGGAGCGGACGCTGGCCCCGCTCCCGCGGGAAGCGCTCTCCCGCCTGGCCCGCCTGCTGGGACTCCCGGAGCCCGTCCTGCCGCCGGAGGCGGCCGCGGGGACGCAGGAGCCTGAGCTGGAGGAGGCATAGATGGGGACCCGCAAACTGCTCCTCAGGAGCGATCAGGAGTCCTTGTACCTTCTGGGCGAGCAGGACTCCCACCTGCGCCGAGTGGAGAACGAATGCGGCGTCGAGATCTTCCTGCGCCACGAGGTCCAAGGCGACGAATTGCACCTCACCATCCGCGGCGTCTCCTCCCGCGTCCAGAAGGCCTACCGGCGCCTCAAGGAGCGGCTCGACGGGATCCGCTCCGGGGCCCTGCCCGACGCGGAACCGGCGGCCCCCGCCGCCCCCCCCGCGGGCGGTGGACGGCGCCGCCCAGGGGACGGCGGCCCCTGGGCCGCCGAGTTCCCCAACGGCCCGGCCCCCATGCCCGAGGACGCCGTCCTCCTCTCAGCATACGGGAAGGCCATCCGGCCGCGGACTCCGCTTCAGAAGGAGTACGTGGAGACCATCCTGGCGGGGGACATGACCTTCGGCATCGGCCCCGCCGGCACCGGCAAGACCTTCCTGGCCGTGGCCACGGCCCTGCGCCTGCTCCGGGCCCGCGAGATCTCCCGCATCATCCTCACCCGCCCGGTGGTCGAGGCCGGGGAGAAGCTGGGCTACCTGCCGGGCGATTTCTACGACAAGGTGAACCCCTACCTCAAGCCGCTCTTCGACGGCTTCGTCGCCTGCCTCGGCCCGGACAAGTTCCGGCTCCTGCGCAACGAGGAGATCATCGAGATCGCGCCGCTGGCCTACATGCGCGGCCGCACCCTCGAGGACGCCTTCATCATCCTCGACGAGGCCCAGAACACCACGATCGGGCAGATGAAGATGTTCCTCACCCGCATGGGGACCGGCTCGCGCGTGGTCGTGACCGGGGACGTCACCCAGATCGACCTGGAGAACCCCCGGCGCTCGGGGCTGGTGCTCATCGAGAAGATCTTCGGGCACATCCCCGACATCCGCTTCGTCCATTTCAGCGAGCGTGACGTGGTCCGGCATCCGCTGGTGGCTGAAATCGTCAAGGCGTTCGACGCCTGGGAGAAAGAGAAATGAAAGTGACCCTTCTGGGAGCGGGAAAGCTGAAGCCGGCCCAGCGCCGCCTGGTGACCGCGGCCGTGCTCCAGGGGCTGGGCGCCCGGCGCCGGCGCCGGGGCGAGCTCTGCCTGGCCCTGGTCACCGACCGCGGCATCCGGTCCCTCAACCGGCGCTTCCTGGGCCAGGACCGTCCGACCGACGTCATCGCCTTCCCTTATCCCGAGAGCGGACCCGGAGCCGCCGCGCCCTCGGATGAATCTCCCTTCGGGGACATCGCCGTCTCCCTGGGGGCGGTGCGCCGGCAGTCCCGCGCGCTGGGGCATCCCCCCTTCAAGGAGCTCCTGACCCTGGCGGCCCACGGGGCCCTGCACCTGGCCGGCTACGACGACGGCCGCGCCGCGGACCGCGAGCGCATGTTCCGCCGGCAGGAACGCATCGTCGCTTCCCTCTTCAAGGCCTGAGGATGCGCGACCCCGTCTGGACGCTGCTATGGTGCGCGGCGTTTTTGGCCCTGGCCGTGGTCCCGGACCAGAAGATCCTGCGCTGGAAGCTCCTCGCCGCCGAGGCGGGGGTCGGCGCGGTCCTCCTGTCCGTGCTCGCCTCCTGGCTGTCCGCGGCGGGCGCCGCCTGGCTGCGCACGCCCCTCGACCTGCCGGTGGCGCTCTACGCCGCGGGCGGGATATTCTTCTACGCCCTGTCGCCGGAACGGGGCGCCTCCGCGCTGGAACTCAACCGGATCCTGTTCTCGGCCGCGACCTTCTTCGCCGCCTCCCAGACCATCCCCCGCCTGAAACGCCCCGCGCGGGTGGCCGGACTTTGGACGGCCAGCGCGGCCCTGCTCGGCGTCTACGCCCTCCTGCAGACCCGGGGCGGGTTCTGGGTGCTCGCGGTGCCCGAGCTGGAGCGCCCCATCGCGACCTTTGGAAACCCCATCTTCTTCGCCGCGTACCTGGCCGCGTCCTTCGCGGTGGCGCTGTCCATGACCCGGTCCGCGTCCGCCGCATCCAAGGTCTTCTTCGGCGTCTGCGCCGCCCTCATCGCCGCAGGGCTTCTGACCACCCAGACCCGGGCCTCCGTCGTAGGACTGGGCGCCGCCCTGGCGGCAGGCGCCGTCCTCCTGGGCCAGGGCCGCGCGCGCTGGGCGGCCCTGTTCGGCGCCCTGGCCCTGGGCGCCGCGGCGGCTTGGTGGTTCCGCGACCGCCAGTGGACGCACGGCCTCATCTGGCGGGACACGGTCGCCCTCTGGCTGTCCCGGCCGTGGTTGGGCTGCGGATTGGGACGCTTCCACATCGAATTCCCCGAGTACGCCACGGCCGCCCTGCGCGCCCTGTGGCCGGAACAGAAGGTCATCATCAACTATGCCCACAACGAGTACCTCCAGGTGCTGGCGGAGACCGGGATCGTGGGCTTCGCCCTCCTGGCGAACCTGGTCGTCGCGGCGCTGATCGCGTTCCGCCGGACCTTGCGCCTGGACGGGGCCGGCGGCCCCTTGGCCGCCGGCCTGGCCCTGGCCGCCGCGGCGCTGCTGGCCCAGAACCTCTTCTCTCCGGACCTGCGTTTCGGGGTGTCCGCATTCCTGGCTTTCTTCTGCCTGGGCTCCGCCCTGGGACTGAGCGCGGAGCCCTCCCTCCGGGAGAGCCCCCTGCCCGAGTTCCCGGGCCGCTACGGCCTGGCGGCCCTGGGCGCGGCCGCGCTCCTGGCCTGGGGTTCCCTGGCCGCGCAGCCGATGCTCGCCCAGCGCCGGCTCAGCCGCCAACCCGGCTTCCACGTCCAGCCGTCGCAGGAGCTCTCCGAGGCCCTGCGCATCCTGGAGGAGCGTCTCCGGGCCGAGCCCGGCAACGCCGACCTCGCCGAGAGCCTCGCCTTCGCTTACGCCAAGGAGAAGTCCTGGGATCTGGCCATGGACCGTTTCGAGCTCGCGGCCCGGCTGGCCCCGGCGCGCCCCGGCCCGCTCAACAACCTGGGCAACATCCAATACTCCCTGGGGAACCTGCCCAGGGCCATCGCCTACTGGGAGCGCTCGGTGGTGGTCGCGCCCGACCAGATCGACGCGCACCTCAACCTCGGGAAGGCGCTCTACGAGACCGGCAAGCTCAAGGAATCCTCCAGCCACCTGCAGGCCGTCCTGCGCCAAGACCCCGCCAACGAGAAGGCGCAGATCCTCCTCAAGAAGATGATCGAATAGGATAGGCAACATGATCGAATACCACGAAGCCCGCCGCGCGGTTGCAGCTCGAGCCAAGCCCCTGCCCGCCGAGTCCGTCGCCCTGGCGGCGGCCCTCGGCCGGTCCTTGGCCCGGGACGTCGTGGCCCGCAGGCCCGTCCCCCCTTTCGCCAAGGCCACCATGGACGGCTACGCCCTGCGGGCCGCGGATGTCCGGCTGGCCGGGCCGCACCGCCCGGCGGAGCTGGAAGTCATCGGGGACCTCCCGGCCGGCCGCGTCCGCCGCGGGGCCGTCGGCCCGGGGCAGGCGCTGCGCATCATGACCGGCGCCCCGCTCCCGGCCCGCGCCGACGCCGTGGTCATGGTCGAGGACACCGAACCCGCGGGCGACCGGGTCCGGATCCGGCGCGCGGTGCGGCGGGGCGAGAACGTCGGCGCGGCGGGGGAGGACCTCGCCCGCGGGGAGCGCGTCTTGCAACGAGGCTCCCTGCTCGGTCCCGCCGCGGTGGGGATACTGGCCTCTTTGGGGCTGGCCTCGGTGCGGGCCGTGCGCCGCCCCCGGCTCGCCATCATCGCCACAGGCGACGAGATCGTCGAGCCGGGCACGGAACCGGGCCCGGGACGGATCTGGAACTCCAACGGCCACGCCCTCACGGCCCTGGCCCGCCAGGCCGGGGCCGAGGCCTTCTACCTCGGCATCGCCCGCGACCGGGCCGCCTCCCTGCGCCGCAGGCTCCAGGCCGCCCGCTCGGCCGACATCCTCGTCCTCTCCGGGGGCGTCTCGGTCGGGGACTACGACCTCGTAAAGGAGGGGCTCCGGAGCTTCGGGGTCCGGACCGTCTTTTCCGAGGTGCGCATCAAGCCGGGCAAGCCCGCCTTCTTCGGCGTGCGCGGCCGCCAGCTCGTGTTCGGCCTCCCCGGGAACCCGACCAGCGCCCTGGTGACCTTCCACCTCTTCGTGCGGCCCGCGATCGAGGCGATGCTCCGGCGGCCGGGGCCCGATCTCCGCGTCGGCCGCGCCATACTGGGGAGCGCGCTCACCCTCAAGCCCGGCCGCCTGCACTTCCTGCGCGGCATCCTGGCGGGGACCGGCCCCGCCCTGCGCGTGGAGCCGTTCCCGGACCAGCAGAGCGGGGTGCTCAAGTCCATGCTGCGCAGCCAGGTCCTCATCGTGGTGCCGGCCGCCGCCGCGCGGGTGCCCAAGGGCCGCGTGGTCGACATACTCCGCCTCGACTGAATCCTCCCCCCAATGTTATAATCGGGGCCTATGCGGGCCACCGCCGAAGAGTCGATCCCCTACGCCGAGATAGAAGGCAAATGGCAGGCGCGCTGGGAAGAGGCCGGCCTCTTCCGCGCCCCTGAGACCCCCCGACCGGGCCGGAAGTTCTACTGCCTGGACATGTTCCCCTACCCCTCCGCCGACGGCCTCCACGTCGGCCATCCCGAGGGCTACACCGCCACCGACATCCTCTGCCGCTACAAGCGGATGAACGATTTCGACGTGCTCCACCCCATGGGCTGGGACGCCTTCGGCCTGCCGGCCGAGAACTACGCCATCCAGACCGGCAAGCACCCCAAGGATATCACCGAGCGCAACGTCCACAACATCCGCCGGCAGATCAAGGCCCTCGGGTTCAGCTACGACTGGAAGCGCGAGATCGACACGACGGACCCCGAATACTACCGCTGGACGCAGTGGATCTTCCTGCAGCTGGTCAAGCGCGGGCTCGCCTACGAGAGCACGATCCCCATCAACTGGTGCCCCTCCTGCAAGACCGGCCTCGCCAACGAGGAGGTCTACGGCGGCTCCTGCGAGCGCTGCGGCACCTCGGTCGAACGGCGCGACATGCGCCAATGGATACTCAAGATCACGGCCTACGCGGACCGCCTCCTCGCGGACCTGGACGGCCTGGACTGGCCGGAGTCCACGCTCCAGATGCAGCGCAACTGGATCGGCCGCTCCGAGGGCGCCGAGGTCGACTTCCTCGTGGGCGACCAGAAGATCACCGTCTTCACCACCCGCCCGGACACGCTCTACGGCGCCACCTACATGGTCCTGGCCCCGGAGCACCCCCTGGTCCACCGGATCACGGACCCCTCCTTCCGCTCCCGGGTCGAGGAATACGTGGCCGCCGCGCGCCGCAAGTCGGACCTGGAGCGCACCGAGCTCCAGGTCGTGAAGACCGGCGTTCCCACCGGCGCCCTGGCCGTCAACCCGGTCAACGGCCGCAAGATCCCGGTCTGGATCGCCGACTACGTCCTGGCCAACTACGGCACCGGGGCCATCATGGCCGTCCCGGCCCACGACCAGCGCGACCTCGATTTCGCCGTGAAGTACGAACTGCCGGTGCGCAAGGTCGTGGAGCCCCCGGCGGGCTCGGGGGGCGACCCGGACCTGTTCAAGAAGACGGCCTACACGGGCGACGGCGTCGCCGTGAACTCAGGCGTCATCGACGGCCTGTCCACCCCCGAGGCCAAAGAGCGCATGAACGCTTACCTGGCGGAGCAGGGGCTCGGCAAACGCGCCGTCTCCTACCGCCTGCGCGACTGGGTGTTCTCGCGCCAGCGCTACTGGGGCGAGCCCATCCCCATCATCCATTGCGGCAAGTGCGGCAACGTCCCGGTGCCCGAATCCGAGCTCCCGGTCCTGCTGCCCGACGTGCTCCACTACAAGCCCACCGGGACCGGGGAGTCGCCGCTCGCCGCGGTCACCTCCTGGGTCACGACCCGCTGTCCGACCTGCGGCGGCAAGGCCCGCCGCGAGACCAACACCATGCCGCAGTGGGCCGGCTCCTGCTGGTACTACCTCCGCTTCCTCGACCCCAAGAACAACGTGGAGTCCTGGGACGCCGACGCCGAGAAGGGCTGGATGCCGGTGGACTGCTACGTGGGCGGGGCCGAGCATGCCGTGCTCCACTTGCTCTACGCCCGCTTCTGGCACAAGGTCCTCTTCGACCTCGGGCTGGTATCCACCCAGGAGCCCTTCCAGAAGCTCCGCCACCAGGGCATGATCCTCTCATCCTCCTACCGCGACAAGCGCGGCATCTACCACCACTACGACGAGGTCGTGGTCCGCGAGGACGGCAAGGTCCTCCTGCGCCAGGGCAGCGAGGAAGTCGACCGGCAGATCGAGAAGATGTCCAAGTCCAAGCGCAACGTGGTCAACCCCGACGAGGTCCTGCAGCGCTACGGGGCCGACGTGTTCCGCCTCTACGAGATGTTCATGGGGCCCTTCGCCGACTCCAAGCCCTGGGACATGAAAGACATCATGGGCCGGGTGCGCTTCCTGCGCCGGGTCTGGACGCTCTTCTCCGACCCCGCCCTCCTCGGGGACGGCGACGGCGCCGCGCCCCTGCGCAACCGCACCATCAAGAAGGTCGGCACGGACATCGAGGATTTCCGGTTCAACACCGCCATCAGCGCCCTCGACATCTACCTCAACGAGATCCAGGCGGCCGAGAAGCCCGCCCGGGTCGACGCCGAGGCCTTCCTGTCTTTGCTCAACCCCTTCGCCCCGCACACCACCGAGGAGCTCTGGGAGCGCCTCGGCAACAAGCCTTTCCTCTCCGCCCGCCCCTGGCCGAAGTACGACGAGAGCCGCATGGCCGAGGCCCTGGTGGAGATCGCGGTGCAGATCAACGGCAAGGTGCGGGACCACGCGCAGGTGCCCCCGGGGACCGCGGCGGAGGCCCTGCAGAAGGCGGCCCTGGCGCTGCCCCGCATCCAGGAGCTCACGGCGGGAAAGCGGATCGCGAAGGTCGTGGCGATCCCCAACCGCCTCGTCAACATCGTCGTCGCTGAAAGTTGAGGTCGTCATGAAGCAACTGAATGTGCGCAGGGCATTGCCGGGACTGCTGTTCTGTCTGGTGTGGATGGGGTGCGGCGGGGGCGACGACATCCTCTACAAGCCCGCGGCCCAGATCCTCCCCCAGCACATCAAGAAGATCGCCATCCGTCCCGTGGTCAACAAGACCCAGCAGTTCGGCCTCGAGGACAAGCTCACCCTGCGCATCCGCGACGAGTTCCTGCGCGACGGCCGCTATCAGATCCTGCCCGAGTCCCTCGCGGACGGGGTCGTGCTGGTCACCGTCACCCGCTACATCCTCACCCCCACCCAGTACGACTCGGTGATGACCAACACGGCCTACAAGCTGCGCGTCATGGCCGACCTCCAGTTCATCGACCGCTCCCGCAACCAGATCCTGTGGACCGAGCCGAACCTGGAAGGCATCCAGAGCTACACCGCCTCCACCTTGGCCGGCGGCATCACCGAGGAGCAGGCGCGCGAGCTCATCTGGGAGATCCTGGCGCACGACGTCGTGAAACGGACGATCGAAGGCTTCGGCTCGGTCTCGGGCACCTCCCAGCGCGGCATCAGCTCCGACACGCCTCCCAGCGAGGGCACCCCCTCCATGCCCAACCGCCCGGTCAACCCGAACCCCTACTGAGCGGAATGCCGGAGTTCACCCCCCAGGCTCTCGCGCAAGAGTGG
Source organism: Elusimicrobia bacterium GWA2_69_24 (assembly GCA_001799695.1). Taxonomy (GTDB): domain Bacteria; phylum Elusimicrobiota; class Elusimicrobia; order UBA1565; family UBA1565; genus UBA10166. The sequence continues at coordinate 55,153 of MGTY01000038.1, forward strand.
AAGCAGGGCCGCTTCCGCCCGGCCTACTACCTTTTCGGCGAGGACGGCCCGGCCAAGGCGGCCGCGGTTGACGGGCTCAAGAAACTGCTCAAGCCCGACGACTTCAACCTCAGCGAATACTCCGGGAACGAGGGCGAGGCGGCGGACCTCGTCGCCACCTGCCAGACCCCGCCCATGTTCGCCGACCGGCGCCTGGTGATCGTCCGGGACGCCAAGTTCGCGGCGGAATCGCGGCGCCTCATCGCCGACTACCTGCGCGACCCCCTGCTCAGCACCACGCTCTGCCTGGTCTCCTCCGAGAAGAAGCCGGACGCCAAGGACGCGCTGGCGGCCGCGGTCCGGGCCCTGGATGGGATCGCGCTCTTCAAGGCCCTGCGCCAGGGCGAGGCCGTGGCCAAGCTCTGCGAGGCGGCCCGCCAAGCCGGCTTCGAGCTGCCGACCGAAGCCGCCGAGTTCATGGTGGAGGAGGCAGGCTGCGAGTGGGGCATACTGCGGGCCGAGCTGAGCAAGCTCCGCCTGTTCCTCAAGGACCGCAAGAAGATCACTCTCTCGGACGCGGCCGCCTGCCTGGGCTATCATCAGCAGGCCAGCCCCTTCGAACTGCCCCGCAAGCTCGAGAAGCGGGACGCCGCCGGTTCCCTGGCCCTGCTCCGGCGCATGCTGGAGGAAGGCGAGGACCCCTTCAAGCTCCTCTACGACGTCTCCCGCGCGGTCAACCGCCAGCTCCGGGCCAAGCGCCTGCTCAAGAGCGGGCAGCCCCCGGACCGGATCTTCCAGCTCCTGCGGCTGAACGCCTACTACGACCGGGAATACCTGGCGACGGTGGGACGCATCCGCGAAACCAGCCTCATCCGGGCGCTCCGCTCCTGCGTGGAGACCGAAGTGGCCCTCAAGTCCAAGACCTGGCTGGAGCCGGCCATCGAGCTGGAACAGCTGGTCCTGCGGGTCTGCGGCAAAGCCTGACTAGAACGTCACGCCCACGAACGCCCCGCTGACGTTGTCCAGGTAGTTGAACTGGGCGCTCTGCGTGGAATGCTTCTCCTTGTGCGAGTAGGAGAGCCCGACGCTGAGATAGTCCTGAATGTCGTAGGTGAGGGACGCGAACTGCGTGTAGATGTCATCGCGCCGGTTCGCCTCGGTGTCCGAGACGGCCTCCGGGTATTGGTCGAATCCGATGGCGCCCCCCAAGGCGATGACGAGCTTGTAAGGCAGCTTGTGCTTGATGCTGAGGGCCGCGAGGTTCGCGATGTAGAACCGGTTGCCCGCGTAGGTGGATTCCTGGAGTCCGCGGCTCAGGCGCAGGTTGACGTCCGTGCGCGCGCCGGGCTTCCACTGGCTCTGACCCATGATCACCCAGTTCCTGGTCGAGCCGGTGCGGCGGGCCGTGATTTCGGCGCGGTCCGTCTCGGGGCCGTCGTACGTGCGGTGCACGACGCCGGTCTCGATCGAGCCCTGCACCTTGGGCAGGATCCGCCCTTCGATGCCGGCGACGAGGAGGTCCGCCTTGTTGTTCTTCGCGTCGTAGGTGTTGCCGCCGGCCGCGTACTCGTCGATCGTATAGTGCACGATCTGGCGCTTGTAGCCCGCAAAGACCCGGGTCTTGGTCATGATCCGCAAGCCCATGCGGCCGCCGACGGTGAGTTCGTAGCGGTCGAGGGCCGCGGCGAGGCTCTCGTTCTGGTAGCGGTGGACGAGATGCTCACCGTCGGCCGCGATGTAGAAAGCCCCCCCGCCCGGCGCGTACTCGATGACGCCGCCGGCCGAGTTCTGATAGCGCTGTTCCCGGTCCACGAGCTCGGAGCTGGCCGGGTCCTGGGTGTTCACGTAGGTGTCCTGCGCCTTGAGGGAGAAGCCGGCCGGGCCCTTGAACCCGTAGCCCAGGTTGACGTTCTGCTGGACGGTGTTGTTCCGGCTCGGGTGCTTGGAGTACGCCAAGGACTGGCCGGCGTAGCCCCCCTGGAACTGATGCCGGCTCGTCGCGGGAAGCTTCAGGCTCACACCGAAACTGTTGTCGATGATCATCGAGCCGAACACCTGCTGGGAGTCCTGCGAGCGCAGGTAGATGTTGTCGTCGTAGCTCGCGGTGACCCTGTAGTACGGGTGGAACTCCAGCTTGCCGAACTTCAGGTTCGGCTTCTTGAACTGGGTGATGGACTCCTTCAGGTTGAAGAAGACGTCCAGCAGGTCGCCCCCGCGCAGGAAGTCGTCGGCCGAGGCGGCTTGCGGGATGAGCAGCGCTCCCGCCAGCAACATGGTCAGCGATCGAAGCATGGACTTATCCCCCTTAAGCACTTGACCCTCCCCGGAGGGAAGGGTCAAGCAGCCGAGCCGGAACCGAAGAGGCCGTTAAGCCGCTGCGGTCTTCGCGAGTTGGGCGGCCAGCCGGGATTTCCGGCGGGAAGCCGTCTTCCAGTGGATGGTGCCCTTCTTCGCCATCTTGTCCAAAGCGGAGTAGGCGGACGTCAGAAGCTTCTTGGCGTCCCCCTGCTTCTCTTTCGTGCCCACCGCGGTCATATACTCCTTGGTGGTCTCGCGCATCTTCTTGCGAAGGATGCGGTTGCGGAGCGCCGCTCTCTGCGACTGCCGGTGAGCCTTCATGGCCCCCGTGTGCCGTCCGGTCTTCAGTTTCGCCATAGGGGTTGATTATAGCCTTTCCCGTCGGAATCCGTCAACGACCCCCGTTCGCCGACTGTGCCCGGGCACAGGTGCGCCGGACCGAGCATGCTCCGGAGCATGCCCGACGCCCAGCGCAAAGGCCGACCGGCCGGTCGGCAGTTCTCTGCTTTCTTGCCTGATCCACCTCCCCAGGATTAATGAGGATTAAATGGACTTTTGCCATGCTATGATTGGTTTTAGTACCCCGCGAATTACAGGTCAGCCCACTCTATCGTTAGACTCACGATGAATCTAAAACGAGGTTTGGCGGGACTTTTGGCAGGGCTCTTCCTGGCGAATGCCTGCGAGTATTATGTGGTGCCAGAGCGCGGGAAGACATTGCTTCAAGTTGACGTCGACACAATAACGCGAGGCACAACAACGAAGAAGGAGGTTGAGACACGATTTGGCAAGCCCGACGCGAGACAACTCACCCCTTCAGGGGAGCCATTCTGGCAGTACTGTCATTCACCAGGTGGGCGAGTGGAACACCTAAGCATCCAAGGCCAGTCCTCTGACAATCGCCGATGGAAATGCTTGAGCATCGTGTTTTCGTTGGATGGCATTGTTAAGGATTACGTGTTCCGCGAATTTAGCGCTGGGCTGGATCAGTATGATAAGCAGGGTGGCCTTTGGACGCCTGGGCGAGTTCAGTTATACCCATAGATTATGGCAAGCGGAGTCTAACATTCGGTACTGCGGGCGCGGGCCTCGAATAGGAACAGACATGCCGGGACCGGTTACCGTCGGCACCCAC
>MGTY01000039.1:0-2556 GCA_001799695.1 Elusimicrobia bacterium GWA2_69_24
AGCCCTGCGCCGAACCAGGGGAACGGTGCCCCGCCCCAGACCTCAGGCGGCCTGCCGCCGCCGGTACAGGACCTGGACAACCTGGACATCCCGACCTTGGAGCGGATCCTTAACGGCCTCCAGAGGCCATGAACTTCTAAACGGGCTTCCTACTTCTTGCCGGCTTTCTGGACTTCGCGGCGGTAGCGCGCCACGTTGCGGGTGTGCTCCTCGTAGGTGGTGCTGAACACGTGGTGCCCCGCGTCGTCCGCGGCGACGAAATACAGGTAGGGCTCGTCGGCGGGATACAGGGCGGCCTTGACCGCCTCCAGGCCGGGGCTGCAGATCGGCCCCGGGGGCAGGCCCGGATACCGGTAGGTGTTGTAGGGTGAGTACTCCTCCAAGTGCTTGTAGCGCAGACCCTGCAGCCACTCCCCGGTGTCCTTGCCCAGCATGTACTGCACGGTGGGGTCCGCTTCCAGGCGCATCCGGCGGGTCAGGCGGTTGCGGTACACGGCCGAGATCACGGGCATCTCGTCCATCACGCGCGCCTCGCGCTGGACGATGGAGGCCAGGGTCATGACCTGGGGCAAAGAGAAGCGGTTCTGTCCTGCCGAGGCGAACGCCGGCTCCACGACCTTCTTGAACTCGGCGTGCATGGAGTGCGCCACGCTCTCGGCCGGCAGACCTTTGGCGAAGAGGTAGGTGGTGGGGAACAGGAACCCTTCCAGGTTGTTCTTGCGCACGTAATCCATGAAGAGCGCCGATGAGGTGATGCCGGAGGCCTCGAGACGGTCGGCGATCTGCCTGGCCATGAACCCCTCGGGGATGACCACCTTGATGGGCTGGATCTTCCCCTCATGGAGCCGCCAGGCGGCCAGGGGCGCGGCCATGGGCCGGCGCAGGGCGTAGGAGCCGGGCTTGAGCTTGCGGTCCACGCCGGTCAGCTTGGCGAAGATCTTGAAGAGGGTCACGCTCCGGATGATGCCCTCCTTCTTGAGCAGCTGGGCCGTCCCGGAGGCGTTGAGGCCGCTGGGGATCTCCACCAGGACCTCCTCGGTCCCCGGCTGCAGCCAACGGTAGACGCCGCCGGCCAGCAGGCCCATGATGAGCAGAGCGACGCCCAGATTACGCATGAGGTCAGGCGCGGGCCCTCCGCACCACCGCCTTGATGCGGGCGACGAGGTCCGAAGCCTGGAAGGGCTTCACGATGAAATCGTCCACGCCGAAATGGAGGGCCTCAAGCTCGTCGTCGGCGGTCTGCTTGACGGTGAGCATGATGATGGGGACGCTCTTGAGGGGCTCTTCCCGGCGCAGGGCCTGCACGAAGTGCTCGCCGTCCATCTTGGGCATCATCCAGTCCACCAGCACGGCCTCGGGGTTGAAGTCCTTGGCCGCGGCCAGGCCCGCCTCCCCGTCGGGAGCCAGGCGGACCTCATAGCCGGCGCTCTCCAGGACATCCTTGATGATGATCCGGTAGTCCTCCTCGTCGTCCACCGCCAGTATCCGCATCGCCATGGTCCCTCCCGACAAATCTTAGTACATCCCGCACGGGCGAGCCTACACCATCTTCAGCCCGAACACGAAGCGCGTCCCCTTCCCCAATTCCGACTGCACGGAGATCGTGCCGCCGTGCGCCTCCACGATGGCCTTCACGATGAAGAGTCCCAGCCCCGTCCCGTGGCTGCCCGCGATGCGCTGGGTGTTGTTCTTCCCCTGCGCGAACTTCTGGAAGAGGCGCTTCTGGTCCTCGGGGGAGATGCCGTGCCCGGAATCCTGCACCGCGACCTCCAGGAAGCGCTGGCCGTTCTCCCGGTACTGCTCCGTGGTGATCCAGATCTTTCCCCCGCGGGGGGTGAATTTAAGGGCGTTGGAGACGAGGTTCACCAGGACCTGGCGCAGGCGTTCCGGATCCGCCTGAACCGGCCCGGTGTCCGGGTTGACGCGGTTGGTGATGGCGATCTCCTGCTCCTTGGCCTTGGCCTCGAAGAACTGCACCACGTCCGCGGCCACGCCCTGCAGCTTGACCGGCTTGAGCGCGCACTCCATCTTCCCCCGCTCGATCTTGGCCGTATCGAGCAGGTCGTTGATGAACCCGGAGAGGCGGCGCACGTTCTGCTTGATGCGGTCGAAGTAAGCCTTGAACTGCACCGGGTCCTGGGGCGCGCCGCCCGCCAGCTTGGTCTCCATGAGGTTGAGGAAGGATTCGATGGCCCCCAGCGGGGAGCGGAGCTCGTGCGTGACGGCCGAGACGAAGTCCTTCTTCAGGGCGTCGAGCTCCTCGAGGCGCTCGGCCATGCGGTTGAAGCCCTCCACCAGCCGGCCGACCTCGTCCTTGGACTTCCAGGCCAGGCGCACCCCCTGCTTGCCGTGCCCGATCTCCGCCGCCGCCCGCGACAGCTCCTTGAGCGGGCGGGAGAGGCGGCGGGCGAACAGATCGGCGAACACCAGGGCGCCGATGACCGCGATCCCGAACAGGCGCAGGAAATTCCTGCGGGTGCGGGCGATATTCTCCTCCAGGCGGATCCGCATGGACGCCTCGTTGATGCCGACGTCGAGCGTCACACCCCGCCCGGG
>MGTY01000039.1:2572-6044 GCA_001799695.1 Elusimicrobia bacterium GWA2_69_24
AGCCGCAGGAGGGTGGATTCCAGCCCGGGCGAGGGGGTCGCCGCCCCCACCGTGTAGGTCCGATCCTTGCCGCTCCCGTGCCAGGTGATGCGCACGTACTCCAGGGCCGGGAACTGCTGGCGCAGGAACTTGCCGTAGCTCAGGAGCAGGAGGTCGTCCTTCTGCACCAGGGCGTCTTCCGCCGCGCGCCGCACCATGGCCACGATGAAGCGTTCGTCTTTCGCCATGTCCTGGCGCAGGTTCCGGCTCTCCATCTCGAGCAGGAGGAAGCCGACCCCCAGCAGGGAAGAAGACAGGAGCAGGCCGATCGCCAGGCTGAGCTTGAGGCGGATGCTCATCGGGGCTGGAGGACCTCCGCCTGCACGCGCCGCAGGGCCGCCTGCGCGGACTTGTTCTTCGGGTCCAGGCGCAGTATCGACTGGAACATGTTGGCCGACTCGCTCAGGCGCCCCTGGGCGTAGAGGTCCACGCCCGCCTCGTACATCCGCTGTATGTCCACCGGCAGGGGCTTAGACGGCTTCTCGGGCGCCGCGACGGGTTTGCGGCCCTCCTCGGTCTTGCGCTCGATGAGGGACGCCATCGCGTCGATGTAGGACTTCAGGCGCGCGCGCTCCGTGCCCTCCGGCTCGGCCTTGTGCGCGGCGCGCAGGGCCCGCAAGGCCTCGGGATACTGCTTCAGGGCGTAATGCGCCGTGGCCTTGCGCTTGAGGGCGAGCACGTTCTCCGGCGCCAGCGCCAGCACCTTGTCGGCGAGCTGGAGGACGCGGGCGTAGTCCGCCTCGCGCAGGGAGACCTCCATGAGGGCCAAAGCTGCCCCGACCTCCTTCTCCACGCCGAGGGTCGGCGCCGGTCCGGCCGCGGTCGGCAGCTCCCTCTGGAGGCCGGTCTCGGCTTCGACCAGGCGCAAGAGGTTCTCGATGGCCTCATCCGCCGGCTGGATGCTCTGGGCGTAGGCCAGCTTGCGGACCGAGTCCTTGCTGCGGCCGGCCAGGTAGTCCATGACCCCCTCGTAGACCGCGGCCTGGGCCGCGTCCGCCCGGAAGTTGTCGAGCTTGGGCATGATCTCGGCCACCTTGGTCATGCGCTCGAGGCTGGCCTGGATGCTGAGGTCCTTGGGGTTCATGCCCAACGCCTGGCTGAGCTTCTCCATGGCCTCCGCGAAGCGGGCCTCGCCCGTGTCCACGCGGGCCTGGCGCAGGAATTCCTGCTGGGCCGTGCGCTTGTACAGCGCGATCTCCTCGGCCTGGGCCCGGAACTCGGGCGTGCCCACGCTCGCCAGGTCGCGCATGTTCTCCAGGATGGCCTCGGAGAGGCGGGGCTCCGCGCCGCGGGGCCGGCCGAAGAGGAAGCTCAGGCCCATGCGGTGCGTCCCGTAGGTGTTGGAGATCGTGCCCAGGGGCATGGCGAAGCTGTAGTCCACCTGCATCCGGTTGACCCGGTAGGACAGGCCCATGCTCACGGAGCGGTAGTCGCGGTCGCCGAGTCCGAAGGCGCCGCGCACCCCGAAGGAGCCGTACAGGAGGGTCGGCAGCCACTTCTCCGCGGCCAGGGTGAACACCTTGTCGGTGGAGGCGTCGGGCGCCTTGATGAAGCCGAGCTCCCCCGAGAAGGTGGTCCACGGCGTCTGATAGGCGCCGCCCAGCTTGACATTGCGGCCCAGCTTGTCCGAGTCGCTCGCGGAGAACGCGATGTTCGGCTCGAAGAGGTGCTGCGCGGACAGGCCGACCGTCAGCCGCGGCGCCGCCCGGTAGACCAGCCCCAGGTCCACGTCCATGTTGGACTTGGAGCCGCTCTGCAGGACCGGGTCCTGCACGCCCTGCTGGGCCGCCCCGGTGTCGTTGAACGCATTGTCCGCGGCCTCCGACTTCCCGATGGAGCGGCTGAGGTATTTCAGCGAGAGTCCGGCGTACAGGCCGTTGGGGAAGCGTTCGGCGAAGAGCCGCCGGCCGTAGGAGCCGTAGAGGCTCGTCTCGCGGTAGAGGCCCGCCAGCGCGAAGTGGTTCCAGGCCATGCCCAAAGACCCCTGCCGCCCGCCGCGGAGCGGCGTCGTGAAGGCCATGAACGAGTTCTGCAGGTTCGAGTTGTCCGAGAGTCCCATGTACAGGCGCGAGTAGGTCGTGGCCAACTGGGTCCGGTCGAGCGTCCCCAGGCCGGCCGGGTTGTAGTAGACGGAGTAGACGTCGTCGGCCACTGCCGTGAAGGCGTTGCCCATTCCGGTCACGCGCGCCCCGACGCCGACATCGTCGTACGCCGCACGCGCCCCAGGAGTGTAGCAAGCGGCGGCGAAGGCGGTCAACAACAGCGATATTTTAAGGTTTTTCATGGCGCTCACCTCACCACCAGGATCGTGCCGGTGACGGCGCGACCCTCGCATTGGATGCGGTAGATATAGACCCCGGAATCCACCACGGCCCCGCTGGAGAGGCCGTTCCAGGTCAACGCCTCGACCTGGGCCGGGAAGACCGTCGCCGGCGGGCAGCGGTACGAGGCAGTCACGGTCGCGGCGTCGATGCGCTGCATCTCGGCGACGATCTGGCCCTTGAGGTCGAAGATCTTCGCGTTCACGGCGGCATCGGCAGCGTTCTCGTAGCAGAGGATCGCGACGTCGTTCTTGTGGTCGTTGTTCGGCGTGATGATCCGCACCAGGGCGTTGCGGAACTTGAAGCCGACGCCCTCGGCGTGCGCCGCGCCGATCTCCATCGTGGCCGCGAGACACGCGGCGGCCGCGACCGCGAGGGTGAGCGTCACCCACCGGGCCACCCCGGAGTCCGTGAAATTGTTGCGAATTCTATTAACCTTTTTCATATCCGCCTCCTTATTAAGCCCCGCCCCGCGCTCGAAATCCTGTTTCATCTCGCCACCACCACGGTGCCGTTGAAGGTCTTCCCGTCACCCTTGATCTGGTACACGTACACGCCGCTGGTCGCGGCCTTGCCGTTCATCTTGCCGTCCCACTGCAAAGACTTCCGGTCCGGGATGGGCCCGGCGGCCATGTCCGCCACCTTGGCCCCGCGCAGGTCGAACACCGTGCCGGCCACGTCGGCGCCGTTGGGGTTGTCGAACACGAAGATGATGAAGTCGTTCTTGCCGTCGTCGTTGGGGGTGACGAAGCGGCTGGAGATGTTGGACAGGTCGAAGGTCGCGGCGCTGTCGCGCAGCAGGGTGCGGATCTGGAACCGGCCCAGGTTCGGGGTCTTGGCGGTCACGGTATTCTCCACCGGGTCCACGTCGCCGTAGAGCTTCTTGTACTCGATGCCGTTGTGCCAGTACATGCCCAGGTTCTTCACGTCGTCGCCGGAGGCGGCGACCCCCAGGCCCTGGGAGCGGACTTCGGCCGCGCTCATGCCCGCGGTCCGCGGCACCGGGCGCCCCTGCGCGTCCGTGGCGAAGCGGAGGACGATCTTCACCGGCTCCTTGAAGGCGAAGTTCTGGATCTCCGTGCCGCCGTCCAGCAGGGGCGTGAACTGCACCG
>MGTY01000039.1:6081-6416 GCA_001799695.1 Elusimicrobia bacterium GWA2_69_24
GCGCCGCTCGAAAAGGACGTCCGCGCCCAGCCCGTTGGTGGCGCTGGACATGATGACGGACTGCTTCTCATCCACCACCAGGCGGCTGACGCAGTCGTCGAGGAGGAAGAGCTGGTCGCCGAAGGGGCTCATGACCACCGGGCTGGTGGAGCGGTACCACTGGTTGAAGGAGGCGACCTGGTAGTAATACGCCTGACCGGAATCGGCTTCCGTCCAGGAGGAAACGCCGATCCCATACTGTCCCTGCTCCTGGAAGCCCAGGCAGATGTTCGTGGAGCGGTAGATCTTGTAGCCCTGCAGTTCATCCGCGCTCGGCGCCGTCGCGTCCACGAAGG
>MGTY01000040.1 GCA_001799695.1 Elusimicrobia bacterium GWA2_69_24
ACGCGAGTGCCCACAGATCTTGACGGAGGAGCCGGACTCCGCGCATCCAGTCTCGGCGGCGAGAGCCGAAGCGGCGCTGGAGAGGCAGAAGAGCAACACGAGGACCGCCATCACGGCGGTCAGCCCGCGGAATTCCCTGCTCGTCATCCTGGTTCGGAGGCTGACTGTCACTCTGCTGGACCTAGTGGCGATGCTAACACATCTCGCGAGCGCTCTCACACTCCATCGTCCTGCCCCCTGCAGGCGCCGGTTGCGCCCGAGCATGCCGTCCGGCTCACTCCGGACCCCTCTACCCGCTCCGGGCCAGGCTCACCCGGAAACCGGCCTGGTTGATCGCCTGGATCATCTGCTCGACTCGGACCTTGTCCGCGTCATACGTCACCGTCGCTGACTGCTTCTCGAAGCTCACGTCCACCGTCTTCACGCCGGGGAGCCCTGCCAGGGCCCGCTTGACCCGCGGGGGTCAGGACCGGGGTCAGGTCATCCCTTCAACGCGGAGGACGACCTGGCTGACGGCTTCGGCGCTGGCCAGACGCGCGGCCCCGCTCGCCAGCCCCACCATCCCTGCGAGGAATACCCGTCGACGCATGCTCGCCTCCCGCATTACAGGAACGGGTTGTAGTAGGGAAAGAGGATCAGCAGGCCGACCAGCACGGTCATGACCCAGAGGGCGACCTCGTGCGTCCCGGGGCGGTAGGCGCGGATACCATTGGCTCTGATGTGCCTCCATCGCGCCCGGTACGTCGTGACGTAGGCGGCGCCCAGCCCGACCATGGCGATGCCCATGAAGTAGGGCCGGTATGGCGTGAGGCTCGCCAGAGCCCCGAAGCCCGCGATCCCCAGCGTCACGGCCAGGGTGGGCCCGATTCAGCATGCCGAGGCGAAGAACGCCCCTCCCAGTGACCCCAGACCGAGCCAGCCCTTCCGCATGTCCACTCCTTTCGGGACCCGGCCTCCCCGCGCGCTGGGTTGCCCTTGCCAAGCCCGGCGCCCCCTTGTTCATCCCCGTAAACGCAGACCGGAGTCCTCAGTTCCACCCATGCCCAGGGGGGGTCAGGTCATCCCCTGAACGGCCAGCGCGATGTGCACGCGATCAGCCATCACGCGACCTCCTCGTCATTCTCTCTGCGCCCTGCCGCGCATCATGCTTGACCAGACGGATCTCCACGACCTCCACGGGGCCCGTCACGTTCTTCAAGGAACGCGGCCCCAGGGTCCGGAAGTCGCATGCGCCAGCCAGCCCATCGGCGACGGCTCTTGTCGTCAGGATCTGCCCGCCAGTTGCGAGCGCGCAGAGACGGGCGGCCACGTTCATCACGGAACCCGTGGCCGTGTAGACCCAGCGCTCCCCCGACCGCCCACGCAGGCGCGTGAGCCCGACCAGGGCGCGCCCCGCATTGAGCCCGATGTTCACCGTGATGGGATCATGTCGGCGATGGCGACGATCGTTGAGCCTACGCGTCCGCGCCTCGATCTCGAGCGCCGCCTGGAACGCGGCCTGGGCATTCCCCTCGAGGTCGGAGCCTTCGAACAGCGCAAGGAGCCCATCACCGAGGACTTCGGTGACCTCGCCGCCGGCCCGGCGAACGACATCCAGGTACACGGAGAAGTACCGCTCGATGACCTCGTTCATCTCGACCGCTGGCAGGTCCTCGCACAGGCGCGTGCAGCTCTCGATGTCGACGAAGAGCGCGGCCACGTCGCGCGGACGCTTCCGGGGCGGATCGCCGTCCGGCAGCGACTCCACGAGCGCACGGGCGTTCTCCGGAATCAGCTTCGTCCACGCGCCTGACACCGCCTGCTTTGAAGACCGAGAACGGGGCACCCGACTTCACCCCCAAAGGCAGCGGGCGCGGACACGGCACCACGCGGCCTGCGCCTGGTTCAGCTCGTCCCGCATGCGCTGGGCCGTCGGCGCCGCCGTGCGGCTGAAGTCCAGCAGAATGTCCAGCTCGACGAGTGCCCGGTAGAGTCCGACCTCGACGGCACCGCGGCTGCCGCCTCCGCGAAGCACGAGCGCAGTCACCCGCGCCCGGCTCGTGCCGGGGCTCCGGGCCGGGGAGCCGTCGCGCGCGCGGCGCGAACGGTGCCGCGCAGCAGCGCGACGATCGTCCCTGGATGGCGGACGTACCGCTCGAGGAGCACACCCAGGGCGATGCCGTACGAGATATGCGGGATCAGGCTGCCGATGAAGACGCCGTTGAGAAGACCCCGGCCGAGCTTGAGTCCGAAGTAGCCGGTGTCCATGGCGACCACCATCGGCGGCGTCGTCATCATGCCGACCTCGATGATCAGCCCCCAGATGAGCCCGCCCCACCAGCGCGTGCGGCCGGCGAGCAAGGCGTAGGCCAGGCCGAAGCAGGCGCTGACCCAGTAGTGGTAGAGCCCGCCGATCACGTCGCTCAGCGGCGTCGGCCCGGCGGCCATCGTATCGAGGATCAGCACCCCGAACATGCGCGGCAGGTTCGCAGGCAGCAGGCCCAGCATGAAGCTGGGGAGCCGGAACAGGTCCAGGGTCGCCGTCGCCGCAGCACCCACCCACACGCCAGTCCAGATCCGATTGGCCACGCGTTCGTACCCGCGCTTCCACGCGAGGCTCCACACGGCTGCGAGGAGCAGGATCGAGGGAAGGAGCACCCAGCGGACGAGAATTGGCATCCCCGGCATGCCGGGAGTGAGCGCCACCACGAGGATATTGGGACCGACCGCGGCAGGGACGAGCGCGAGGGCGGTCAACACGAGCTCCGCGATCGATGCAGGGGGCCCCGGGACCCCCGCCGGCGGCGCCCACCGGCGGCGCAGTGCCCACACGATCACGGCGAGCCCGGCGACCACGAAGAGAACGTCGATCGGTGTCACGAGCATGGCCGCCTCCTCTACTTTGTGGCGTCAGAGACGACCTCACTCAGCATCCCGTCCATCATCTCGCCGGCCATCTTGAGGTTGTCCTTGCCGTAGGCGGCGAAGGCCGGCGCCGCGCGGTAGTAACTGACCACGGTCTTCCCGTCGCCGCGCTCCCACACGTAGATCTTCCCGGGGAACTCGAGACCGACCTCCGGGTTCGGCACGACCGTCATCTTGCCTAGGTCCGCCTTGCCGAACTCGATCGTCCTGGAACCCTTGATGCTCGCGCCGACCATTCGCATCTGGTTCTGGTGGTCGATCGTGGCGACGATCATCATGCCCTTGCCCTTGAGCGCCGTCTCCACCTGCTGCACCGTCCGCGCGAAATCGCTGTTCGAGACCTTGTCCACGCGATTGGCGGGCTCGGCATGGGCGAGCGCGGCGGCGCCGAGTACGCCAGCGATCAGAAACGGGAGCACCTTCTGTATCCTCTTCACGTTCATGAGGCTTCCTCCTTGTTCTGGACTTGAGGTTCAGTTCACGGCCGGCGGCTGCCGCCAGGGGGCCGCGTCGAGGCCAGCGGCAGGAGACCGCAGAGCGAGGAGAGCAGGGCCCCGGTCCACGCGGCCAGGCTCGCGCCCGCTGAGCCCAGTCTCACCGGACCCTCCGGCGCCGGGCGCGATAGCGGTAGGCCGCCAGCGCGACGAGAGCCACGAGCAGCGGCAGCAGCACCAGGTCGAGCCGGCCCGTCCAGGCGCCGAGCCAGACGGCGCCGACCGCGAGCACGGCCGCCGGGGTCAGACAGGCCACGCAGGTGAGCAGCGCTCCGATGAGGCCGAAAGCGAACCAGCGATCACGCCCCATGGGCGTCCTCCTCCAGCGCTTCGGCGGCGAAGGCCCCGTACTCGAATGTGAGCCGGAAGCGCTGCCCGCAGCACTCGATGACATCCCCGGCCCGGGCGGCCTCGGACAGCGTGATCTGCGCCCCGCACTCCGGACAGCTCACCCGATAGGCAAGACTCGCCACCCAACGGTCCCCGGCGGCCCTCACCCGGAGGGCCTGCCCCGCTCAGTTCGGGCACTCCACGAGGTCACCCGACTTGACCCCCTCCGGGAGCTCGACATCCGCGCCGCAATCAGGGCATCGGACCACCATGGCCGTCAGATTCCGAGGAGCCGCTTGAGCCGGCCCCGGTCGAAGCCCACCACCACCTCGTCGTCCACCGTGATGACCGGGACCGCCATCCGCCCGGTCCGGGCGATCAGCTCGTCACGGGCCGCGGGATCCTCGGCCACGTTCTTCGCGGTGAACGTGACGCCCTGAGACGAAAGAAACTCTTTCGCCGCGTGGCAGGACTGTCAGCTGGTGGACCAGTAGACCGTGACCTGTCGGTTCGCCATCGTCATCCTCCCTTCCGGAGTCCTTCGAAGTCCGCGGCGGGGGACCGCGCCTTCCGGCCCGCCAGCGGGTCCCTTCCCCCGGCTCTTTCCGCTGGCGCCAGGATAAAGTCTGTAGTAACTACAGACTCAAGCCGTATTTTCGGGGGGCGGGAGGAGGCTCGATATGGGGACCGCGTCAGGACGCTTCGCCATCGGCACGCTCTCGAAGGGCACCGGCTGCAAGGTCGAGACCATCCGCTACTACGAGCGCTCCGGGCTCCTCCCCGCCCCCGCGCGGAGCCCCGGCGGCTATCGGCTCTACGGGACCGAGCACCTCAAGCGCCTGGCCTTCGTCCGCCGGGCGCGGTCGCTCGGCTTCTCCATCGACGAGGTCCGGAGGCTCCTCGATCTCGCCGACCATCACCGGCGGCCCTGCGCCGAGGCGCGCCGCGTGGCCGCGTCACACCTCGAAGACGTCCGCGCCAGGATCGCCGACCTGAAGGTCATGGAGCGAGTGTTGAAGGACACGGTCGCCCGATGCGGCCAGGGCACCGGCCCTCACTGCCCGCTCATCGAGGCCCTCTACCGGGAGGAGCCCGGGGCCGGGCCGCCAGACGTCAGCGACGCGGCCCGCACGGGGGCGCGGGGAGGGCTCAGGCGCGCCACGCCAGCCCGGCGCTCCTCCCTGAGTTGCGCCTCAAGACGGTTGCCCCACCGCGTGCGTCGCGCGCAGTCCAGCTCGCGGGAGTGAACTGACGGGTCCCGGAAGGCTCGGAAATGGACAGACAGGCCACGGGCGGGGTTCAAGAACTCAGGTCAAGACGGACCCGGCGCAAGCCTCCGACAGATGTTCCCCCGGGGGTGCTTTGGCAAGCCCGGCCGCGGCCGAGGCGTGCGCGGTTTCTTGCACGCCGAAGGCCGCGCCGGCGACCGAGTGAGTCGCCGCGCGCGCAATTCACCGCGCGCGAGACCGGGGCCGAGCCGTGCGGCAGTACCCTGCACGGCGAAGGCCCCGGCGCGCCGACAACCCATCCCCGATGGGCCACGTCTCTACCGCAGGAAGGAGTGGGTCTTGGCCTTGGGGAGCTGCTTCAGCTTCTCGAAGAACGCCGTCTCCGTGATCTCCGTCGGCCACTCCAGCCGGACCCCGAGCCGGTAGCGCCCTTCGCCGAGCTTGTCGACCTTCACGGCCCCGAGGGCAGCCAGGCTGTTGACGTCTCGCACGAGCGCCTTCAATGGGTTGCCGAGCGTCGCATAGGCGGACGACGTGCGACGGATGACCTCCTGCCAGTCCATCCACTCGACATCCAGCAACAGCTTCAGGATCTCGAGCTGGCGCTCGGCGATGACGCGCTTCTTCGGCGTCTTGAGCAGGCTGAACAGATCCAGCATGAGATTTCTGAAGAGCCCCTTGGAGATCTCATGCTGGATCTCGGTCAAGAGCCTCTGGCTCTGGAGCGCGACCCCCCGCAGCGCGAACTGGAGGAACGGGGTGAGGTCAGAGCCCCGCTGGCGCACCTCGGCGAGGGCGCCGAGGTACGCGGTCTTCTCGTCGTAGTAGTAGTTGGACATCGCGATGAACGACGAATCCCGCAGGCCGGCGCGCTGGAGCATCAGCGCCTCCAGCGCCCGCGCTGTCCGGCCGTTCCCATCCACGAAGGGATGCATCGCCGCAAGGTGATAGTGGGCGGCGATGGCCTGGAGGAGGGGGTCGTGGTCACGGAACTTGCGCCCGAGGGCCCGTGTGAAGTGGTCGAAGGCCTGCTCGCACTCGTCGCCGCCTTCAACCCCGCGATGCCGCGGGGCCCCGAAGGTGACGTTCTGATCCCGCTGGCGAAGCTGCCCGGGCGGACAATGATCGTCGTCCGCTCCCGTGACGATGCGCCGGTGAATCGTGCGGATGAGATCGGCATCGATGGGTTGATCAGGCGGCAGCGTGGCGATCCAGCGGTACGTGTGCACCGCCGCGTGCGCCTGCTTCTGCGAGCGCGTCACGAGCTGCTCGGGCGTCTGCTGCATGGCCGCGTCGAGCTCGCGCTCCGTGAACTCCGCCCCCTCGATCCGGGACGTTCCCGCGACTTCCCGCTTGAGCTGGATCTGCTGGAGGCCTTCGACCCACCGGCGCTGGTAGGGAACAGTCTTGAGCGACAGCACGGCGGACTTCGCCTCGACGAGTGCGCTGGTGATGACGGGCCCGTCGTAGGCGATCCAGTGCTGGGGGATCTCGTACTGGATCATGTCTGTTTCTACATCCCTATTATTTCCATGT
>MGTY01000041.1 GCA_001799695.1 Elusimicrobia bacterium GWA2_69_24
CTGGATACCGGCTTTCGCCGGTATGACGGCTCTTCAAGCTAGGCGAAGACGCGGACGATCAGCGAAGCCAGGAGCAGGAGGCCGTAGAGCCCGCCGAAGGCGGCCCAGGCGCGGCGGGGCCGCACGGCGTGGATGCCCACCGTCGCCTGGAGCAGCAGGTAGAACCAATACCCCAGAAGGGGCAGCCACAGCGCGTCGAATCTCCCCGCCACGAGTCCCAGAGGCGTCGTCACGCAGAGAGCGCTCAGGGCGCGATAGCTCGCCCGCCAGGTCCCGTAGCCGCCCAGTAGCTTGCAGAACCCGTGGTAGAGCAAGGACATCAGGAGGACGTAGGCCACCAGGAACGGGGGGAAGAATATGATGGTCAGCAGGTTGATGACCACCGAGCCGGTGCCTTCCTGGAGGCCTAGGATCATCATCGCCGTGTCCACGAGTCCCGCGGCGAGGGCGCATAAGGCGATGTGCACCGTGGGAGGGGTCAGGGGGCCGTCGGGTTCGAGCCGGGCGAAGAACTCGGACGGCCAGCGCAATAGGCTCCAGGCGTCCAGGAAAAAGTTGCGGGGTTCGAAGCTGAACCGTTCGCGCATTTCCGATTCTAACATTTCACAGGCTCCAGTAATCGCGCTTGAGCTCGGCGCCGGGGGCGCCTTTGCCGCCGCGCATGCGGTCCACCAGGGCGCGGAGCTTCGGTTCGGTGCGGGGCGTGAATTCGAACTGCAGGCCGTAGCAGCGCGCGCGGGGGTCCTTGGGGTCCGGGCCGGCGTCCCGGACCACGCGGGCGTCGACGGCCGCGCGGTCCGTCCCGTCCAGGATCTCCAGGCGGCAGCGCGAGACGGGGAGCGCGGTCTTGAGCGACACCATGGCGCCGCCCATGCTGAGGTTGCGCACCCGCGCCTCCAGCGGGCGGCGGAGGTCCTTGGAGAGGATCCGCGCCTCCAGGTCGCAGGGATAACGGGCGTATTGCCGCGGCATGGACATAGTGTAGCCCAAGAGAATGGGCCTTGACAAATCGATGAACCGGGGGTAAATATGGTGTAAGGGACCTCCGCCTTCGGGCGGACGACCTAAGTGCCCTCCGAGCGGCTGAGCCGCCGGATAAGAGGAAATCCCCGAATAGGGGATTTCCTATTTTTAGGGACGCCGGCGGGGTTGACTCGTACCGTAGAAACTGTATCAATGGGTTCAGAGGACCCCGCCATGGGCGCCGAGATAGAAGAGGTGATACTCGAGGCGTATTCCAAGCCGCTGGCCAGCCGGCGTCCCCTGTTCCGCGGCATCCTGG
This sequence comes from Elusimicrobia bacterium GWA2_69_24, assembly GCA_001799695.1. Classification (GTDB taxonomy): domain Bacteria; phylum Elusimicrobiota; class Elusimicrobia; order UBA1565; family UBA1565; genus UBA10166. Next base: position 1,283 of record MGTY01000041.1, read on the forward strand.
GCGCGCCCACCTATCTGCTGCGCGTCGGCTCGGAGGAACTCGCCGATGACGACGTACGGGTCCTCGCCGGCGCCGGCGCGGAGGAGCGCACCTCATCGCTCGCCGTCTGGGCCGAGGGGGACGCCCTGCTGGGCGGGGTCTGGGTCCCGGTGTTCACCAGCGAGGAGAAGGCCTCCACCTACGTGGCCGCCCGGGGGCTGCGGCATCCGCCGGGCAAACAGCTCCAATGGGTCCGTCATGAGCCGGGGCAGGTGTACGGGCTCCTGGAGACGATCCCTTGCTTCGCGGGGGTCTATCTCAACCCGGAGAAGGACGGAGGCGTGCGCCTGGAATGGCTGGAAGTGAACGCTCTCTCCGAGAGCCGGGTCCCCCCCGAGGCGCCGCTCCTGCGCAGCCTCCCCGATGAGGAATGTGCGCTTCCCGAAGGGATCCGCTGCCGGGTCGGGCATCTCGACCGGAAGGTCTTCGGGTTCGATGGCCGGCAGGTCATCTTCCCGGAGTTCGGCAACCTCGAGCTCCAGGATTTCCGCAGTCTGGTCCAGCTCCGGCTGGAGGACGGCGACAGCGCCTGGGCGCCCTGCCGTCATTTCGCCGCGGTCCTGCGCCGGCTCCTGGAGCGGTGCCGCGAGCGGGCCTCGGACTGCGAGGACCTTTTCCTGCAGTCCTTGATCCTGTTCGAGATGTACGGGGAAGCCGAGGCCGCCTGCAGCCGCCTGGCCGTCACCCCGGAGCGGCGGAGCTACGCTCTGGACAATCTGGCGCTCGTCTTCCGGCGCTCGGGCCGGATCGAGAACTGCGTGGACGTCTGCCGGCACGGTCTGCGGGAGTTTCCCGCTGAGGCCCCCCTATATAGGAACCTCGTGCTCGCCCTCGCCCAGCTCGAGGACCTGGAGGGCGCGCGCAAGGCGGCGCGGCAGGGGCTCGGCCATTTCCCGGATGACGCGACCCTGCAGCGATTCGTGTGATGCCTCTGCATGAAATATTATTGAAATTAGTAGGATGTATGATTATCGGGAATCCTATGCAAGGAGTTACACGATGATGAGTCCCCGCAGATTCGCCGTCCTCATCCTGGCGTTGGCGGTCGTGACGCCGGAGGTCCTTTTCGCGCAGCCCGGCTACATGCGCGGGGCCGGCTCCAAGAAGAAGGAGCCCGCCGAAGCCTACGACACGGAGCCGGAAGTGAAGAAAGCGAAGCCCGAACCCAAGGCCAGGAAGAGCTCCCCCAAAGAAGACAAGCGCATCGTGGCCGGGAATTCCAAGGAGAGCATCGAGGCCTATCTGCAGAAGCGCCTGGAGGGGCTCAAAGGCGTGCACGACAACCAGGATTCCTTCGGCAAGGGCTTCTCACAGGCGTGGAAGAAATTCTGGGCGGACCTGTTCGAGGAACGCAAGCTCTTCGAGGTGCGCATGGCGCGCCAGCGCCTCAACCTCTTCGAATCGCTTTCCTCCCTGTCGCCCTCCTATCACGCGGGGACCATCTCGGACTTCGAGCGGCTCCAGGGCAATCAGATCAAGTCGTTCGAGGACTCCCAGAAGTCGAAGATGGACGAGTACTTCGCCAAGCAGTTGTCGGACATCAAGACCTTCGCCATGGAGCAGGAGCAGATCCGGCAGGAATTCATGAACTCGGCCATCAAGTCCTGGCAGGATCAGAAGTCCGGCGGGACGCCCGAATAGGCGAGGGCCGCCCTAGTTTTTGGGATAGGCTCTCAAATCTCGTAGATCCGATAGAAGAAGGGCTTGTCGGCCAGGAGATGCCTCCGGTATCGGCGATACCGTTCGAGGATCTTCTGGTATCTGTGCACGTGCGAGAACACCTTGTCGATGGCCGCCTGGGCGGTCTCCCGGTCCGGCGGCTTTCCCAGGAACTCCGAGATGTCCACCGGCCGTCCGTAGTATAGGTAGATGGTCTTGAATACCCGGGGCAGGGTCCGTCCCACCGGCAGGGTCCGGTCCATCCCGTCCATGCACACGGGGATGGCCTTGGGGCGGGTCTTCAGCATCACGTAGCCGATCCCTGAGCGCGGCGGCAGCAGGCGCCCGTCGCGGGAGCGCGTCCCTTCCGGGAACACGATCATGATGCCGTTGCGCAGGCAGGCCTCCATGCGCTTCATGGCGCCGAAATCCCTTCGCCCCTGCTTGACCGGGATGCACTTCCAGTTGTCCGCGAACCAGCGCATGACCGGGTTCTCGAAGAAGTTCTCCCACGCGGCCGGGAGCCAGGGCAGAAGCATCGGGCGGACCAGGCTGCGGGGGAAGAACACCGCGTAGGCCACCAGGAACCCGTCGATCATGGATTGGTGGTTGGGCAGCAGGACGGTGTTGGGCTCCTCCCCTACGTTCTCCTTCCCGATCACGATGGTCCGGTTCAGACCCTCGAACAGGAACATCGCCAAGCCCGCGAATAAGTTCGTGACCAGATAGCGCGTGAATGGCCAGAAGAAGTGGAAGACCGGGCCGCGGTGGCGGATGTGCTCGGGGTCGATCCCGGAGCGGCGCCTGGGAGCTTGCGGCGGGGCCTCGTCTTCCTCCTCGGCGACAGGTTCGGCTTCCGGTTCCATTGGCAGGTGGATAAATTACCTAATTTGAAGCGGCGGGACCATCGGCCGGGGCCGGGAAGCCGGGCGGGGGCTCCGCGCGGAATTCGAGTCTCCGGCGGCCCCACAGGGCGTGGGGGGGGAGGAGCAGGGAGTACGCGTGCAGCATGAGCCGCGGGCGGCCGCCCTCTCCGCGAGAGGAGAACGGCAGCGCTCCGAGGACGGCGGCCCCATGGCCGCCGCCTACCGGACGCTCGCGGCCGTACTGGGAGTCTCCCAGCACGGGATGGCCGATGGAATAGAGGTGGACCCGGATCTGGTGGCGCCGCCCGGTCCGAGGCTCGACCTCCAGCAGGGTTGCCGGAGGGTCGCCCCAGGTCCGCAGGGGCCGGTACTTGGTCTCCGCGTCCTTGCCGCGGGGATCGACCCCCATCCTCCCGGAGCCGAATTCGCGGATGGGGGCGGTGATCCGGCCCGCTGAAGGGACGGTCCCCGACACGACCGCCAGATAGCTCTTGCGCACGCGGCGCTTCTCGAACAGTTTCGACAGCGCGGCGTGGGTCGCGGCGTCCTTCGCGAACAGCACCAGGCCGCTGGTCTCCCGGTCTATCCGGTGGACGACGAAGGCCTTGACCCCGAGATGGCGGGAAACGGCATCCACGAGGACGGGCCCAGCCTCGGCTCCCCGGCCGGGGATGACCAGTTGTCCCGCCGGCTTGTCCACGGCGAGCAGGCAGCCGTCCTCATAGACGACCTGCAGTTTCAAGAAAGCTCCGCTACTTCAGGAACAGGAAGAAGTATTGCAGGAAGTCGGACAGGTCGCAGTTGACCAGGGTCACGTCCACCGGGGAGTGGTTCATCCCCCCGGTGAGCCGTCCGCTGGCATTGTCCAGCGCGAGCTCGACCGGGGCGAGGCCCGCATAACCCTTCGCCGTGCCTTTCTGTAGGTCGAATTCCACCCGGACCGGGCTGTGGCTGGCGTGCCCGGTGATGGTCCCGGCCGTCCAATCCACGGTGAGGCTCACCGGGCTCCGGTTCGCGCCGCCTTCGATGACGATCTTCTCGGTGCTCCATTGGAAGGAAAGATCCACGGGGCTGTGGTTGGCCCCGCCGGTGATGGTCTTGCGGTCATGGTCGATCTTGAGGTCGGTCGGAGAGAGGTTGATCCCGCCCTTGATGGTCCATTCCCGGCGGTTCAGGGTCAGGTCCACGGGGCTGTGGTTCATCCCGCCCTTGATGGTGGCGACGACCGGCAGCCCGGTCGTGTGGGCGGTCGCGACGGCGGCGGCGGCCAAGGGGCCGCCGTCCTTGAAGGCGCGGTCCGTTTTCCATTCTCCGGAAAGGGCGCCGGCAGGGATGGCGATAGCTTCGAAAGCGCGGGCGGCGTCGAAGGAGACGGCTTCGAGTCCGGCGGCGCGCGCCGGAGCGGGGAGTGCCGCGAGAGCGGCGAGGATCACTGCGAGATGGGTCATGTCAACCTCCGTGCTGCAAATCCATTATATCACGCTCTGAGCGGATCGCGGCATCCGGAAATCTCCGGTTCCAATCCGCGCGCAAGGCCGCGAAGACGGGGCCGCCGTAGCGGCCGTGGTACCAGACCAGCTCCCGGAGCTCCGCGCGGTCGAAGGGCCGGCCCCGGCGGGGCAGGTATTCGGCCATGGCCAGGCCGCGGCCGTTGGCGGGGGGGCGGCGCTCGTCCAACGCTCCCACCAGGCCGCTGACCCCGTTCAGGTAGAGGGCGAGCGGGGCGCGGTATTCGAGGAGGGGGGCGCGGTCGCGGTTGAGCGGCCCCGTCCCCGCCGCGCGCCGGACTGCGGCGTCGGAGCCCGCCTGCAGGGAGAGCAAGGTGGAGAGCCGGCCCAGCCCCAAGCGGCGGAGTTCCTCCTGGACGGGGGGCCGGGCCACGGCGGCCTCCATGAGCGGGAACGGGTATTCCAGCGGGGCGCTCGATCCCACGAGGAGGATGTCGTTGGAGCCGATGTCCCAGAGCGTCGCGTGGGGGAACTCCGCGCAGAAGGTGCGCAGGACCAGGCTCAGGATCTCGTCGGACATCTCGTAGAGGTGGAACCACTGCACCATGACCCCGCCGGGCCGCAGGCGGGAGCGCGCCTCATGGTAGAATCCGGCGGAGAAGAGGCCCCCGACCCCGGAGACCCAGGGGTTGGAGGGTTCGCTGATGATGACGTCGTAGCTCCGCCGGGACTCCCGGAGGAAGGTCTTGGCGTCGGCGATATGGAGCGCGGCGCGGGGGTCCGCGAGCGGCGCGCCGTTCACGGGGCGGAAGAAGGGCTCCGCGTCCGCGACGCCCCGCGCGATCTCCACCACGTCGAGCCGCGTCAGGGGGTGGCGCAGGGCCGAACCCGCCGTGATCCCGCTCCCCAGGCCGATGAGCAGGGCCTCTTGGGCTCCCGGGTGGAGCGTGAGGGGGAGGTGCGCGAGGAGGGCCTGGGTCGCCATGTCCGAGCCCGTCGACGCCTCGGCCTTGCCGTTGGATTTCAGGTAGCGGACCCCGTCCGGGGTCTCCGCGACGGTGACGGTGAATTCGGGGTCGTCGCGGTCGAAGAGCAGCCGGCTCCGGTGCATGAAGGCCTTGAAGTCGCGGAAGGAAAGACGGCCCGGGGCGTCCATCCGGAAGGTCCCGCTCGTAAGCACGGCCCGGTCCAGGCGCATGCCGGCGACGAGACCCATCCCCATGAGCGCCGCGGCGCCGGCGGCGAGCAGGGTCCTTCGCGGGTCCTTCAGGGAGCGTCGGCAGGCGATGAGCGCAGCCAGGCCTACCGCGATGTTGACCGCCATCCCGAGCTGGAACAGCCGCTCCAGCCCCAGGTTCGGCAGCAGCCACAGGCCGGCGGCGAAGGCCCCGGCGACGTTTCCCGCGGTGTTGCCGGCGAAGATCCTGCCGACCCCGGAGCCCACCTCCGCTCCGCCGCGGAAGGCGGCTCTCGCGGCCAGCGGAAGCGCGGCTCCCAGGAACGCGGCGGGGGCGAGCATGAGCAGCCAGCAGGCGGCGAAGAGCAGGGCCGAAGTCCCGTAGAACGCCGGCAGGGAGCGGGGCAGCCAGTGATTCAGGATGAGGGATATGAAGGGAAGGCGCTCGTAGAAAGGCCAGGAGAGGAGGATCGAGGCCGCGACCCCGAATTGGGTCCAGGCGAACAGGACCCCGCTGTCCTCGTCCGCGAAAGCCCCGCGCGCCAGGACCAGCGTCCCGACCGCCAGTCCCGCGATGAAGGCGGCGAGCATCAGGGCGAAGGAATAGGTCGAGGAGCCCAGGGAGAGGCCGGCCAGGCGTATCCAGCCGATCTCGTAGCAGAGCGAGACGAAGCCGCAGAGGAAGGCCGCGGCGGTCCAGGCCCAGGGCCCCCAGCCGGCGGCTTCTACGGAGGGGAGGTCAGGGGCGGGGTCCAGGGGCTTGGGTTGTCCGCGCTCGGACAGAGCCAGGACGGCGGTCCCGATCGCCAGGTTCAGGGCCGCGGCGAGCCAGATGGGAACGTCCAGCCCGAGCGCCGGGATGAGCAGGAAGCCCGCGGCCACGGTGCCCAGGACCGCCCCGGCGTTGTTGAGGAAATAGAGCCAAGCGAGGTTTTGGCGCAGGGTATCGGAGGAGGCAGCCCTCGAAGCCGGCCCCAGGGGCACCGTCCAGCGGCACAGGGCCGGGAGCGTCCCGCCCATCAGGGCGGCGGGCGCCAGCACGTAGGCCGCGGCGAGGGCCGGCCGGATGCCGGAAGGGAGGAGTTCGATCCAGCGGAAGACGAAGGGGGAGGCCGCGGCGAGCGCGGCGATGCCGAGTTCCAGCTTGCCGTACAGCCGGAGGGGCGAGGGCGACCGGTCCGCCTTGGCCCCGAACCAGGCATAGCCGAGCGCCAGGCCCCCGAGGAAGGAGGCGAGGACGAAGGTCTGGGCGAGAGCGGTGCTCCCCAAGGAGAGGGTCAGTTGCTTGGTCCAGAGGACCTCGTAAAGGAGCCCGGTGGCTCCCGAGAGCAGGAATAGGGCCGAGACCAGCCGGTTCAAGGCTTCCGGGGAAGCCATTCCAGCTGGCTGGGGGACCAGTCGAAAACCCGGAGGGGGAAGTACTTCAGGTCCAGCCGCACGGGGCGGGCCTGGGTCACGGACTGCGTCCGCCAGCGGTCCTGCACCTGGACGTAGGAGTAGTCCCCGTCTTGGAAGTTGCCGACCGCGCGGATGAAGGTCTCCAGGTCGGGGGTCGAGTTTCCGTCGATGCCTTCGATGGTCAGGAGGTACTTGGTGTGCGCGCCTTCGCGGCCCAGCCCGGAGAAGGAGGAGCCTTTCTCCCCCTGGGTGAGGAACACCCCCTTGGAGCCGATGGTGTAGGAGAGCCGCAGGCCGGGATTCAGGTCATGGATCACGGCCCCCGCGAACAGGACGAAGGAGGAGGTCTTGTCCTTCTCCGCGTCCCCCACGGGCAGGCTGATGCGGAGCTCCTTGCCGCCGCGCACGACCGCCAGCTTGACGGTACCCCCGACCTTGGCGTCCACGAGCCGGTCGAAGCGGTAGACGTCGTCGCCGATCCAGACCCCGTCCACCTCCAGGATGACGTCGCCGGCCTGCAGTTTCCCCTCGGCCGGGGAGAGGGGGGCGACGGACTCGACGTAGGCCACGCGCTTGATGTCGCCGCGCAGGGCGGATATCTTCGCCGCGAGCGCCTCGGGGAGGCGGAAGTGCTTGCGGGCGTCGGAGACGAGCATGATGTCGAGATCGACTCCGATCTCGCCCCGGCGCACGGCGCCCCCGGGACCGGCGCTTTTGCGGAGCTGCTCCAGGGCGTCTTTCAGGTACTCGATGCGCATCTCAAAGCTCGTGGATTCGGTCCCCGCGAAATGGATGCCGACGACCTCGCCCCTTTCGTCGAAGACCGGACTGCCGCTGGAGCCGCCCGCGCGGTCGAAGGTGGTCTGGATCGTCGCGGAATGCCGCTCGCCCTTGCACAGGTGCAGGTTCGCGGTCTTGCCGAACTTGATCGAGTATTCCTGGGCGTCGTTGTTGCCGATCATGAGCACGTCCTGCTGCTCCCGGAGCTCGAAGGAATCCCCCAGGCGGACCGCTTCCAGCTTCGGCGGCTGCGTCCCCTTGTCGAGCAGGACGAAGGCGAAGTCGTGCCAGGCGTCATAATGCCAGCGGCGGGCCTCGGCCGTGCGGCCGTCCTCGAACACGACCTTGATCCGGGTGGGGCTGGTCCCCACCACGTGCGCGTTGGTCGCGATGATGCCGCGCTCGGCGTCCACGATGAAGCCGGTGCCCCGCTGGACGCCGGGCTCCTCGGCGTTGAGCCCGTGCTGGATGGAGACCTCCAGGTTGACCACCGTGGGCTTGAGCTTCTGGATGAGGGCCGTGGGGATCTCCGCGCGCGCGGAGGCCGCGGCGGAGACGAGCAGCGCGATGGTCGCAAGCGTGGTCTTCATGAAAGGGGTCCCTCCCGGGAGCGTATTCTACCTTTAAAAGGTAAAATCCATCCGTTAGCGATGCGCCCGGGAATCTCACTGAAGGTCCGGACGGCCGTCTACGGCCGCATGCAGCTGGCCCGACTCCTCGAGATGCGCGAGGAGGATTTTGCGCGCCTCCTCTCCGGGCTGGAGGCGGACCCCCTCTTCCCCAAGCTGGTCTCGGCGGGCGCCGTGGCCCCGGCCCCGGTTCCCCAGGACCGCTTCACCGCCCGCCGCTTCGCCGGACGGGAGCTGCGCCAGAACGCCGAAGGGATCGGCGACCTGCTCGATGGGCAGTCGGAGATGGTGAAGCTCATGCGGCGTATCGGGGCCGAGCGCTTCGAGGAGTGCTTCATCAAGGACCGCGGGCTCACCGACGCGGAGCGCGCCCGGCTCTGCGGCATCAAGGAGACGGAAGCCTTGGCCTTGCGCGAGTTGCTCGACCGGGCCTACATCCGCGCCGAATTCGAGGGGGCGCCCCCGCCGGTCCCGGCCGCGGTCTACAGCACGGTCGCGGGCATCGTCCTGGAGGGCGGCACCCCCCGGCTCAAGTACTTCAACCGCGACGCCTGGAAGACCCGCTACCGCTTCGACGCTCCCCGGCTCGAGGCTTTCGTCTCCGCCCTCCCCGCTCCGGAGCGGGAGAAGGCGCGCCGCCTGGTCGCGCGCCTGGAGTTCGCCCAGCAGCGGCGGACGACGCTCCTCAAGGTACTGGAGGCCGTGCTGCAGGCGCAGGCCGCGTATCTCTCCAGCGGCGACCCCGCCCTCCTGCAGGCCCTGACCCAGCGCGAGGTCTCGGCCGCGGTCGGCTGCGACCCGAGCGTGCTCAACCGGCTCATCTCCAACAAAGCGGTGGAACTCCCCTGGGGCACCGAGGCGCCCCTGCGCACCTTCTTCCCCTCTGCCAAGTCCCTGACCAAGTCGCGGGTGGCGGACGCCGCGCGGCGGCATCCGGAGCTCTCCGACGAAAAGCTTCGGGAGCTGCTGTCCCGGGAATTCCGGATTGAGCTGTCCCGGCGCTCGGTGGCCCAGTACCGCCAGGACACCGGGGTCGGCGGTCGGGGCCGAAGGTGACGGCCCTGGGCTGGCCGCTGGCCGCGGCCATGGCCTCCGCGGGCCTCAACGGCGCCATCGGCGTCCTGGCGTCGGTGCGCTCCGGGGGGCAGACCCTCTACCGGAGCCTGGCCCTCATGAGCTTCTCCTTCTCGCTCTGGAGCATGGCCTACGTGGCGGTCTGGCCCGAGTTCCACGACCCCTTCTGGATGAAGGTCATGTTCACTCCGCTATCCTGGCTGCCGGGGGCCTCCCTTGATTTCGTGTGGAGCTTCACCGGCCTGCCGCCCGAGCAGCGGCGCCTGCGCACCACCCCGCTCTACCTGGCCGGCCTGGTCGCGGCCGCCCTCATGTGGGCCGGCCGGATCTCCATCCAGCGCTTCGAGTTCGCGTATATCCTGGGCGGGCTGCCGGTTTTCGCGGTCGCCCTGACGCTTTTGACCCTGCATTGGCGCCGCGCCGAGCATCCGGCCGAGCGCAACCGCCGGGGCTACTTCCTCCTGGCCGCGTGGATCGCCGTCATCGGCGGTTTCGCGGATTTCCTCCCCGCCGTGGGCATCCCCTTCCCATCGGTCGCGAACATCGCGCTCATCGCCTATTCGCTCATCGTGCTCATGGCCATCGAGCGGCATCACCTGCTCGACCTGCGAGCGGCCATGGGTCAGGCCCTGGCCCTCATCGGGGCCTCGGGACTGCTGGGACTCGCACTCTCCCTCCTGGCCCGGGTGACGACGCTGGAGGGCGGGACGCCGTTCATCAGCTTCTTCGTGACCAGCCTGGCACTGCTTTGGGCCCTGCCCTTGCTGTGGAAGGCGCTCAACCGCACCTTCAACCGGCCGTTCCTGGCCCTGCAGGAGCAGCGGGAGCGCGTCCTGGAGTCGGCGGAGCGCAGCCTCGAAGGGGTCTCCGACATCGAGCGGATCGAGGATGCGG
>MGTY01000042.1:0-25315 GCA_001799695.1 Elusimicrobia bacterium GWA2_69_24
GGTCCCGATCCCGGAAGCGCCGGTCACCGACAGATTGGGCAGCACGGCGGGGACCACGGTCCCGGCCCCGGGCTGTACGGTCGCGCTTTGGGAAACGAAGGCGGCGGCCAGGGCATGATAGGTCCCGAAACCCGGGCTCAAGAGGAATAGGACGGTGGAGATGGAGACTGCGGTGAAACGCTGCCAGATGCTCATGGAACTGCCCCCTGCATCGATGATGCGCTGTTGACGACCCTCAGATTGTACCTGCGCGCGGGAGCCGCCTCGTAGGCCGCCTGGGTTCCTTATAACGGGTATTGGGCCCAGGCCCGATTTCCCCCTTTGCCGGGGGAGGGCCCAGGACCCCCGGACAGAAGGTCCCATAGCCCCCCTGGGAAAATCCCTGAAGTCCGTCTATACTAGTCTTTACATTTGAAAAGCCGTCATACCGGCGAAAGCCGGTATCCAGCGTGTGGAACGGATTCAAGATTCCCGTTCCGGTGCCTGGACCCCGGCTTTCACCGGGGTGACGAATGTAATTGGACTTATGACTCACGGCACTAGGACTTAGGAATCATGCGCAAGGAAGATCGGAAGAAGATCGACGAGATCATGGCGGGCATGCAGTGCCCCAAGGACTTCCGGTGCTCGGAGGACGGCTTTGAAAAGCTCTGCAAGGCCGGCGATTGCGGGCTCGACAAGCTCCTGGAATGCCTCGAGGTGAAGCCCGGGGACTGCTCCTTCGCCCTGCAGTTCGGCTACGGGCATTTCTGCACCTGCCCCCTGCGCGTCTACCTCGCCAAAGAGCTGGGAAAGTAGCCCCTCAGAAGAAATACTGCGCCTGGAAGTAGGCGATGTTGTGCAGGCGGCCGAACTCGCTGCCGGGGGTGCCGCCGAAGCGCTGCCAGCCGGCGAGCAGGTAGAAGTCCCGGACCGCGTTCCAGGTGACCGAAGGGCCCGCGAAGTGACTGCGGTCGTCGAGGTTGAGCAGGCCGGTGAACTCGGCGTTGACGAGAGGATGCAGCTCCTTCTTGAGCCCCAGCCCGAGATAGTCCTTGCCCAGGGCTATCTCCCGCCCCCTCTGGAGTACCGCGGGTTCGTAGCGCTGTTTGCGGGTATGGCCCCGGCCGTTGTGGAAATACTCCGCGGTCCACCACAGGTCCTTGAGCAGCCGCAGCGGCGGGTCCGTGGAGAAGCTGTACTCGTAGCCGATCATGCCTTTCCAGAAAGGGGTACGGGTACGCAGGTCCGTGTACGACCACTCCCCGTGCAGGTTCCCCTCCCGCACGTCCAAGGCGAAGTCCCCCCCCAGCACCCAGCTCGCGGTCGACGAGGCGACCTTCCCCCCCAGCAGAGAGAGGTCCGTGCCCGCCGCGTTCCCCCGCACGCGGCCCAGCAGGTCCGTCTCGGTCCAGCGCCCGGCCGGAACGTACGCGGCCTCGGCCCCGCCCAGGGCCCCGAGACCCTTCTGCACGGTGAGCGCGTCCACCCCCCGCCGCTCCTCGCGCTCCACCGCGTAGGGCGTGAACGGGTTCAAGAAATCAGTGGGGTTCCAGAGCTTGCCCGTGCCCCAGGCCACGCGCTGGCGCCCGAAGCGGACCTTCAGGTCTCCGGCCTGGACCTGCACCCAGCCGCGATAGAGCCGGTGCCGGTAGTGGACATAGGGGCCGGTGCTGATCACCTGGTCCATGGTCAGGAAGTCGTCCGGTTCGCCGAATCCGTAGAGCCGATAGTCCCGGGTCCGCAAGAAGGTCCCGGCCCGGAATTCGTGGTCGTATTCGGCACGGGCCTCCACCGACGCCGTCGCCAGCCCTTCCGCGTCCCGTTCCCGCGTGAGCGGCGCGACGGCGCCCAGCTCGACGCGCGCCCGGCTCAGGTCGTTCCAGTAGTAAGCGCCGTCCAAGGACGAGCGCGACGTGTGATAGAGGTTCTTGACCTGTCCGGAAGCCGTGACGCCCGCTCCCGACGGCGCCGGGGCGGCGCACAGCACGGCGAGGAGGAGGGCGCGGCTCGCCTTCATTCGCGGTCCTCCTCCCCCTCCACGCAGCCGTCGTGGATCTGGATGACGCGCTTGGCGCGGGACAGGACCCGCGGGTCGTGGCTCGAGAACAGGAAGGTCACCCCGTGCTCCTCGTTGAGGTCGAGCATCAGGGCGAGGAGCGCTTCCGCGGTCTTGGAGTCGAGGTTCGCCGTGGGCTCGTCGGCCAGCACCACCATGGGACGGTGGACGATGGCCCGCGCCACCGCCACCCGCTGCTGCTGCCCCCCGGAAAGGAGGTCGGGCCGCCGGTCCGCCTGCGCCTCCACACCGACGCGGCGCAGGGCCTCCCGCGCGCGCTGGGCGCGTTCCTCCCGCCCTATGCCCTGGAGGGCCAGGACGTACTCCACGTTCTCGACCGCGGTCAGCACCGAGATCAGGTTGTAGGCCTGGAACACGAAGCCCAGGGAACGCAGGCGGAAATCCGCCAGGAGCTCCTCCCGCAGGGAGGACACCTTCCGGCCCTCGTAGTGGACCTCCCCGCGGGTCGGGGAATCGATGGTGCCGATGATGTTGAGCAAGGTGGACTTGCCGGAACCCGAGGGGCCCGCGATGGCCGTGAACTCGCCGCGGTGGAAATCCAGGGAGAGCTGCTTGAGGGCGGTCACCGAGAGCCCGGGGTGGGCTCCGCCGCGCAGGCGCCCGAGCCGGCCCATGGCGGGGCCGCCGATCTCGTAGACCTTGGTGATGTTCTTGAGCTGGATCAATGGCTCCATGGTCTTCCTCTTTTTTATATGTGCTTCAAGGCCTCTGACACCACCAGGCGGGAGGCCCGCAGAGCGGGCCAGACCGCGGTCAATATGGAGACGGCGAAGACTCCCAGCGCGGACCACAGGTGCATGGCCCACATGGGCCGCATGTAGATGATGTTGTCGAAAGGCATGAAATAGGACATGGCGCGGCCCAGCGGGAGCTCCAGCCCGTAGTGACCCAGCAGCGAGATGATCCCGATCCCCGCGGCGAAGCCCGCGGCCGCTCCGGAAGCGCCCAGGAGGGCCGCCTCGGCCAGGAGCAGCCGGAACACCACCCCCGGCCGCGCCCCCAGAGCGCGCACCACGCCGAACTCCCGGATGCGCTCGAAGAAGGACATGGAGATCGTGTTGAGGATGCCCAGCCCCACGATCGAGAAGATGATGACCAGCACAACGATGAGCAGGGCGTCCTGGAACTTCTTGATGCCCGTGATCTCGGAGCCCACGGAGCGGTAGGTCAGGAGCACGGCCTCGGGATCGCCAAGGTCCGAGCCCCGTTCCCGCGCGAAGGCGTCGATGTCGCGGATGTCCTTGAGGCGCAGCACCACGTGGCTGGCCATGCCCGGCCGGTCGCGCAGGCGCCGGGCGGCCTCGATGGGAACGTACACGGTCTGCCCGTCGTAGGAGGTGCTCCCCGTCTCGTAGATCCCCGCCACGCGGAAGAGCTCGGAGTTCATCTCCCCGTCGGGCTTCTGGGCCATGACCACGAGCCGCTCCCCCAGCCGCAGGTCCAGGTCGCGCGCCAGCCGGGTCCCGATGATGGCGTCCCGGGGCGAGCCTCCCAGATAGCGGCCCGTCTTGAGGTAGCCGGGCAGTATCGAGATCCTCCTCTCGGCCTCCGGCTCGACCCCCAGGATGAGCACTCCCCGCGACGCCGTGGCCGAGTACACCAGCCCCGTGAACAGGAGCCGCGTCGCCGCGCAAGCCACGCGCGGATCGGACTCCAGGGCCCGGCGCGCGGCGTCGGGATGCGCGAGCAGCACCTCGGGGACCTTGCGGTCCTGGACGCTGCGCGCTTGGACCTGCAGGTGCCCCAGCTGTATCCCCGTGGACTTCTCGATCATCTGCCGCTGGAAGGAGCGCAGCAGGCTCTGCCCGAACATCACCGCGGCCAGCCCCACCGCGATGGAGCAGATCGTGAGCAGGCTTCGCCGCTTGTTGCGCCACAAGCTGCGCCAGGCGATGGCGAGGGTGGCCGACATCAGATGTGCCTCAGGGATTCGGCGGGCTTCATGCGCGAAGCCCGGAAAGCCGGCGGCAGGCCGGAGAGCACGCTGGTCAGGAGTACCGCGGCCCCGGCCGTGACATGCCGGCCCCAATCGAAGCGCAGGAAGAGCACGGAATCGAAGGGCATGAAGAAGCCGATGGACTCCCCCACCGGCAGGACGAAGCCCGCTTTCCGGTAATAGAGGATGATGGCGCAGCCCGCCGCCAGGCCCAGGGCCCCGCCGAGCGCGCCCAGGATACCGGACTCCAGGAGTATCATCCTCCGGATGAACCGGGGACCGGCCCCGATGGCCATGAGCACGCCGAACTCGCGCACGCGCTCGAAGAGAGACATGAGCAGGGTGTTCAGGATGCCCAAGGAGACGATGAGGAAGATCACGCACAGGACGATGTCGAGCAGCGCGTTCTGATAATCCCGGATGCCCACGAGCTCGAAGTCCACCTGCTCCCAGGTCACCACCCGCACCGGCCGGCCCCGCAGGCGCCGGGCGAGCTCGTCGCGGGCCTCGTCGAGGCGCATGGGGTCCCGGACCCGGATGACGAAGTCGTTGACCTCGTCTCCCAGGGCCATCAGGCGGGAGGCGGTCTTGATGGAGACGTAGATGATCGAGGCGTCGAAGGTCTGGCTGCCGGAGGAGAATATCCCCGTGACGCGCTGGAGCTCGGCGCCCATGCTGCCGTCGCGGGCCGAGCCCATCAGGACCACCTCGTCGCCGAGGTTCACCCCCAGCTTGGCGGCCAGCTTGTCGCCGAGGTAGACCCCCTCTCCGTCCGGGCCCAGCAGGCGGCCGCGCTTGAGGTAGCGGCTCATCTGCAGGACGCGCGGGTCGCGCTCCGGGTCCACGCCGCACAGGAGCACCCCCGCGGCCTCCTTCTTGGAGGAGATCATGCCCGTGACCACCACCCGGCGCTCGTAGACCGCGACCTCGGGGGTCGCATCCAGGATCTTCTCGATGCCGCCCGGGTCCGGGATGTAGCGGTCCGGGAACTTGAAGTCCGCCGTCTTCGCCTCGAGGATCTGGATGTGCCCGGTGTGGACCCCGGTGGCCTTCTCCACGAGCTGGTATTGGATGGTATAGACGAGGCTCTGCCCGAAGAGGAGCGCCGCCAGGCCCGCGGCGATGGACAGGAGGGTGATGAGGGTGCGCCGCCGGTTGCGCCAGACGTTGCGCCACGCGAGCAGGATGAGCGCGCTCGACATTCGGCTATGATATATCATGCGCCGCCGTGAATGCCTGGTGGACGGACTCCTGCTGGCCGGAGTCCTGACCCTCCAGCTGCTCATCTCGCTGCCCCGGCTGAACCGACCCTTCGTCGAAGGCCGCGCCCATTGGCACTACGCCAGCGCCGAGTTCCTCCTCTCCGCCATCCACAGCCAGTCCGAGGCTCTCCCGAGCCGCGCGGACTTCCTCGGCCTCAAGCGCCTCAGCTACGGCCCGGACGGCCAGGCCTCCGGCTTCACCCATTACGCGCGCCATCCGGTGCTGGCGCCGCTGCTCTTCAACGCCTACGTGCGGGCGGCCGGCTGCCGCGAATGGGTGCCCCGGAGCTTCGCCCTCATCCTCTCCGGCCTTATCACCGTGCTCCTCTTCCTGTGCCTGCGGCGGGCGACGGAGGAGGGGACGCTGGCCGCGCTGTGGACCCTCCTCTACATCGTCCTCCCGCTCAACTTCAACTATCAGGACGCCTGGAAATACGAGACCCTCGCCGAGGCCTGCCTCCTCCTCTGCGTCTACGCCCTGCACAGGGTCCGGGAGCCGCTGTGGCGCGGTGTCTTCCTGGCCGGCTTCTTTTTGCTCTTCCAGACCGACTGGTGCGCCTTCCTCCCCGGGCTGGGCCTGCTCGCCTATGCCTTCTACTCGCGCCGCCGAGAAGGCTGGGACGGGCTTTGGATCCGGGCGGCCGCCCTGGCGGCCGTCTCGGCCGCGGGCGGGTTCGTTTTGCTCAGCCTCCTGGGCTTCCCGCTGAGCGCGATGCGCGAGCGCTTCGTGTACTGGACCGGGGCCAAGATCGCCGGGATCCCATTCGGCTCCTGGCTCGGGACCCAACTCGGCTATCTGGACATGAACTTCTCCGCTCTCAACGCAGTCCTCCTGGTCCTCCTGGCGGCCGTTTCCCTCCGGCGCCGAGAAGGCGGGCGCCATCCGCTCACGGCCGCGGGCTGGTCCTGCCTGGCCGGGAGCCTGCTCTGGACCGCGTGCTTGCGCGCTCACAGCCACGTCCACCATTACGCCCAATGGTTCCTGGGGCCCGCCTACCTGCTCCTGCTCGGCGGACTCTACGCCGAAGCCCGTCCGCTGCCGCGCCCGGAGCTCCGGAGGACCGCGGCGTTGGCCCTCACGGTGTTCGCGCTGGCGGCCGCGCTCCACGGGAGCCGGCGTCTGGAGACCATCATCCAGGGGGAGGATTTCGCTGCGCCCGAGGACATGGCGGCCATCCGCGTACGGACCGAACGGCTCGTCGCCGTCTCCGACGGAGCCAGCGGCCCCAGGGAATGGTGGACCAGCCCCAACATCGCCCTTTATACCGACCCGTACTACAAGGCCCGGGTCCTGGGCATACCGCGCTCCTCCATCCGCGGCGGGTTCGCCTTCGCGGGTGAGCTCTCCAGCCTGTCCCCGAACACGGACCTGGTCGTGGCTCTCAACATGCCCGGCGCGGTCCGCCGGGTGCGGCAGACCCTGCGCAACCGCTTCGGGGTACGGGGCCTCAAGCCGGTCGCCCAGTCCCCCGAGTTCGTGTTCCTGGAACCCGAATTCGGAGCCGTGTCCCGCCCCTGGGAGAAGTGATGCTCCGCGGGCGCGAGGCCCGAGGCATCTTGACGACACCGACCCACGGGTCCATAGTACAGACCAAGCCCACGGGCGCCGGACTGTGCCCGGGCACAGTCCACCAAAGCCCTGGCGCCAGCCATGTCGGCGCCGGGACCGGAGTCTAGGGCTCCTTCGCGCGCGTGTCTACCGAGCCCTGATGGGCTATACTTAACGCCGCGTGGGAATACTCCTCAGCTGCCAGGGGCTGTCCAAGAGCTACGGCTACCGCCCGCTCTTCACCTCCCTCTCCTTCGGCCTCTTCGCAGGCGAGAAGACCGGGCTGATCGGACCCAACGGCGCCGGAAAATCCACCCTGCTCAAGATACTCGCCGGCCTGGAAACCCCGGACAGCGGGACCCTGGCCCCGCGCCGGGGCCTGCGCGTGGGTTATCTGGCCCAGCAGGACCTCTTCTCGGACCGCCCCGACGCCACCGTCCGGACGGAATTAGGCCGGGCCCTGGCGGAGCTGGAGCTCGACGAGTACCAGATCGACCTGCGCGCGGCCGCCGCCCTGGAGGCGGCGGGGCTCGACCCCGCGCAGAAGGCGGCCTCGCTCTCGGGCGGCGGGCGCAAGCGCCTGGCCATCCTGTCCCAGGTCGTCCGCGAGCCCGACCTCCTGCTCCTGGACGAGCCCACCAACCACCTCGACGTCGAAGGAGTCCTGTGGCTGGAACGCTTCCTCTCGGGCCTGCGCTTCTCCTTCCTCGCCGTCACGCACGACCGCCGATTCCTCGAGCGGGTCTGCAACCGCGTCATCGAACTCGATAAGCGGTACGCCGAAGGACATTTCAGCAGCGCCGGGCATTACACGGACTTCCTCGAGAAACGCGAGGAGCTCCTGAGCGCCCAGGAGGCGCGCGCGGATTCGGTGCGCAACATCGTGTGCGGCGAGATCGAATGGCTGCGCCGCGGCCCCAAGGCGCGCTCCACCAAGCAGCAGGCCCGCATCGAGCGGGCCGACGAGCTGATAGGCGAGCTCAAGGAGCTGGACTTCCGCAACTCCCAGAACCGCGCGGTGGACATCGACTTCTCGGGAAGCCGCCGCCAGTCCCGGAAGCTGGTCCAGGCCGCGAAGGTCGCGAAGTCCTTGGGCGGCCGCAAGCTCTTCGGGCCCCTCGACCTCATGCTCGGCCCGGGCGACAAGCTCGGCCTGCTGGGCGAGAACGGCAGCGGGAAGAGCACGCTCCTGAGCCTGCTGGCGGGCCGGCTCCAGCCCGACTCCGGCGCCCTCACCCAGGCCGAAGGCCTCCAGGTCGTCACCTTCGACCAGCACCGCGAGCAGCTCGACCTGGGCCTCACCCTGCGCCAGGCCCTTTGCGGCAACGGCGAACATGTCCGCTATCGCGGCGAGCCCATCCATGTGGCGGGCTGGGCCGACCGCTTCCTCTTCCGCAAGGAACAGCTCGACAAACCCTTGCGCATGCTCTCCGGCGGGGAGCAGTCGCGCGTGCTCATCGCCCGGCTCATGCTGCGTCCCGCCGACCTGCTGCTCCTCGACGAACCCACCAACGACCTGGACATCCGGTCGCTGGAGGTGCTCGAAGCCAGCATGCAGGATTTTCCGGGCGCCCTGGTGCTCGTCACCCACGACCGCTACCTGCTCGACCGGGTCAGCCGGGAGATACTCTCTTTGGACGGCAAGGGCGGGGCCCGCTTCTTCGCCGAGCTCTCGCAGTGGGAGACCTGGCGGGAAGGGGCCGAGCGGGCGCCCGCCCGCGAGGCGGCGGCCGAGGAGGCCGCGGAGATCCTGTCCACCAGGGAATTCAAGGAACTCAAGAACATGGAGTCCCGGATCCAGGCGGCGGAGGAGCTGATCGTGAAGGCCAGGCTCGCCCTCGAAGACCCCGCCGTGGCCACGGACGCGGTCGAACTGCACGCCCGGCAGGACGCCTTGGAGGCCGCCCAGGCCAAGGTCGCGGCGCTCTATGCGCGCTGGCAGGAACTGGAAGCGCGACGGGATGCGCGATGATGCGGAATGCGAGCTCCGCCCGCGCTACTCCACGATAAGGGTCCAGCCGGCCACCAGCTTGGAATGCATGTAGCTATCCAAGAAGCCAGGGACATCGAGTTCAGACATCCCCTCCTCCATGACTCTGTAGTCGATCTGCTCCGAGTCGAACCTCCAGCACCCGATCACCTGCGGCGGGACGGCCTGATGGCTGGACTTGATGTGGTCGAGACTGAAGTCAGTGGTGTCGGCGGTACCGATGAAGACTTCCTTGCGGCTTTCGTTCTTAGCTTCGTAGACGATTCGAGCCACGGCGGACTCCCTTATCGGGCAGGCGCTGTCGGTCCCAGGTTGCGACCACTTGGCCGGGGGGCATCAATAGGATAGTCGGGTCGGTCCGGGGAATCCAGGTGCCGACTGTCAGCGCTGTCAGCTCGGCGGCGCGCACGAACGTGCGGGCCGAAGGCGCTGTGCCCGGGCACAGCTGCAAATGTACGCTGCCCGCGCCCGCCGGATATTCGGCTCGGATGCGCTGCGCGGGCAGACGTTCTACTTGCGCAGGCGGCTGACGCTGAAGAAGGAGTCCGGCAGGTCCACGTCGAAGTCGATCTGGTGGTACTCCAGGACCGTGCGCCGGCCCGGGGTGCGCTGGGGGCTGCAGGTCAGGCGGGTGGGGACCCGCCGGCCGCCCATGAGCTTGATCTCCGACAAGGTGATGGTCCGGATGAGTTCGCCGCGCTCGCTGTAGTCCTCTTCCTTGAGCGGGACCACCCAGCCGTCGGGATAGACCCCGGCCTCGAACAGCACCTTCCCCCACACCACGGGCGCGTCGGGCTTGGGCAGGGCCTCGAAGCGGTGCACGACGTAGTCCGGGCCCGGGGCCTTCTGCAGGAGCCGGTGGCTGTAGTCCTTGACGATGGAGTCCGCCTTCACGATGTCCTCGTAGGTGAAGTCCGAGCCCTGCCAGGAGGAGTGCATCATGGTGGGCGGCACCTTCATCAGGCGCTCGACCCGCGGCATCCACATCCACATCTCGCCGGCGCGGCGCAAGGTGGTGGTGCCCTTCTCCTTGGGCGGGGCGTGGATCACGATCACCGCCATCTTGCGCCCCTGATTCCAAGCCTCGATCTTGAGCTCGCGACTCCATTCGGGGGTGACCACGGTCATGGAGAGGCGGGCATGGCTCGAGTCCCCGCGCAGCACCTTGTTGGCGCGATCGACGATCTCCGTCGCGGAGAGTTCGGCGGCGGGAACCGCCACCGGCGCGGACGACGGCGCCACCTGGGCCCGGACCTGGGAACCCAGAAGCAGGACCAAGGCCAACAACTGCTTCATTCCCCCCACCTCAATCCTCCCCCGCAAGGGGGGAGGAGGATACGATGCGGACGGCGAAGAGCGCGGCGGCGAGCATCCCGCTGGGATCCGCCCTCCCTTTGCCGGCGAGGTCGAACGCGGTGCCGTGGCCGGGGGAAGTCCGGATGATGGGGATGCCCAGGGTCCAGTTCACCGCCCCGTAGCCCCCGCTGAGCTTGAGCGGGATGAGGGCCTGGTCGTGGTAGACCGCGAGCAGGGCGTCGAAGCGCCCGGCCTTGTGGGCCGCCCAGGCCGCATCCGCCGGGAGGGGACCCTCCAGGGAGAATCCGCCGCGGCGCTCCCGGCGCGCCCACGGGACCAGGATCCGGCTTTCTTCCTTCCCCAACAGGCCGTCGTCCCCCGCGTGGGGATTGAGGGCGCAGAGGCCCAGCCTCGGCCTGCGGATGGAAAGGTTCCGGCGCAGGGCGTCCACGGTGAGCCGCGCGGCCTCGCTCAGCGCGGCGGCCGTCAGCCGGGCCGGGACCTCGGAGTGCGGGATGTGGCGGGTGACGAGCACGGCGCGCAAGTCTCCGGCCAGGAGCATCATGCCTGCATCGCGGGAGCCGGTCGCGGCCTTCAGGTATTGGGTGTGGTCGCGAAAGCCCACCTTGGCCATCTCCCAGGACTGCTTGGAGACGGGCGCCGTGACCACGGCGTCCACGCGCCGGTCTTGGGCCAATCGGACCGCCAGCCGCACCGCGGCGAAAGATGCTCGCCCGCCCGCTACACTTGGGCCGGGACGGCGCATGGCTGGAACGGGTATGCCCGGGTCGAGGAATGGCCCCAGCTTCGGGGTCCAGCCGGCGCGAATCAGGGCTTCGCGGGGGCCCACGGCCAGAAGGGACGCGCGGCGACGCAGGAGCGGATGGCGCATGGCGGCGACGACCAACTCGGGGCCGACACCGGCCGGGTCCCCGGCCGTCAAAGCCAGTAAGGGACGACGGGGGCGGCCAAGGGGCCGCCGTCCCCGGAGCGAGGCGTTCGACCTTTCGCGGAGGGGACCGCTCACTCCGCGGGCAGCTTGAGCTCGATCGTCGCCTTGTCCCGCAGGCGCTTGACGTACGCGAGCAGTTCCTTCTGGTAGCGGATGCTGGAGATGAATTCCTTTACCGGAGCCTGCACCTTCTCGAAGATCAGGGATTCCGATGCCTTCTTCTCCTGGGCCCGGATCAGGTGGTAGCCGAAATCGCTCTCCACGGGGACGCTGACCTCTCCCACCGGAAGGGCGAAGGCCGCTTCCTCGAACGCCTTGGGCATCCAACCGCGCAGTATCCAGCCCAGGTCGCCGCCCCGGGGGGCGCTCTCCAGGTCGTCGGAATCTTTCTGGGCGAGCACGTAGAAGTCCGCGCCGCCGTCGAGGCGCTTCTTGAGGGCCTTGGCTTTCTCGAGGGCCTGGGTCTTGCCCACCATGGTGGGCGCCGCGGCCTTGGCCAGGATGTGGGACACGTGGACCCGCTCGGAATGGTTGTCCTTGAGGCGCATGCCGAAGGCCAGATAGGCCTGACCCTCTTCCGGCTCCATGCCCTTGACCACGCTGGTGTCGCCCTGCACGACGAACTTGAGCTTGTCGAAGGCGGCGCGCTGGGCCTTCTCGTCCACGTCCTTGACCAGGGCGGCCACCTTCACCTCGACGACCTTACGGATCTTGAGCTGGCGGCGGATCCGCTCCCGGAACGTGTCCCAGGTGATGCCTTCCTTCTTCAACTCGTCCCTCAGAGCCTTGTCCACCTCCGCGTCGCTGCGGGTGCGCCCCGACTCGTCGGTCCGAAAGCTGCGCTCGGACACCTCGGTGACGCCTTTCTCGAGCTCGCGGTCGTGCACCTTCACCTGGAGCGTCGCCGCTTCCTGTGTGATGAGCTCGTCGTCGATCATCTGATCCAGGACCTTCTTGCGGATCTCCTTGTAGGCTTCCTCGTCGCGGAGCAGGTCCGGCATGCTGTGCTGGTAGTTCTCGATCACCGAGCGCAGGTTCTTGCGATACTCGGACAAAAGCAGCGAGGTCCCGTTGACCTTGGCCACCACGTCCTCCAGGACTTCGGCCTGGACGAAGGGCGCGATCAGGGCCAGCGCCAGGACGGGGATGAGGATTCTATTTGAACTGCGCATCGAGGACCTCCACTCGGAATGATGCCTGCAGGGACTTCAAATGCTTGTCCAGCTTCTCCTTCTCGACGACCAACCGGAGCCGGTCCGCGACCGGCTCGAACGGCACGGGCGCCTCCTTCTCCTTCCAAAGGACATGGTACCCGAAAGTGCTCTTGACCGGGCCCCCGAGCTCACCCAGCTTCATCGAGAAGAGGACCTCGAGCTCCGGGATGACCTCTCCGTAGAGGGCGGGGCGCATGCGGCCTCCCTGATGGGCGGTGTCCGCATCCAGCGAATGCGCCTTGGCCAGGGCCGCGAAGGACCCGCCGGAGCGCACCTTGCCCAGGACCTCCTCGGCGTCCTCCGACGTCGCCAGCAGGATGTGGCTGGCGGAGAGCTCGATGGGGTGCTTGCGGTGATAATCCTTGATCTCTTCGTCGGTCACGCTGATGACGCCGCGGTCCCGGAGCTGGTCCAGCCAGAGCCGGGCGAGCAGGTAGTCGCGGGCCTCGGCCAGCTTCTCCTCCTCCTCCTTGCGCAGGCGGTCCATGCGGTCCTTGAACTCGGGCAGGGAGGGGACGCCCTCGGCCTGGGCGGCCTCGAGGATGAGCTTCTCGCGGATGAGCACCTGGAGGAACTGGCGCCGGCCGTAGGGGGTAAGCACGTAGCTCTGGTAGTCCGGGGAGACCTCGGCCAACTTCTCCCGGAACTCGACCTGCGTGATGGTCACGTTGCCCACGCGGGCGACGATGTCCTCTGCGCCGCGCCGGCAGGACATGCCCAGCCCCGCGAGGACGGCCAGAAGCGCTAAAAAAAGGCCCCGGTTCATCATGCGCCTATTGTACATTATCGCCCACGCTCCCCAAGAACTCGCAGACCCAGGCCAGCGCGTCCCGCTGCGGCACCCGGACCTTGAGCCCGTCCCCCTCCGCGGAGCGGATGAACTCCATCCGGCTGCCGTAGGTCCGCATCCAGCGCTCCACCGCCTGCGCGGGAGATGCGGCGTCCGGGTGGAAGTGGATCTCCACGCTGTCGCCGCGCCGGACCACGGAACTCACGCCCAAGGCCGTGGCCCGGGAGCGGATCTCCAGCACGCGGAACAGGTTCTCCACCGGCTCCGGAAGCGGCCCCGAAAGGTCCTCCAACTGGCGGCGCAGGCCCTCGGCCGCCTCCCCGGCGAGCATGCGCTTGTAGAAACGGAGCCGCTCGAAATCCCCGGGCAGGAAGGACTCCGGGAGATAGGCGGGTATCTCCAGGTCGAGATGGGCCGATGGACGCTCGGACGCCTTGGCCCGGCCCGAGAGGCGGGCCACTTCCGCCTCCAGCAGCTGGGAGTAGAACTCGACGCCCACCGCGTTGAGGAAGCCGTGCTGCTTGGCGCCCAGCAGGTCCCCCGCGCCGCGGATCTCCAGGTCGCGCATGGCCAAGGAGAGCCCGGCCCCCAGTTCGCCGAACTCGCGCAGGGCCTCCAGGCGCTTGCGCGCGTCCTCGTTCAGGGAGCGGAACTCCTCCAGGTCGGCCGGATAATACAGGTAGCAGAAGGCCTTCTGCCGCTCGCGCCCGATCCGGCCGCGGAGCTGATAGAGCTGGGAGAGCCCGAACTCGTGCGCGTTCTCGATGAGCAGGGTGTTCACCGAGGGGATGTCCAGGCCGGACTCGATGATGGTAGAGGCGGCCAGCACGTCGTACTTGCGCTCGAAGAAGTCCCACATCGCCTTTTCCAGGTCCTCCGCGTTCATCTGGCCGTGGGCCACCGCGATCCGCGCCCCGGGCAGCAGGGCCTGCAGGCGCGCGGCGGCCTCGGGCAGGGAGCGCACCCGGTTATGGACGTAGAACACCTGCCCGCCCCGCGCCAGCTCGGCCTCCACCGCGGCCTGCACGTGCTTTTCGTCGAAAGG
Organism: Elusimicrobia bacterium GWA2_69_24; assembly: GCA_001799695.1. Lineage (GTDB taxonomy): Bacteria > Elusimicrobiota > Elusimicrobia > UBA1565 > UBA1565 > UBA10166. The sequence continues at coordinate 14,094 of MGTY01000042.1, forward strand.
GCGGACCTCGGTCAAAGTCGGCTGGCGGCCCGAGGGAGCGCTCTGGATGAGCGAGATGGCCCGCAGGCCCGCGAGCCCCTGGTGCAGGGTCCGCGGGATCGGCGTCGCGGAAAGGGTCAGGCAGTCCACCTGGGCCCGGAGCGCCTTGAGCGTCTCCTTATGGCGGACCCCGAAGCGGTGCTCCTCGTCCACCACGAGCAGGCCCAGGTCCTTGAAGCGGACGTCCTTGCCCATGATCCGGTGCGTACCGATGACGATGTCGATCTTGCCCGCGGCGAGTTCCTTTAGGATGCGGCTCTGCTCCGCCCGCGACTGGAAACGCGAGAGCATCTCGATGCGGACGGGGTACTCCGCGAAGCGGGCGCGGAAGGTCCGCGTGTGCTGGTCGGCGAGGATGGTCGTGGGCACCAGGACCGCCGCCTGCTTCAGCCCGCACACGCACTTGAGGGCCGCGCGCATGGCGACCTCGGTCTTCCCGAAGCCCACGTCCCCCACCACGATGCGGTCCATCGGGGTCGGGGCCGTCATGTCGGCGAGGGTCTCGGCGATGGTCCGGGTCTGGTCCGGGGTCTCCTCGAAGGGGAAGGACTCCGCGAACTCGCGCTCCATGCGCGTGTCGGGCTGGAAGGCGTGGCCGGGGATGGCCTTGCGGGCAGCGTGGAGCTTGAGGAGTTCGGCCGCCATCTCGCGCACGCCCTCCTGCACGCGCTCCTTCACGTCGTCCCAGGTCCGGGTGTCGAGCGAGGAGACGCGCGGGCGGTGCCCCTCCGAACCGATGTACTTCTGGACGCTCCCGAACTCCGCCATCGGGACGAACAGGATGTCCCCGGCGCGGAACTCGAGCCGCAGGCAGTCCATGACCGCCCGGTTCTCCGGGTCCGCGGTGAGGGAGACCCCCGCCGGGCGGCCCGAGGTGGTCACCGCCTCGAGCCCGAGGTAGCGGGCCACCCCGTAGGCCTCGTGCACCACGAAATCTCCCTTCTTCAGGTCCCGCCAGCGCACCCGGACCTTCCCGGCGACGGCCGGTCGCAAGAGGCGGCTGGGCCGGTACGACCGCCCGAATATCTCGGCGGTGGAGAGGCAGACGAGGCCCGCCTCCCGGACCGCGAAGCCGTGCCGCAGGGGGCCGATGAGATGCTGGATGGTCCCGTCCGGGAGCAGGCCCTCGAACATGTCCTGGATGCGCTCGTCCTCGCCCCGGTTCATGGAGAAGAGGAGCACCTTCTGCCCGTCCTCCCGCCACCGCCGGCACCGTTCGGCGAGAGCCGGCATTCCCCCGTCGCGGCCCGTCGCCGCCGCGCCATGGGAGAGGCCGCCGGAAACGGACGAGGGTCCGACCCTCAGCGGCGGCCCGGCCAGGGGCGGCAGGGCGATGCCTTCCTCCGCGACCCAAGTGCCGCCGCGGGCCAGGAGTTCGCCCAAGCTCAGCTTGGACAGACCCTCGCTGGCGGGAGTGACGACCGCCTCCTGGAGGAGCTCGGGACGGGTCTCCTGGGTCTGGGGGTCGAAGACCCGGAGCGAGGCCACGATGTCCCCGTCGTAAAGCACGCGGACGGCTTCCAGTGGCTCATAAGGGAAGAAATCCACGACCGCGCCGCGCGCCGCGTACTCCCCGGGACTTTCCACGAAATCGGCGCGCTGGTAGCCGAGGGCTTCCAGACGCTCCAGGAGGGTGCGCCGGGGCAGACCCGCCCCAGAGACGAGCCGGAGCCGGCGGCCGGCGTATTCCTCGGCGTCCGAGACGGACGCGGCCAGGGCGAGCGGCGTGGCCAGCACTACGCGCGCGCCGCGGTGCAGACGCTCTAGGGAAGCGAGCCGTTCCTTGGGGTCCTCTCCGAAGAAGGCCGGGGCTTCGAGCGCGGGACGCAGGGCGGGATCAGCGAGCGGGACCAGCGCCTGGAGCGCGTCCGCGACGTCCTCCAACTCCTCCTCGCTCCCGCGGACCAAGACCAGCGGGGGCTTGAGCGCGGGGCCGAGGACTTTGCGGACGGCACCGCCCGGGACCTCGCCCAGGAGGACCAGGGCGAGATGCGCCCAGGCTCCGGAATTCGGGAGCCCGCTGAGGGGGATTTCCTTCAAACCTTTATGCCCTTGAGGAGCCGTCCCGCCAGATCGTCCACCATGAAGTCCCGCTCCGCGGCGGAGAGCCCCGAGCGGCCGGACAGGCGCAGGGGCCGCAGCCCTTTGGGATCGGAGCCGAAGACCCGCAGAAAGAGGCGGTCCCCATCCAGCGCGGCGAAGGCGCCCAGGGGCGTCGCACAGCCCCCGCCGACCTTGTGCATGAGCGCCCGCTCGGTCTCGACGGCGATGCGGGTCGGACCATGGTCCAGCCGGGACAAGAACGCCAGAATGTCCGTGCGTTCCGAAGCGGCCTCGACGGCCAGGGCGCCCTGCCCGGGAGCGGGGACCACGACCTCGGGAGAAAGGACTTCCTGGATCAAGTCCTCCAGGCCGAGCCGGCGCAGGCCGGCCGCGGCCAGGATGACGCCGTCGGCCTCCCCCGCGCGCATCTTGCGCACCCGGGTGTGCACGTTCCCCCTGATCGGGACGAAGCGCAGGTCGGGGCGGAACTGGGCCAGCTGGAGGCCGCGCCGCAGCGAGGCGGTCCCGATCACGGCCCCGCGGCGGAGCCCGGTCCAGCGGACCGCCCCCTCCTGGCCCAGGAACACGTCGAAGGGGAGCTCCCTCTCCGGATACGCGGCGATGCACAGGCCCGGGGCCAGGTCGGCGGGCAGGTCCTTGGAGGAGTGCACGGCCAGGTCCACTTTCCCCTTGAGCAGGGCCGACTCGATCTCCTTGACGAACATCGCCTTGACGTTGGCGGCGGCCAAGGGGCCGCCGTCCTCGGAGCGCGCCGTTTCACCTTTCGCGGAGAGGGCGGCGTCTCCTCCATACGGGTCTGGCGGCTTGAGGCCGGAATTTATCTGGGTGCTGAAGCGGTCGCCGCTGGTCCGTATGATGACCAGCTCCACCCGGAGACCCGGCTGCAGTTCTCCCAAGCGGCGGGCGACCCACTCCGACTGGGTGCGCGCCAGAGGGGAGCCGCGCGTCCCGAGCCGGAGAAGCCGCAGGCGGGTGCTTTTCTTTCGGGTAGAGGGTTTCACTCAGGGCTGTTCCTCGTCGGGAAGTCTACCAAATTTGTAATATACCGCCCATGGCCCCCCCATTCCATCTGAAATGGGTCGACATCGACCTGCGCGCCATCGCCTCCAACCTGCGCTGGATCCGCCGGCGGCTCTCCCCGGGAGTGCAGCTCATGGTGGTGGTCAAGGCCGACGCGTACGGCCACGGCGCCGAGCGGGTCTCCCGCCTGGCCCTGGCTGAGGGCGCCGACTGCCTGGGGGTTCTCAACCTCGAGGAGGCCGTCCGCCTGCGGCAGGGCGGCATCCGCTCCCGGATCGTGGTCCTCTGCCCTCCCCTGCCCCAGCAGGCCGCGGGCGTGGCCGCGGCGCGGGTGGAGCCCGCGGTGGATTCCTGGGAACTGGCGCGGGCCCTGGACCGGGCCGCGGCGGCCGCCCGCCGGGTGATCCCCGTGCATCTGGACCTGGATTTCGGGCTCGGACGCTGGGGGATGCCGCCGAAGGAGGTCCCCGGCTTCTTGCGCCGCCTGCGCCGTCTGCGCCGCCTGCGCCCCGCGGGCATCGCGGCCCACCTCGACTACGTGCCCGGTCAGAACGCCGTGGAGGCCGAGGAGAAACTCCGCCGCTTCGACCTCTGCGCCGCCGAGGCCCGCGGGCTCCTGCCGGGCCTGACCCGCCACTGCGCCAACACCTCCATCCTGATGGATTTCCCGCATTGGCAGATGGACATGGTGCGCATCGGGAACCTGGTCTACGGGATCAACCCGACCTCCAAGCCCGCGCCCCTCAAGAACCCCTGGAAGCTCTTCGCGCGCATCGTCTCTCTCCGGGAGGTCGGCAAGGGACGCGCCATCGGCTACGGGAGCGAATACCTGGCGCCCCGCCGCATGCGCGTCGCCTCCCTCGCCATCGGCTACTCCGACGGCCTGACCATGGAACCCGCGCAGCGCCTGATCGGACTGGGTCTCGGCTTCCACTACTACGGCTGGCTCCGGGGCCGGCGCGTCCCTTTCGTCGGACGCTCCGGCATCGCGCATATCCTCGTGGACGTGAGCGGCGTACCCCGCGCCCGCGTCGGGGACCCCGTCTCCCTGCCCGTGCGCCGCACCGCCGCCGACGCGCGCCTCCCCAGAGTCTACCGAGGTTGAGATGGGTGGTCCGGTCTTCCGCGGGAAACTGCTCGGCGCCGCGGTCACGGCCGCAGATCCCCTGCACTATCTGGAATGCCTGTCCGTGGACCCCGTGCTCATGCGCAAGGCCGGGTTCCGCGTCGGGGAGCGCGTCCTGGTCGTCAGCAAGAAGACCGGCAGGACCTGGGAAGGGAGCGTGGCCCGGTCCCGGCGGGCCAACAGCGGCGAGGTCAAGACCAACAGCGCGCTGACCCGTCTCTTCCGCGTGGGGGAGAAGGTGGACATCCTGGCTTTCGACCTGCGCCCGCTGGAGGAGCGACCCTGGAGAGACCGCAAGACCCGGATCGTCCGTCTCGGCGAGGGGAACCGGGTCCTGGAGCCGGGGATGGAGTCCGCTCCATGAGCGGGCTCCGCCGGGCCTCCGGCCTCGTCCCCGCCGCGCTCCTGGCCGCGGCCTAGTGTAGTGTGCCCAACGCTTCTTTACCTTTGAAAAACCGTCATACCGGCTGTCAACGCCGTCATGCCGGCGCCAGCCGGTATCCAGACGACAAACCACTGGACCCCGGCTTTCGCCGGGGTGACGGATGTAATCGGACCTATAACTCACTACACTGGGGGTTGCTGACTCGTCCATTTCATCTAGCGACGGGCCCCCGCGGACTGTGCCCGGGCACAGTCGCTCAGAAGGTTCGGGCTAGCCGTCATACCGGCGCCAGCCGGTATCCAGACGACAGACCACTGGACCCCGGCCTTTGCCGGGGTGACGGCAGGCCGCTGGACCCCGGCTTTCGCCGGGGTGACGAATGTAATTGGGATCATAACTCACTACACTACGAGCGGGGAAGCTCTTCGCGCGCATAGCGTGAGCTATGTAAGCGACGAGCAACGACGAAATCGGCCAATAGCGGGCCGTGCGTAAGGAGAACATCCTCTTGCACGGTCCCTGCCGGTCGATAGCGGCAGGGGCCTCCCCGAAGGGCCGGGGCGCTTTTGGGCCTGCGGAAAGGAGTTACTCCCTGCCGCAGGTCCCTGCGGCGCTATCGCCGCAGGGGCTGCGCCTTTGCGCTGCTCGGCTTACAGGCCTTCGGGCCTGCGCGCCTCGCATCGCTGCGGCTCGCTCCAAAATCGCCTCCGGCGAAATGTCCATATTATTGAGTCACAAGCCCTTACGGACGAAGTGCGGGATGCGGGAGGGCAGCTCGATGGAGAGCTCGACCAGCCCGCCGCGGCGGCCGTTGCGGTACCAAGGCCCCTGGAAGATGAGCTTCTTCCTGCCGCGCTTGGAGATCGTATAGACGTTGGTCTTGCCGGAGCGCAACAGGCGCCGCAGCCTGGTCCGGGCCGGCTCGGGATGGCAGGCGCGGAGGTCCGTCCCCAAGAGGCGCAGTCCCCCGCTCTTGGCGAAGGTCTCGACCGAACGGCGGTTCATCTCCAAGACCTTCCCCTTCCGGTCGCAGACGGTCACCGCGACCGGGAACTCCTCCAGCCAGAAGCCCGGCTTCATCGTCCAGCCGCCGGGCGGAGAGTCAGGCGGTAGGAGCGGACCTTCGCCGAGGGACGATAGGATTCCTTGGCCTTGGCCAGACCGGCGTCCCCCTGGTCGTTCTCCTTGTTGACGTACTCCAGCCCCGGGAAGAGCCGCTGGGCGCAGAGCTGGTCGAAATACTGGTAGAGGCCCTTCGCGCTCGCGAAAGCCTTCTCGAAATGGAGGACGCCCATGTCCTTGGTAAGACGCGAAGCCATCCCGAAGGCGCTGACCCGGCCGTCGATGCGCAGCAGGAGCCCCCGGAAGCGGAGCGTCTCCAGGTGGCGCAGGGCGGTCAAGTTGGCCTCCTTCTCGCAGGCCAGGTCCGCGTCCGGATCCTTGTCGCAGCCGCGCTCCTGGCACCACGCCTCCAGAAAGGCGGCGCACTCCGGCTCCTGCGCCCCGGTCATCGCCTCGACCCGCACCCGGCCCTGGTCGACGAAATCGCGCTGGAACTGCCGCACGAGGTTGCGCTTCTTGGCGTAGGGACGCCCCTCCAGCCCGGCGAGGTCGGCGGTCCGGTAGACGTAGTCGGCGTAGCCCGCGAGTTCCCGGACGTCGAAATTCTCCGCGACGCGGTCGCGCCCCTGGCGCTCCAGATAGTCCTCCGGGACCAGGGCGTAGGCGTCGAAACCCAGGCTCACCGCGAGCGCGGCCAGCTCGGCGGGGGTCCGCTCCGGGCCCGGCCCCACGGGCATGAGGAGATGCCGGTCCTCGGGATGGACGGTCAGCTCGTAGCCGACCACCAGGTCCCGGTCCGCCTCCGCGGCGAAGGGCCGGTACAGCTTGTTCGACCAGACCAGGATGGAAGCCAGCGTATACGGCGAAAGGGGGTAGCGCTGATCCGCGAAGAACCGCTCCAACCGGGCGTAGTCCGCCGGCCCGATGGACTTCATTTCCAGGGCCGTTTGCGTACCATGGGGACCGCACCCTCCATCTTCCCGAATCCCAGGCTCTTGTAAAAGGGTTCCGACCCCCCCTCCGCTATAAGACCGATCCATGTCAGTCCCTCCGCTTCCAGTCTTTCCGCCAGTTCCCGGACGATGCGGCTGCCCAGGCCCTTGCCGCGCGACCCCTTCTCCACCGCCACGTCCTGGATGTAGGCGTCGCTCAACCCGTCGCCGATCGCCCGTCCCATCCCCACGATCCGCCCGTCCTCCAACGCCGCCACGAAAACGAGGCTCCCCGCGACCATCCGGGCCACGACCTCGGGCTCCTCGCCCTCCCCGTCCCACCAGCCCTCCCCGCGATACAGCGCGGTGATCTGCCGGATCTGCTCGGCCGACGGCCGCTTCAGGAGGATGAGCTCCGCCATCAGAAATCCGGCTCCGGGGGCTCCGCCGTTTCCTCGTCCGGGTTCTCCAGCTGGTCGTCGGAAGGCAGGTCCGGCGGCTCGCCGCCGGGCACGGCGTTGGTGGACCCCTGCTCCATGAAGGCGGCCCGCATGTCCCCCGAGACCGAGAAATCCGCGCGCAGGGCCAGCGGCTGGGAGTGGTCGAAGGGGCAGAACTGGGTCGGCTCGGTCCCCTTGATGAAGGCCTGCAGGACCTGCCGGGGGCAGGTGGGGACGGCCAGGAGGCCGGTCTGGGAGTCCATCTTCAGGAAAGCGATGCCCTCCGGGACCGGGAAGTCGCGGACGGGATAGTCCTCGAGCACCTTCTTCATGATGTCCGACCACCACGGCACCACGACCGTGCCGCCCGTGACCGCCTTCTTGCCGAGCGTAGTGTCGTCGTCGTAGCCCATCCAGGCGATGGCCAGAAGGTCGGGAGTGAAACCCACGAACCACAGGTCGCGGCTCTCGTTGGTGGTCCCGGTCTTCCCGGCGAGGGGGCGCTTGAGCACCCGCGCCCGGCTGCCCGTGCCCCCCTCCACCACCGCCTTCATCAGATGTGTGGTCAAGTAAGCCAACTGGGGCGAGACGGCTTCCGCCTCGACCGGGACATGACGCTCCAGGATATTGCCCCGCGGCCCTTCGACCCGGGCCACGGAGAACGGCTTGACGTGGATGCCGCCGTTGGCGAAGGTCGAGAACGCGTTCCCCAGCTCCAGCGCGCTCACCACCGAGGAGCCCAGGCCCAGGGCTAAGACCGGGGCCAGGCGGGAGAGAATCCCGCAGCGATGAGCGATTTCCACCACCTGCGGCGGCCCGACCTGCTGGATGAGGCGCACCGAAGCCATGTTGCGCGAAAGAGCGAGGGCGTGCCGCAGGGTCATGACCCCCAGGAACTTATCGTCGAAATTGCTGGGCACCCAGACCTTGAAGTCCGGCGACCCCGCGAAGACCGAGGTCGCCAGGTCGATGGCATACTGGTCGGTCGCCCCTTCCAGCAGGCGCCAGTCCCGGCCGTCGTAGTAGTAGGCCAGGGGCGAGTCCTCGACCAGGGTCATCCCGGTCATGCCCGCGTTCAGGGCGGCCGCCCAGACGAACGGCTTGAACGTGGAGCCGGGCTGCCGGCGCGCCTGCACGGCCCGGTTGAAGTCGGTGGGACCGCCGCCGGAGCGCCCCCCGATCATGGCCAGGATGCCCCCGGACTTCACGTCCATGAGCACGAAGGTCCCCTGGACCTTGGCGGGCGGATTGGTGGAGATGGTCGGGGGCTCGATCCCGGCGTCCTCCTCCTCCTTGAGCTGGCGCGCCCATTCGACCTTGGCCTTCTCGTCGAAGGCGGTGAGGGCCTTATCCATCTCCTCCTCGGCGATCTTCTGCAGGCGGAGCTCCAGGGAGGTGTGGATCTTGAGCCCCCCGCGCCAGAGCATGTTGTAGCCGTACTTGGGCTCAAGCTTCCGGCGGACAAAGTCCACGAAGTAGGGGGCCTGCATCCCCGCCATGGTGGGCCGCTCGCCCGGGATGGTCTCGTCGTTGGCCTTCTTCAGCTCCTCGGCCGTGATGTACTTCTCCTCGAGCATGCGCTGCAGCACGAGGCTCCGGCGCTTCTTGGCCCGGTCCGGGAAGCGGAAGGGGGAATAGCCGCCGGGGTATTTCACGAGCCCCGCCAGGAGCGCGCACTCTCCGAGCGTGAGGTCCTTGACCTCCTTGTTGAAGTAGATGCTCGCGGCGGCCATGACCCCGTAGGCCCCGTGGCCGAAGTAGACCTGGTTGAGGTAGAATTGGAGGATCTCCTCCTTGCTCAGGTTGCGCTCCAGCTGCATCGCCAGCAGCATCTCCTTGATCTTGCGCGTGATCGTGCGCTCGGGGCTCAGGAAGATGAGCTTGGCCAGCTGCTGGGTGAGTGTCGAGCCTCCCTGCACCACCCGGCGGGCCAGGAAGTTGATGGCCGCGGCGCGGAGCATGCCCCGGGGCGAGACCCCCCAATGCTGGAAGAAGCGGGAATCCTCGATGCCCAGGACCGCGTTCTGCAGGTCCACGGGGATCTCGGCCAGGGTCAGGAGCGCCCGCTTCTCGATGGAGAGCTCGGCGATCAGGTCCCCGTGCCGGTCGAAGACCTTGGTGGTGAGTGACGGCTGATATTCCTCGAAGGATTGGAAGGAGGGCAGGCCGGCCAGGAACGCGCGCAGGGCCCAGCCGCCGCCGATGATCCAGAGCGCCGCGAGTCCCGCCAGAACGTAGAATTTCCTGCGCGACATCGCGGTCTATCTTACATTATTTGATAGACTGGGCCCGTGGACTACGACGTGATCGTCGTCGGGGGAGGCATCACCGGGGCGGGGATATTGCGCGACTGCGCCCTGCGCGGCCTCAAGGCCCTTTTGGTGGAACGGGCCAGCCCCGGCAACGCCACCACCGCGGCCTCCACCCACCTCATCCACGGCGGCCTGCGCTATCTGCTCTACGACCGCCTGACCACGCACGCGACGGCCTGGGACGCCGGCCACATCGCGGCGATCGCGGGACCCCTCCTGCGCCGCCTCCCCATCCTCTGGCCCCTCTACCGGGAGCACGGGCACGGACCGGAGACGGTCGAGACCCTGCTGGAGGTCTACGACGACTTCCAGGCCATGAAGGGCGGCCTGCCCCACCTGCGCTTGGGCGCGGCGGAGACCCTGCGCCTCGTGCCCGCCCTCCGGCCGGACGGGCTCCTGGGCGCGGTGAGCTTCGATGAATGGTGGGTCGACCCGGTGGCCCTGGTGGAGCGGAACCTGGAAGCGGCCCGCGCCTGCGGCGCGGTGGTGCGCACGCACACCCGGGTGACCGGGCTCATCGTGGAAGACGGCGCCGTCCGGGGGGTCCGCTGCTCCGCCCAGGACGGGAAGCTGTCCGAGGCCCGGGCCGGGGTCGTCATCAACGCGGCGGGCCCCTGGGCCGCCGAGGTCTCCCGCATGGGCTCCGTGGAAGTCCCCCTCATCCTGCGCCGGGGGACGCATCTGGTCTACGACCGGCGCCTGGTCGAGACCGCGCTCATCCTGGAAGCGGCCGACCGGGAGCGCATCGTCTTCGTCATCCCTTTCGAGAACGGCGGCCCAGGGGCCGCCGTCCCTGAAGGCGCGAGCGTTTCTCCTCTCGCCGGAAGGGGCGGGACCCTCATCGGCCCCACCGACGTCAAGCAGGCCGGAGGGCCGGATACCACCGCTCCGGACGATGCGGAGGTCAGGTATCTCCTGGACTCGGTCCGCCGCTGGCTGCCGAACGTCTCCCTGGAAGGCCACCGGAGCATGGCCGGGGCGCGGCCGCTCCTGGACCAGGGCGGCGGCGAGAAGCTCCTGTCCCGGGAGTTCGAGATCTGCGACCATGCCGCCGCGGGAGTCGCGGGATTCCTCACCGTGGCCGGGGGCAAGATGTCGGACTTCCGCCTCATGGCCAAGGAGGCCGTGGACGCGGCCTGCGCCAAGCTCGGGAACCAGGAGCCCTGCCTAACCCACCGCCAGACCCTGGACGGACGTCCCATCCCGGTCCGCCCCCCGGTCCCCGGGCCCTCCCGCCCGCTGGCGAAGTTCCTGCGCCGCCACCCCCGCCTGCGCGAGGGCTACGCCTACGCCCACCTGGCCGTCGCCTTCCTGAAGCACCTCCTGCGCCTGGCAGTCTCCGGAAAGCAGGAAGTGACCGCCGACGACTTCCGCCGCCACTACAGCCTCAAGCCCTGACCTCCGCCCCGTGCTCCGTCATTCCGGTCGTTCGTGCTCCGTCATTCCGGTCGTTCGTGCTCCGTCATTCCGGTCGTTCGTGCTCCGTCATTCCGGCGAAAGCCGGAATCCAGACCGTTCGTTTTCCGTCATACTGATCTATATTGAATGGACCCCGGCTTTCGCCGGGGTGACGAATGTGATTGGACTTATGACTCACTGCACTGGGGGTTGCTGGCTCGTCCATTTCATCTAGCGGCGGGCCCCCCTGGACTGTGCCCGGGCACAGTCGCCCAGAAGGTTCGGGCTAGCCGTCATACCCGCGAAAGCCGGCAGCCGGCGTGTGCAACGGATTCAAGAATCCTGTCCTGGTGCCTGATAGGGGTAGGGAGGCCGGACAGGTCGGTCCGGCCCCCCTCCCTCCGAACCGGACAGGCAGTTTTCCCGCATCCGGCTCTCCAGTCG
>MGTY01000042.1:25322-65638 GCA_001799695.1 Elusimicrobia bacterium GWA2_69_24
GTCCGGACGACCCGGGGTCAGGTCCGCCGATAGGAACGCCTTCCTTTCGTGGATTAGTCGCGGGTTATGCGCAGGCGCGCGCGCTCTTTATGGCGCGCTACAGCCAGGCTGATGAGGCGGTCGATGAGCTTGGGGAAGGGGACCCCCGCCGCGGCCCAGAGCTTGGGGTACATGCTGATGGCCGTAAATCCCGGGAGCGTGTTCACCTCGTTGAACCAGAGGCGGCCGTCCCGCTGGTCCATCAGGAAGTCCACCCGCGCCATGCCGTGGCCGCCCAGCGTCTGGAAGGCCTGGACCGCCAGTTCCTGCACTTTGCGGATGGTCTTGGCCGGCAGTTCCGCCGGGACGATGAGCTTGGCGCCGTCCGGGTCGATGTACTTGGCCTCGTAGGAGTAGAATTCGGCGTTGGGGCGGATCTCCCCCACCACGGAACCCTGGGCGTCGGCGGTCCCGCCCAGCACCGCGCATTCGATCTCGCGCGCCGGCACTCCCTGCTCCACCAGGACCATCGTGTCGAAGCGGAAGGCGCGGCGTACCGCCGCGGCGAGAGCGCCGGGACGGTCCACCTTGTAGACGCCCACGGAGGAGCCCATGCGGGAGGGCTTCACGAACACCGGGAAGCGCAGGCGCCAGGCCGCGGCCAGGCTGTCCTTGGGCGAGCGCAGCACCGCGTAGGGCAGGACCGGCAGGCCGGCGTGCAGCGCGAGCCGCTTGGACACTTCCTTGTCCATCCCGACCGCGGAACCCAGCACGTCGCAGCCTACGTAAGGGAGCCCGTAGGATTCCAGGAGCCCCTGCAGGGTCCCGTCCTCGCCCAGGGGACCGTGGATGATGGGGAACACGGCGTCCACCCGGATGCGGCGCTCGGCCCGTCCGCGGACCACCAGCTTCGTGGGAGCGCCGGGGTCGAGATAGGCGGGCGTGCGCGCGAAAGGGAAGCGGAACGGCTTGGGATGGCGGGCGAACGCCTTCGGGGCGCTCTGGTAGCGCCAGCGGCCCAGGGGATCGATCCGGACGAGGACCGGACGCCAGGCCGGGCCGAGGTTGCGCAGGATGGCGGCCGCGGACACGCAGGAGACGTCGCGCTCCGCGGAGCGGCCGCCGAACAGGACCAACAGGTTCTTGCGGACCATCAGAACACCCCTCGGGCCTGATACCAGGGACTGCCGTCCATGCGCTTATGGACGCAGTCCACGAACACGATCACCTGGCGGTCGTTGAAGACGTAGCCCCAGCCGCCTGTGTCCTTGATGAGGGCGCCGTTGATCTGGCCGTCGGAGATGATGCCCGCGGGATAGTAGGAGATCACGTTCTTGTCGGTGTGTTCCCGCGCCAGGCCGAGCTCGGCCTCCGGGATCTCCGCGATGTAGTCGGGGACCAGCACGTTCAGCTTGGGCGGGATGTTCCCCTTGGCCTGGATGTAGTCGTTGATGCTCCGCTCCAGCGCCGCCAGCCGGGAAAGGGTGTGGCTTTCGGAGGCTCGGCGCACCGATTGCGCCACCTCTTCGGAGATGTCCTTCCCCCCGGAATCGCTCCGCAGGCCCTCCATGCAGCCGGCCAGCAACGCGGCCGCGACCAACAACATCCCTTGCCTGAAAACGGTCATAGATCCTCCACGCTACTCCCCGAAGCCGAACCCCTTGAACAGATCGTCCTCCCCGGGCTTCGCTCCCGCCGGCCTCTCCGAAGCGGGGGCGGCGGTCCCGGGCAGCGCCCGGCCGGGAGCTCCGCCTTTGTCCGAAACGGACTTCACGATGATCTTGCGGACGCCCTCCGCGAAGACGAGGGTGGCGTCCCGCATGTCGAAATACATCCAGAACGGAGACTCCTCCATCTGGGGCTGGTAGGCCTTGCCCAGGTTCTGGAGTTCCTGCTCCCACCCCGGATTGTAGGACAGCTTGCCGCGGATGTCCACCTTGCCCTTGAGGATAGGCAGGCTGAAGCGGATGCGGTAGACGCCGTTGGAATCGCTCACGCCCGCGTCGAAGGAGCTGGTCTGGAAGGCCGCCTCGGCCTTGCTGACGAACTTCTGCTCGCCCTGGGCGATGGCCCGCACCACCACCCCCTGGATGGGGTTGTCGTCGTAGTCGGTGACGATCCCCTGGATATAGCCCTCCAAAAACAGGGACTTCCTTGGCATGGAGAAGAACAGGAACTCCTTGGAGCCCGTCAGGCGGTCCGTGATGGCCGTCTGGACCACCCGGCCCTCGGCGAAATCCACCAGAACCACGGCCTTCTTGGCCTCCCGGAGCGTGGCTCCGGAGCAGCCCGCGGCGAAAGCGGCCAGCGCGGCCAGAGCTAGCGGACGAGTCCATGCCAGCGGTCTCATTCTCCCACCCCCCCGGTGCGGGGTTCCATCCCCGCGCCGGCTGCGGTCTCGCCCTCGGCGGGAGGCCGCTTCTCGGCGACGGCCGCGGGCGGCGCGCCGGGCAGGGCCGCCGCCCCGGGGACCGCGGCACCGGACCCGCCGCGGGTCTTCCGCTCCGAGCATTTATCCTTCCCCATGGTGGTGCTCTTCACGAAGAAGACCACCCTCCGGTTGCGCTGACGGTTGGCCTCGCTGTCGTTGGGGGCCAGGGGACGCTGGTCCCCATAGCCGACGGCTCCCATGCAGCCCGCCGGGAACCCCCGGTCGCGGATCATGTATTCCACCACCGTCGTCGCGCGCGCGGCCGAGAGCTCCCAGTTGGACCAGAAATAGTCGTTGTGGATGGGGATGTCGTCGGTGTGCCCTTCGACGAAGACCTCGTGGTTCTGGTCGGCCAGCTTGCGCAGGATGGGCGCGAGCTTGTCCAGGGTCTCCTTCATGCTCGGGGTGAGCTCGGAGAAGCCGCTGCGGAACTGGGACATCTGCCCCTGCTCCTCCAGGGAGACCTTCAGCCCTTCCTTATCGATCTTGACCTCGCCCGCCATGTTCTCCTTCTCCATCATCTTCTCGATCTCTGCGCGGGCGTTCTGCACGTTCTTGTTGAGGGCGGCGGACAGGGCGTAGAGGATGACGAAGAAGCAGACCAGCTCGGTCATGAGGTCGGCGTAGTTGACCAGCCAGGGCGGGGCGGGATGCCCGATCTGGCAGACCTTGGGATCGGTCTCGTCGATGAACCCCTTGGGGGCGCGCAGGGGCATGGGGCGCTATTTCCCCGCGGGGGCCTCTTCCCCGGCCTTCACGAGCATGCGCTGGGAGGGCTCAAGGTAGGCTTTGAGGTTGGCTTCCACCACGCTGGGGGCGGCCCCGCTCTGCAGGAGCAGGACCCCGCGGATGGCGATCTCCTTGACCAGGAGCTCCTCCTCGGAGCGGCGGCGCAGCTTGCCGCCCATGGGCAGGAAGATGAGGTAGCCCGCGCCCAGCCCGTAGAAGGCGGCCGCGAGGGCGAGGGCCATCCGGCGCGGGACCGCGGCCACGTCCTCGATGGAGTTGAGCATCAGGATCATGCCCAGCACGGTGCCGATGATGCCGAAGGCCGGGGCGTAGGTCCCCATGGCGTTGAAGATCTCCTGCCCGATCTTGTGGCGCTCGCGGATGAAGCCGATCTCCGTCTCCAGCATGTTGCGGATGAACTCCTGGTCCGCGCCGTCGATCACGAGCTGGATGCCTCGCTTCAGGAAATCGTCCTGGAGCTTATCCACGTCCTCCTGCAGGGCGAGGAAGCCGTCGCGCTTGGCCTTCTGGCAAAGGGAGACGAAGGTGCCCACGATGTAGGTGTTGTCCGCGGCGCTGGTCAGCAGGGTCTTGCGCAGGATCTTCCCGAGTCCGACGACCTGCTTCAGGGGGTAGTTGACCAGGGTCGCGCAGAAGGTCCCGCCCATGACCAGAAGGAGGGCCTCCATGTTCGCGAACGGCACAAAGCCGGCGACGCCCTCGGCATGGAGGATGGCGGCCACCGAGAGGCCGATGAAGACGAGAATCCCCATTACTGTAGCTATATCCATTTGTCCAACTGCTCCTTTAACTGCAATGCCGTGCGCTTAAGCCGTGATCCGTACTTCCTCCCCCCTTGCGGGGGAGGACTGAGGTGGGGGGTCTCGACGAAAAGTTCCCTTCCCCCCATCCCAGCCTTCCCCCGCAAGGGGGGAAGGAGACCTAAGTAGTGACTACTTCCTTTCAAATCCCTGAATAGGGTTCACGGTCTTGCGTTCCGAATTGACGCGTCGGCGGTACTCTATAACCTTTGCGACGATGTCGTCCACCGGCTCCTTGACGTTGTAGCGGTTGTTGGTGGCCAGGCACACGAGCGTGGTGTTCGCCGCGGCCTCGAGGGTCTCGATGAGCTCCGCGTTGAGGGTGAACTTCCCGCCGTTGAGCCGGGTCAACTCGATCATCGGTTCACTCGATTCTATCACTTCCCGGCGGGAACGGGGGAGGCAGCGGGGGCCGCGGCCGGGAGCCGAAGAGCGCCCGGAGGCGGTCGAACAGCGAGCGGCCGCCCCGGCTCTCGAGCTCGGCCTCGAGGGCGCGGATGCGCTCCTCCGCGTCCCGGCGCACGAGGTCCAGCTTGCGCCGCCAGGTCTCCTTCTGCCGGGCGTGCTCGGCCTCGATCCGGGCCACGGTCTCCTGCAGCTCCACGCCCTCCGCCCTCATGGTCTCCCGCGTCTGGTCCGCCTCCGCCAGGCCGCGCTTGAAGCCCTCCATCTCACCGCGCAGGCCGTCGAGCTGCTCCTCGTAGGCGTGCTTGAGCCGCTCCAGGGAGGCCTTCTCGTCACCCA
The DNA here is from genome assembly GCA_001799695.1 of Elusimicrobia bacterium GWA2_69_24. GTDB lineage: Bacteria > Elusimicrobiota > Elusimicrobia > UBA1565 > UBA1565 > UBA10166. The sequence continues at coordinate 30,027 of MGTY01000042.1, forward strand.
GCTGGCGGCCGCGGCGCTCCTCGATATCGAGCTTGGTCTTGAACTCGGCCGCCAAGGAATCCAGCACGCGCAGGCGTTCGCGCTCCCCGGCCAGGGTCTTCTCGTACTCCAGCTTCTCGCGGGACGCCTGGCTGCGGGCGTCCTCGAGCCGGGCGAGCCGGCCCTTGGCCTCGTCGAGACCCGAACGGGCGCTCAGGAGCTCGGATTCCCGGGACAGGAGCTTGTCCTGCCACTGGGTCTCCTTGCGGGCCGCCTCGGCCCCCTTCCGCTCCAGCTCCGCGTCGGTCTTCCGGGCCCGCTCGGCCAGCTCGCGCTCCATCTCGGCGCGGATGGCCCGCTCGCGCTCGACCACTTCGGCTGAGAGCTCCTTGCGCAGCTGCTCCTGGAGCAGTCCCACGCGCTTCTGGATCTCCTCCTGGGCCAGGAGCTTGAGCTTGGTCTTGTCCGCGTCGAACTTCTTGGCCGCGTTCTCCTCCGCCGCCTTCCGGATCTCGGTCTCGCGGTCCTGCCATTTGCGCTGGAGGACGAGGAACTCAGCCTTGTACCGCTCGTTGACCCGCTGGACCTCCTCCTTGAGCTTCTTGGACTCCTCGGCCTGCATGCGCAGGGAGGCCACCTGGCGCTCCAGGGCGCCGCCCACGGCGCGCATGCGCTGGAGCGCGGCCGTGGCGAGCTCACCCTGTACCTGGGACTTCTTGAGCTCGGTCTCGTGCTCCGACTTCTGGCGCTTGAGCTCGGTCTCATACTCCCCACGCACCCGCTGCGAGACCGTCAGCAGTTCGTTCTGCAGCCGCTCGTTGTCGGCCAAGAGGCGCTCCTCGCGCTCCTTGGAGGAGGTCCGCATGGCGGCGATGTCGTGCTCGAACTTGGCCTGATGCATCTGGAGCTGGTCGCGGGCCCGCTCCAGCTCCGACTTGAGCTGGTAGAACTCCCGCTCCCGGTCCGCGGCCCCGCGCACCTTGGCGTCCAGCTCGGCCCGCACGGCCTCGGTCTCCGCGAGACGCTGGTCCGTGAACTTCTTCTCATGCGTCAGCCGGTCGAACTCGCTCTGCAGGCCCTGCAGGCGCTCCGCGGCCGAGGAGAGCCGCCGCGCTTCCTCCTCCTTGGCGGAGATGATCCTCTGCCAGTGCGCCTTCTCCTCGAGCCACCGGCGCTCCATCTCCTGGATGCGCATGGTGAAGTGGGACTCGATCTCGCGGTCCTGGCCCTCCCGGCTCTGCATCTGCCCCTTGAGGGCGCCGACCCAGGTCTCGCGCTCCTGGGCCAGCCGGTTCTCCATCTCCTGGACCTTGGCCTCCAGCTTGAGGCGGGTCTCCTCGTATTCCGACTCGCGCCGCTGCTGCCGGAGCTTGTCCTGCATCTCCTTGATCGAATTCTCGACGCGCGCGGCGACGGTCTTCTCCTCCTGGGACTTGAGGCTGGACAATAGCACCTTCTCGCGCTCCTCGCGCAGCTTGCGCTCCAGCTCCGCGATCTTGCGGTCCGCGTCCGAGGAGGCGGCGGCCAAGGGGCCGCCGTCCTCGGAGGGCGGTCGTCCTCCTCTCCCGTAGAGGGCGGGGGCCGGAGGCGGCGCGGAGAACTCCGGCGGCGCGGGCGGGGGCCAAGGGGCCCCCGTCCTCGCAGGGCGGCCGGTTTCGGGCTGCGGCCAAGCGGCCGCGGGGGGAGGCGGCGGCTGGGACGCGCTGCGCAGCGGGGGCGGGGCCTTCAACGGCGGCGGCCAAGGGGCCGCCGTCCTCGGAGGGCGGCCGATCTCCTCTCCCGCAGAGGGCGGAGGACCGGCCTTCGCGCCCCGCGGCAGCGGGGGCGGAATCGGAGGCGGCCCTATCGGTCTATCCTTCTTAGACGGTTCGTCAGCCATAGATGCTCCCACGGTTGTCGGTCGACCAGCAGCAGGCTGGACGCATCCGCTCGGCGTTCCGTTCTTTCAGATCACGGCCTGGAGGCGGACTACGCCCTCAGTTGCGTTTTAAAACCGTCCACCCAGGACTGCAGGTCCGGATCCGGGTGGTGTTCCAGGTACCGCTCGTAGTACATCACCGCCTCGGCCGTGCGGCCCGTCTGGTAAAGTCCCTGCCCGAGGTACTGGTAGGCGTCCCACAGCTCGGGGTCATACTCGATCGCCTGACGGAAGAACCGGACGGCCTCGTCCATGTTCCCCGCGGTGTGCTGCTCGACCCCCGCGTCGAAACAGCGGCGGCCCTCCTCCGGGTTCGGCTCCGGCCGGGCGGGCTCGGCCGCGGGCGCCGGCGGGTCGGACGAGGCGGACTTGCGCGCCCCGCCCTCATCGGTGGCCAGGACCTCCTGGAAGGTGTCCTTCTCGTCCCCCTTGCGCAGGGTGATCTTGCCCTGCTTCTCCAGGACCTTGATCTGGTCCACGATCTTGGTGCGCTCCTCCTCGACCTGGGCGGCGGTGAGCTCCTTCTGATACTCCATGGATTCCTTAAGGAGGGAGGCGGCCCCGGCCGACATGTTCTTGTAGAACTTGTTGACGACCTCGGGGGAGGCGCCCTGCAGGGCGCGCGACATGGTCTCGGTCTTCAGCTCGCGCACCACGGTCTGCATCTCCCGGTCGGGGAAGCCCGCGATGTCGTCGAAGAGCAGGATGGATTTGCGGACGTACTCGTAGACCACGGGCTTCTCGTTCTGGAGCGACTCCAGGATGTTATTGCGGGTGGCGGGATCGGATTCCTCGATGAGGTGGATGAGGCGCTCGACCCCGCCCACCACGAAGTCGATGTTCTCCTTGACCTCCGCGTCGATGGCCATGATCTGCTCGCGGGTCACCTGGCGCACCTTGAGGGCCTCCAGGGCCACCTTGGTCTGCAGGCCGACCGGGAGCCCGCTGAGCACCTGGCGGGCGAAATCGGGCTTGAGATAGCTCAGCACCACCGCGATGAGCCAGGGCTCCTCGCGGCGGAGCAAAAACAGGTTCTGCAGGCGCTTGATGTTCTCCTCGTTGATATAGGAAAAGGGCTCGAGCTTCTTCATATCCTCCTCCTCATCCGCGTCCGGCGGCGGCTCGGGGGGCTTGCGCCCGAGCAGGATGTCCAGCTTGCTCTCCTCGGGACCCCCGCCCTTCCCCGCCCCCTCCTCCGGGGACTCGATGTTCGACTCCACGTTGACCTCGGCCGCGGGCTTTGCGGCCAGGGCCTCGGTGTACTGCCGCAGGAACCGAGAGAACGGCCCGAAGAGGAACCAGAGCAGGAGCAGCAGGAGGAAGGCGTAGAGCAGAGGCAGGTAGACCTTGGGCTCCTTCAGGTCGTCGCGCCAGTCCTTGTCCGGGACGTGATAGTTCGCCGCCCGGAACAGGATGTCGTCCTTCTTGACGGCGTAGGGGGTCAGGGCTTCCAGGATGAGGCGTCCCACCTCGTCGAGTTTCGGCTTGGGCAGGGTGGCGTCGTGGATCACGGTGACCTGGAACTTCTTGATCTCCTCCTGCTGGGAGTAGAGCTCCTCCTCGACCGTCTTGATCTGCTCGGCCATCTGGGTCTGGGAGGCCTCGGGCTTCTTGACCTCTTCCGGCCCCACGAGGTTCTTGGGCTTGGGGATGCCGGGCAGGATATACTGGGTCTGCAGGGCCGCGAGCCCGGCGCCCTTGGCCTTGTACTTCTCGGCCGACCCGGCGCCGGCCTTCATGTCGTCCTTCCGGGTGGCCCGGAACGTCATCTCCAGGTCCACGAACACCGAGGCCTTCCCCGGCCCCAGGACCCGGTCCAGGATCTCGCTCTGGATGCGCTCGCGGGCGCTCCGGATGATCTCCTCGCGCCGGTCGATGAGGCTCAGCTTGGGGGGCTCCACCGTGGCGCGCAGGAGGCCCGGAAGCGCGCCGCAGAGAACCAGCAATAGAGTCAAGGCCCGCTGTCGCATCATGGTTTCGTATTCCGCTCCAGATAGTAAACCCGGATCCTGTTACGATTTTGATAACGGCCGGGAGGGGCGGGCCGGGATTTCGCCAAGATTTCGCTACGGGATCTGCCGGAGGAACTCCCCGACCACGTTGTTCTTGGGATCGATCTCGAGGACGTGCTTCCAGACGGTCTTGGCCTTCTCCTTCTCCTCCATCAGGTAGAAGGCGGAGCCCATGACCTCCAAGGCGGTGATGTTGGTGGACTCGAGGTCCAGCACGTCCTGGGCCCGGCGCACCGCGAGGTCGTACTTTCCGTCGTAGATGGCCTGGCGGGCGTCGTAGAGCTTCTGGTCGACGAAGGAGAACTGGTCGGGGCCGGAGCGGGTGATCTCCTTGCCGGACTCCTTCTCCACGAGGTTGAGCAGGCCCAGGAGCTTCTCGTCCTTCGGGTTCTTGTTGTAGGCGTAGCGCAGGGAGTTGACCGCCAGCCGGAGGTCCCGGCCGTCCACGTAGGAGATGACCCCTTTGCGGACGAAGGTCTGGAACTCCTCCTGCCCGACCGCCTGCTGGATGAAGCCGACCACGGTCTGCAGGCGGGCCAGCATCTCTTTGACGTGCTTGTTGTTGGGCGCGGCGTCCAGGGCCTGGTTCAGGCGCAGGGTCGCCAGCTGGAAGTCGCCCTCGCGGAAGGCCTCGTCCCCCTGCTGTATGAGGCCGCGGATCTGGTCCTCGGAGCGGTCGTCGCGGGAACGCCCGAAGCGAAGGGTGACCGACATGCGGGTGCTCGGACCGAGGGCGTGGATGCCCTGGGCCAGGTCGAACTGCAGGAGGCGGAAGCGGAAGCCGAAGCCGAAGTCCGTCTCCTGGATCTGGGGGGCCGCCAGCAGGCCGAAGCGGAAGGCGAACCAGCGCGCCGCCCAGTACTCGCCGCCGAAGCGCCAATTCAGGTCCGAGCTCTGCGCCTTCTGGAGGTCGAAACCGAGGATGAGGCGCTCCTTGAAGAGGGAGAGGCTGTTGCCCAGCTTGACGATGACCGGGTAAGTGTCGTCGGTGTCTCCCGTGGTCTTGCTGAAGACGTTCTGCAGCCCCAGGGCCAGCCGGTAGCTGCCCCCCATCTGGCGCAGGGCCGCGATGTCCAGGGCCAGGGCGCTGTCGGAGGAGCCCGCGAGCGCGCGGGTGACCTGCTTGAAGGAGAGGCCGAAGGAGGTGTTCTCCGTGGCCACCCGTCCCCAGGAAAGGGCGATGGCGCGCTGCTGGTCGGAGAACGTCCCGCCCTCGGTGATGCTGGTCGCTTCGCCGGTGTTGGGGTCGAAGGTCGCGTCCACCCTCTTGAAGCCCGTGGACGCCAGCTGGGTCATGCCGAAAGCGAAGGTCCCCTTGGTGGAGGTGGGGTGGGCGTAGCCCATGTAGGTGAACTTGGTGTCCTCCCACAGGGTCGCCTGCATCGTGGTGATCTCCTTGCGCTGGAGATGCGCCAGGCCCGCCGGGTTCCAGTAGGCGGCGGTGGCGTCGTCGGCGACCGCGAAGAAGGCCCCGCCCATGCCCAGGGGCCGGGCGCCCACGCCGTACTGCATGAAGGCCCCGGGCTGGCCTCCGGAGTCCGCCCGGGCCGCGGGAAGCGCGAACAGGATTCCGGCGGACATAAAAACACCCACCGCCGCGCATTTCCGCGCGACAGTGGGCCGCATCGTCCACCGGCAGATGTCTCGGGCCATCGTATTCGGCAGCCTGACACCCCTGCACGCAGGGGTCATGGCTTTGCGCCCCCGGCTTGCGCCCTGCCTTCCCCGCTACCGCGAGACGGCAGGCACCTTGTTCAGGTGCGGGTTTGCTATTATCGCCCGCTCACGGCGACGACCGCGCGCCCGGCCCATATGCCACCCCGACTACGGACGCGCCGCTCTTGAGCGGGATGCTGCACTTCTAGTATAGCCGGATTCCTTGACTTGTCAAGGGGTATTTGGCGTCAGTGGATGACGCCGATCTTGCGGATCTCCGTGGCCGAACCCAGGGAGGAGCCGACCTTGATCCGGGCGATGTAGCCGCCTTTCGAAACGTAGCGTCCCATCGCGTTCTTCCCGTCCCAGATGACGAAGTTCGGCCCGGCCTTCCCCCCCTCGTCGCCGGGGCTGAAATCGAACTTCCGGACCACGTAGCCCAGGAGGTCGTATATCGTGATCTCCACGTCGGCGGCGGCGCCCAAAGTATAGGTGATGACCGTCCGGCCCTCCGGGCCGCCCTTGCGGCTGTCGAAGGGGTTGGGGTAGTTGGAGACGTTCGCGATCGTCTGGTTGGACACGCTGGTGGCCACGGCGGCGGACTCCGCCGTCCAGGCCGAAGGCGTCCCCGCGGCGTTGAAGGCGCGCACGCGGTAGGTCAGGAACTGGCCGCTGGCGCGGGCCTTCTCCCACGGGTTCTTGGACGGATTGCCGACGTTGTAGGACTTGTTCTGCACTCCGCCCACGGTCACGGCGGGCACCAGGCCGATGGTCTTCCAGACCGGGTCCGTGCCCGAGCGCTCCTGGACCTCGTAGGCCATGACCCCCGATTCGGAGTCGCTGCCCGACTCCCAGACCACCATGAACGCGCCCCCGGATGCCTGGCCCTCGACGACCGACGGCCGGGCCTGGGTGGGCGGGATCGGCGCGGAAGAATCCACGCGGAACACGAGCAGCGGCCGGCCGGCCGCCGAGGGGACCCAGCCCGAGGGGGTCGCGCCCGCCGGGCTCGTGTAGCCGCGCACCGAGACGATCGCCGCGGACCGCGAGACGATCTCCTCGGCGAGATGCTTCTGGGGCAGGGAGCCGTCGCAGCCGCGGCCGGTGCCGGCGGGACAGCCCGGCTCCCCGGTCACCACCTGCAGCTGGGTGCTGCTCAGGCGCTGCACCGCGACGGTCTCGCCGCCCACGATGATCTTGCCCCGGGCCAGCAGCTTGTTGGCGTCCTTCACGTTGATGACGGTGCCGTTCGCCTCCAGGACGTCGCTGAGCCGCGTCGCCTCCGGCGACGGCAAAGACAGCCCCGTGACCGTGGCCGAGGTAACGGAGCCGAAGAAAGTCTGCCAGGTCTTATAGGAGCTGTAATTCAAGAAACTCTCGCCCACGGCGATCTGATAGCCCGTGATGCTGGCCGTGGAGGACGGCAGAGGCCAGGAGATCCCCAGCTCCGTGCTGTTCGCGGTCCACGCCATCATGGCCAGGGCCTGATCCGAGATCGGATCCTCCTGCCCCTTCTCGTCGACGATGTAGTAGACCAGATTCCCTTCCGCGTCGCTCTTGATGTTGTCCGGGATCCCGTCCATGTTGATGTCGAGGTCGAGCAGGCCGTCGTTGGTGATGTCCATGGCCGGGAGCGTCGTCCCGTTGAGACTCACCTGCTGCTTAGACCCCGTGCCCATGAAGTCGAAGTTGTCGGGCAGACCGTCCCCGTTGATGTCGAGGAGCGGTTCATAGCCCGCCGGCAGCACGTACGCGTCCAGGGCGGAGAAGCCGGACACCACGCTCCCGCCCACGGCCGTCATGATCCACAGCCCCGCGTCCGGCAGGGGCAGGCTCGTGCTCGTGGAGCGCACGACCTCGCCGGTGCTCGCGGCCATGAACACCCCGCCGCCCGACGCATGGTCGCCGCGCCGCGTCGTCCCCCGGCAGAAACGGCCCTGGCCCTCGCAATCCGAAGCCTCCACCAGGCCCAGGCGCACGTAGCCGACCGGCGCCTGCCCTCCCGGCCTGACGTTCAGGAACTCAGTGCCCCAGTCCGGATAGTCGATGCGGACCCGCGTGTCCCGGTCCGGGAAGTCCGCGAATTCCGTGCTGACCTTGACGTTGAAGCCCGCGGTCGCGCTCTGCAGGAGCAGGGCGCCGGACAGCGTGCCCGAGGTCACCGGGACCATCTTCGCGAAGGCCGGATAGCCGTTGGCCGCGATGGTGATGGGCAGGACGTAGCTGGCCAGCGGGATGATCGCGGTCGAGATCTTGACCAGCGTGGACCGGGCCGGCAGCTGGGTCGCGTTCGCGGCGTCCGAGATCGCGGTCAGCGCCGCGCTGTTGGGTCCCAGCATGTCCTCGAAGCGCTCCAGCGAGAACCCGACCGAGTGGCCGATGGCCGAGTTTCCGCCGCCGTCCGCGGTGGAGAGGTCCACGACCACGAACAGGGTCACCGGCTGGGTGGTGACCGTGAGATAGGGTATCCCGTCGACCGTCAGGGTCGCGCGCGCCACCCCGTCCAGGAAGAGGCCCGAGCCTCCCGGCAGCGCCCCGTGCGCGACGTCGGCGACGATCCGGTCGCTCGACGGGGTGAAGGCCCCGTTGCCGTCGTCGAGCCACAGGGTCAGGCGCTTCGCGTCGCCCTGGCCGACGACGCTGCCCGGGGCCCCGGTGCCCAGCTGGGTCAAGGAAATCGTGGCGATGCGGACGAAGTCCGAGTTCACGGAAAGGGTCAGCTGTTCGACGGCCACGTTCCTCTGTATCCCGGTCGCCGCCGCGGGCGCGATGTTGCGGCCCTCCACCTTCATGGTCAAGGGCGAGATGAAGACCCGGGTCCCCTGGTAGGCGTAGGTCCCGGTCTGATTCCCGCGCGGCAGTTCCTTGGAGATGTCCCGATAGACGTTGACGCCGGTGTCGTTGGGCGGGCTCACCGTCACCCAGGACTTGTCGAGGATGTTCACGGCGACCTCGTCGTTCTTCACGGCCGTGGCGCCGATGTCGTAGGTCAGGAAGAATACGTTGGCCGTGGGCGAGAGGGTCTGCAGGACGGAGAGCTCGAGGATCGCCTGCAGGTCCTGGTCGTCCGACTGGTTGAAGACGTCCACCTTGCGCGCCGCGGCGTTCACCGCGTGATTCACCCACGGCGTCGGCCCGTCGCCCAGCGTGTCGCCGCGGGAAACGACCAGGAGCGTGGGATAGGTGGTCCCGTTGAGCAGCCGGGTCCCATAGCCGCTGAAGGTCATCAGCTCCGCCCCGCCCACGTAGATCCGGCCGGCTCCGCCGGCCGGGAAGCCCGCCGTCGACTGCAGCACCAGCGTCAGCGGTCCGGTCGAGGTGGCGGTCTGCGTCGAGGACACCGCCTCCAGGAGCTTGGTCAGGGCCTCGGAGATGTTGATGTCGGGTTCGTCGAGCTTGTCGTTCTGGTTGATGTCCTTCCACAGGCGGATGAAGCTCAGGTTCGTGTTCCGGCCGAAGAGCTTCTCCGTGTCCTGGCTGCCGCCCCCGCGCTCCACGCGCAGCTTCTGCCACTTGGCCGTCCCCACGTCCGTCACCATGTTGAAGCGCAGGAAGGGCACCTTGGCCTCGGCCTGCCCGACCCGGTCCATCTCTTCGTTGAAGATGACGTCGTTGACGCCCAGGGTCACCAAGGACGGGACCTCCGTGATCGTCACCAGGGGATTGGTCTCGAACGCCGGGCTCGAGGTGAAGACCACGTCGTGCGGGACCTCGACCGTGAAGTAGCCCGTGCTCTGGATGCGCAGGCCCTGCGTCTCCCCCACCCCGGCGAACTGCGAGAAGTCGAAGGTGACGAAGTACACCGAGGGCGTGGTGCTCACCGTGACCGGGGTCTTGAAGACCACGTCCTTGGTGCCGGCCTCGAAGTTCTCGTTGCCCAGGGAGATCATGTTGGAGAACCCGCCGACCGCGTCCGTGGAAAGGTCCGCGGCGGTGAAGGCCCCGTCGCCGTTGCCGTCCTTCCAGACCCGGAGCAGGGTCACGTCCGCGTCGATCGAGGCGGCGCTCCCGACCCGGTTGAAGCGCAGGCCCTTCCAGCGCACCGTGTTGGAGCTCGACTGGACCTCGAGCTTCGCCATGGGGATGTACTTGTCGTTCTGCATGGCCGAGTTGGGCGAGAAGCGCGACATCACGACCCGGAGCTCGTTGATGGTCGGGACGATGGGGGATACCGGGCTGGGCTGGGTCCCCAGTATCGCTTTCGCGTGCCCGGCCCCGGCCGGCCCCACCGTGAAGTCCGCGGGCGCCGGGGCATAGCGCCCCAGCGTCTCATTGGCGGGGTTGAGCAGCGCGTGGGAGAAGCGCGCCGCCTGGTGGATGTCCGCCGACAGGTAGAAGGTCGCGGTGGTCTGGGAGACCAGAGTATAGTCCGCGCCCAGGAGGTTGGGATCGCGGATGCTGATGAGCGCCATGCCGTTGGAGAGCTGCCCTTCCCCGAGCAGGAAGTCCACCAGGTTCTCTCCCGAGATGATGTCCCGATTGAAGGCGCGATTCGCCGTGCCGGATTTCCAGAGCTTGACCGACGCCACGTCGGAATCGTTCACGTTCACGCCGGCCGGGATGTCGAACTTCACGTTCAGCCTCTCCCACTGCACCTGAAAGGCGCTGGACCAGGCGTCGAAGCGGAAGATGGCGTCGTTCGGCGTCCCCTGGGAGAGCTGGGGCGCCAGGAGGGCCCCGATGGCGTGGGCCTGGGGCGCGGTATCGAGCTGGCCGCGGTGCACGTTCATCAGCGTGTCGACGCCGGGGATCGTGGGATGCGGGGCGACGTCCTCGAAGCTGACAATCTCCTCGTCCACGGTCATGTAGGTGGTCGGACCGCCGGGCGGGAGGCCGGAGGTCGAACTCACGATCCAATAGGGGTCCACGATCCCGGGCCCGGCGGCCATGATCACGGGGTCGAGCAGAGACGGCGCCGCGAAGGTGCCGGAGCTCGAGGAGAACATCGGGGTCGTCTTGATGTACATGGTCTGCGCCGACGGGATGATGGCGCGGTACTTGCCCCGGAACGGGAGCGGGGACGCCGGGTCGAAGGAGTCGGGCAGGGAGATGGAATTGGCCAGCGGCTCGTCCACCGACGGGTTGTTCTGCGGGAAGGCGCTGCGGTCCAGGGTGGCTCCCAGGGTCCGCGGCTCCTGGGTCACGGGGTCGTTGGTCACCGCGTTCTTGGAGATGAGGTAGGCGATGAAGAAGCGCTGGGGCTGGGTCGCCTTCGAGATCGTGTTGATGACGGTCGGCGTGGACAGGTTGAGGCGGGCCAGCGTCGGGTTGCCCGAATTGCCGAAGGCGCCGATCCCCAGCACTTCGTCCAGGCCCGTCTGGAAGATGCCGTCGTTGTTCGCGTCCCGCCAGAGGGAGACCCGCTCCACGTCGGTCGCGTGGGCGCCCACCGCCGCCGAGGTGCCGGTCGCCGTCACCACCACCCAGCGCCAGACCGCGTCCGCGACCGCGGCGTTCATCGTGAAGGAAAGCACCGCTCCCGTGGAGCGCTGCTGCAGGAACGGACCCAGCGCCGGGTTGTCTACGGTGTTGGAGGCCACCACCGTCACGAAGTCCGCGTACGGCGCCACGTTGCTGACCAGGGAGAGGGTCTTGCCGACCGTGGGCAGGCCCACGTTGTTGGTGGACATGGCCTTGGGCTCGCCGATGATGAAATAGTGGGTGTCCGGGATGAAGAGGCCCAGGTTCGCGGACTCATGCACCGTGGCCAGCGGATTGATGTCGAAGGTCACGAAGAAGTCGCGCACCGTGTCGGTCAGGGTCTGGCCGCCGCCCACGCCCAGGATCGGGATGCGCGCCGACCCGGAGACCACGGTCCCGGTGGACAGGGTCAGCTGCGAGGTCCCTTCCTGCGCGCGCAGGCAGTTCCGCCAGGCGTTGGAGGAGATGTCGATGTCGAGGCAGAGCATCACCTCCTTGTCGTACTCCTCGGTCTGCCCGTCGTTGAACACCAGGCGCTGGGGCACGGCCGGGAAGGGGTCGTCCTCGGGGAAGAAGGCGGCGATGTTGTCCACGTACACGTCGAGGGGGGACGGGTCCGCGGCGTTGATCGCCGTGGACAGGGTCCCCGCCTTGAAGGGGTGGGCGACGCCGGACAGGGGCGAGACGATCTGGTCGGTGGCCGCGTCCAGCAGGCCGTTGCCGTTCATGTCCGCCCAGACCTTCACGTCGTCCACGTCGCTGGCCTTGTTGTGCAGGAATATCTGCCCGTTCTGCATGAAGGAGTGGAACCAGCGGTCCAGCTTGAGGGCGGACCAGAGCGCCGACCCGCCGTCGGTCTTCAGGGAGAGCTTCGAGACCACGGCGTTCCTCTCGGACTGCGTGACCGACGGCTGCGTCGCCGCGACGTACTCGTGCGAGAGGCAGGCCCGGCCGGGCAGGAAGGGACAGCCGTCCGAGTCCACTTCGTTCACGTAGGCGAGGTCCGCCGTGGCCCGGACCGTGACGGTCGAAGACGGGATCGGGTTGAAGGCCTGCACGATGCCGTTGCCCGCCAGGGGGACGACGTCGGCCGACCCGGCGATCTGGACGGAATGGGTGCGGTCCGGCGTGGCCCCGGGAGCGAAGTCCACCACCACGTAGTAGGTGTTGGTGGACGGGGAGACCGTCCTCTGGGCCTCGTTGTAGGGCTTGCCCGTGTTGATTTCCATGGGCAGGTCCACCGTCCGGCTGCGGAAGGCGTAGGTGATGTCGGGGTTGGTCAGCTCCTTGTCGATGGCCTTCTGGAAGCGGCCGTCGCCGTTGCCGGCCGCGGGGTTGCCGTCCGCGCCGGTGTCCACATAGAAGCGCACGGCCGAGATGTCGGCGTCCGCACCCTCCGAGTGCGTCAGGGTGACGCGTCCCAGCGTCCCCACGAAGTTGTCCGTCCACAGCTGCAGCTTCAGCATGCCGACCTTGGGCGTCCCCTGATCCACGAAGGTGAAGCTGGAGAGCCCCAGCGGGTTGCCGAGGTCATCGGTCGCGGTCCACCAGGCGGCGATGTTCTCGCCCAGGACGCGGATCTTGGCCGCCTCCCGCTCCACGGGGGAGGTGGCGGTCTTGATGATGAAGTTGTTGGAGGCGATGCCCACCGGGCTGGCGGTCGAGAGGCGTATATAGGAGGGCCCCGGGATGTTCATGCCCAGGCTCGACGGGAGCTCTCCGTCCGCGTAGCCCGTGGCGTGCATGCGCAGGGCCAGGAAGTAGTTCTTGGCCACGGTCGTGATGTAGGTCCGCGTCGAATCCTTCAGGTTCATGGGCGTCTGCCCCAGCAGGGGGTCGCCGAAGACCCAGTTCACCCCGTCCAGGGCCGCGCTGGCCAGGAAGGTGTCGTAGGAGATGTCGTACTGCCCGTCCCCGTCCTCGTCGTACCACAGTTCCAGGGAATTGACGTGGGCCGGGTCCAGGAGCCCCGTCTTCTGCAGCTTGAGGCCGCCGATCTCGCCGAACAGGTAGGTCGCGCTGGAGGGCAGGACCTTCATGGTCAGGCGCAGCATCTCGACCGGCAGGATCTTCCCCTGGGCGTCCGGCACCAGGCCGTCGCCCTGGCGGATCACGGGGCGGTTCTGCCCGACGGCCAGCTTGTCCGGCCGCACCAGGCCCTCGGGGGTCTTCTCGGGCGCCATGTCGGTCGGATAGATCACGACGCCGGCGATGTAGACGGCGAGGTCCGAGCGCTCGATCGGGGTGAAGGCGGGGTCGTTGAAGGGCCGCCCCGCGTCGGAGGTGTAGCCGTACACCTGCGCGTCGGCCTGCGCCGTGGCCCGGAACTGGAGATCCTCCACGATGGAGTCCTTGATCTGCAGGGCGGTGTAGACGCCCGGGGTGGCGTCGACCGCGCCGCGGAACCAGTAGGAGTTCGGGATGTCGGTGCTGCCCGAGAGGTCGTTGAGCACCACCGTGCTCGAGGAGCCGTTGGTGGTGAACTTCACCAGGCCGTCGAAATACTGCCGGTTGATGGGGTGGCCCCGCGCGATGTTGCCGAACTTGTCGCGCATGGCCACGCCCAGATATTCCGTGACCAATCCCGAGGTGACGTTCCGGGCCAGGCCTCCAGGCACGTTGACCTTCAGGGGCGTGGCGGCCGCGAAGGGGTGGTGGATGGTGATGTAGTCGGCCGGCCCGGGGGTGATCTCCACGTCCTGCGTCACCGACGGGAAGGTGACGCCGTCCTGGCGCACCACCACGGCCTGCAGGGTCGTGGTGCTCACCCGGGTGCCCCAGACGCAGAAGCGCGCGCGCGAGCTGTTGGGATTGATGCCCACGGGCAGGGGCGGGTCGGAGGGGCCGATGAGCTGCCAGTCGCCCGTCCCGTCGACCAGGGGCATGGCGTCGCAGCGCGAGACGGCGTTCCACTGGCCGCCGCGCGTGGTCGGGATGTTCTGGGAGTTGATGAGGGCCGTGTGCACGGCCCAGCTCGAGGCGGTGATGTTCCCGAACTGGTCCGCCAGCTCCACGTCGAAGTTCGTCGCGACGGGAGCGCCCGTGACCGTGCTCAGCTGGACGGTGGTCCCGGCGATGAGATAATGGAGCGGGCTCGTGAACACCGACTGGCTGGGCGGGCCCGGACGGACGGTGTAGGTGGCGACGGCCGCGCTCCAGGAGCGGTTCTCCACCTCGTCCACCCATATCTCCCAGGTCGTCGCTCCCACCAGGCTGTCGATGAGGTAGAAGGTCGTGGTGTGCTGGCCCGCGATCATGCGCGCGACCCCGGTGGAGACCCGGAACGACGAGGGGTCCGGGCTCGAGAACTGCACCGGGTTCCCGGCGGCTCCCGGGGAATTCGAGAAGATGCTGAACTCCACCCAGGTCTTGCCGCTATCCTCCTGCCCGGGCTGGATGGGCGAGCCGTTGGCGTAGAGGTCCTGGGTCTGGAAGAAGCAGGGCTGGCTCGTGGCTCCGGCCAGGAGCGGGAGACCGGCCGGGGACAGCTGCAGCACGCCGACGCGGCTGATCGAGCCGGCCACCACCTTCACGTACTGCCGGGTGGAGAACAGGATGCCGTTGGGGTCCGCCACCTGGATGACCGGGGCCGTGGTGAAGCCCACCGGATAGCCGAACCCGGCCGGATAGTCCGCGGAGGCGTGGGTATCGAGGTAGTAGAAGGTGGTTTCCAGCGTGAGCGAGGAGATGAGGATCTGGTCGGTCGGAGTGCGGAAGAGCGGCGGCAGGCCCGAGGCGATCTCCGAAGAGGTGGAGAAGGACACCGCGTCGTACACCAAAGAGGGCGAGCGGGAGAAGGTCGATATCGCCACTTGGACCGGGAAGGTGGAGATGGTGGGGTTGCGGAAGTCGTCCTGCACCTGCACGCGGAAGGAGCGCAGGACGATGCCGCCCACGTCGTGCACCTTGCCCGCCACCTGCTGGTTGGGCAGGTTGCCGAAGCCGAACTGCTTCGGCCCGATGGGATCGATGCGCATCGCGAAGGTCAGCGAGCTCACGCTCAGGTCCACCGGGACGACCCGGAGGTTCCAGTAGCCGGGGCGTCCCCCGATCGCCTCGTTCTGCTCCGGGTCCGGCCCCGCGAAGGACGACATGCGGTCGCGGAAGCGGAAGCCGGCCTCCTTGAGGCCGGAGGGGATCTGGATGGTCGTCACGTAGCTGAACGGGGAGTTGTACTCCATGAAGCCGTAGTGGCCCTGGTTGGAGTAGGGCACCCCCGCCTCGAGGCCGGCCCGCGAGTGCGCGTCGACGTCCGCCGGGGACAGGCTCAGGTTGATGTCGGTCTGGCCCTGGTCCGTTTCGTTGCCGAAGTCGTCGAGACGGCGCACGATGTACTTCCCGCCGCAGGTCTCGCAGGGCATGTCGATGGCGTAGGCCTGGGTCGTCACCGAGACGAAGTCCAGGTGGCTGGGAGTGCCGCCGACGGTGTAGAGGTTGGCGGACAGGTTGCGCTGGTTGGACCGGTACGCGCCGATGTCCTCGGGGGCGTGATCGGCGCCGATCCAGATGCGGGCCGAGTCGGCCGCGCGATTGGAGACCCGGTAGCCGATCGGCCGGTTGAGATTATCCGCGTCGCCGTTCTTGCCGATGCGGCCCTTGTTGTCGGTGAACACCCGGGTGGAGACCCCGAGCTCCACCCAGCCGCCGCCCGGGTCGTAGACCAGGGTCCCCGACGACCCGACCACGTCCACGACCTCGATGTAGACCTGCGAGGCGAAATCCACGGGGTTGTTGAACGCGTCCGAGACCTGGCCCGTGATGGCCTGGACGCCCGGGGTCAGGGTGCTGCCGGCGCGGACGTCGAAGGTGGTGAGGGTCGGTCCGGGGCTCACGGTCACGGCGTCGGGATTGCCCGCCACCACCGTGATGAAGTCCTGCGGGGTGGCGAAGCCCCGGTGCGTGGTCACGGACTGGTCGTCGCTCTGGACGCCCTTGATCCAGCGCGGGTTGCCCGCGACCCGCTTCAGGATGAAGGCGTTGGGCAGGTTCTTGAGCCCCTTGTCGGAAGTGCTGAAGACCACGGTCGTGGGGTCGATCACCGCATCCTGCGGCTTGGGGAAGACCTCGGCCGACAGGACCACCGACTTCGTATAGAGGTTCGTCCCCGTGGACAGCCGGTTGTGGAAGGCGTCGTGCGCCTCCAGGTCCACGGGGAACGCCGAGCCGGCGTCCGCGGTCGCGGGGACGTTGAGGAAGTGCAGGTGATGCGGGGGCCCGGGGTCCACCTCGAACGCGGCCGAGGTGGCCGAGGCGTAGTAGACGGCCGAGGCCGTCGTGGTCTCGGCGACCACGATGTAGTCCGTGGTGGCGGTCAACGGCACGATGGGAAAGACCCAGGTGCCCGTCTGGAGGCTGTCCGGCGTCGGCAGCCCGGCCCCCAGGTCCGACGGCATGCGCAGGCCGACCTCGGGCATCACGGCGGCCGGGTTGGTATCCTGATTGAGGCCGGTACGCTCGGTGGCGATGTTGTAGTACTGGTCCACCACGTTCACCGTGACCTGGAACGCGGTCTGCGGCATGGTCATCGTGAAGAAGCCCGGTTTGCCGCCTTTGCCCGGGACTTCCTCGGCCCCCAGCGGCTTGCAAACCGCGCCGATGGCGCACTTGCCGTCCACGTGCGTCTCCCCGGGGACCAGGACCTGGAGCATGACCGCGGTCGAGGCGTAGACCTTGAACTGCCCGGAATTCGCGGCCGGCGCGTCGGCCAGACAGGCGTACGGGAAGGAGTTGCCCGTGCAGACCTTGTCCACCGCCTGGTCCTGGGGATAGACCCACAGGGCGGTCGAACTGCTCCGGGTGACCAGCGTCGCCTGGATCTCGCGCGAGCCCTGCGACAGCGACTGCATGTTGGGGTCCTTCGCGTACGCGTCGGAGCCCACCACGTACACGCTGGGACCGGTGGCCTGCTCGTAGCAGACGTTGTTGTAGATGTCCACGAGGTTCACGGTCGCCCTGAAGGGCACGCCCGCGGTCTGGGTGCTGATGGTCCCGGCCCGCCCGCCGTTCGGGTAGCTGCCCCACCCGCCTTGATTGGACTGGCCGGGCAGGACCAACTGCAGGCCCACGGGGTCGTTCGGGCGCACGGTGAAGGAGGACGAAAGCGGCGACTCCTGCAGGCCGGAACCCAAGTAGTCCCGCGAGACCAGCTGATGCCAGGTGGCCGCGGACCACAGCGTGGTCATGATGGCCGGGGTGTAGCCGTCGGCGATGTTGATGGCGGCGGTCGCGGCCGTCACCACGAACGGGAAGCCGGTGGGCGCCTTGACCTCCACCTCCGCGGCGCGCTGCTTGACCAGGTTGTAAAACTCGTCCACGACCCCGACCCGGACCGCGAACTGCTCGCCGGCCCGGAGGTTGGCGTTGATGGTCCCGGTCTTCCCGTTGGGGGAGCCCTGGTCGAACCACTCCCCGGGCAGGACCGTCAGGAGGCTCTTGGGAAGCCCCCAGGTCACGGTGAAGGGGGTCGAGTCGTCCGGGTCCAGCGACGGGCCCCAAGGCGGGGAGGCGTAGAGCCTCTCCGCGCGCACCTGGGTCCCGTCTCCGGCGCGGCGGAACACGATGTCCACGGTCGCGGATCCGACCACGGTCAAGGACGACGGGATCACCGTGGAGAAGGGGTCGGAGGGCACGATCCGGACCTGCTGGGAGGCTCCCGGCTTGAGGTTCCAGAAGGCGTCGGTGATGTCCACGGTCACGGTCATGGTCGAACCCGCGGCGCGGTTCAGGGCGGGCCCGCCGCGGCCGTTGGTGGTCGAGCCGCCCACGCTGAACTGGTTGGGCACCCGGATGCGCAGGCGGGTGGGGTTCAGGTTCGCGGAGAGCCAGAACGCGGTCGAGCTCGTGCTCGCCAGCACGGGCGGGGAGCCGCTGTTGTCGGTCACGCTCAGGACGTGCTGGGCCTCCTGGCGCAAGGTGACGGAAGCGACGGCCACCCCTTCCGTCATCTGCAGGACCGGCACCGGCTGCCACGCCTCGGCGGCTGTGTCGTCGGAGATCAGCTTGATCCCGCCCTTGGTGACCGAGCTCCCGTCCAGGGAAGTGGCGCAGAAGTTGTAGCCGGGGTCCACGGCCAGGATGCGCGCCGTGAAAGCCTCGCCCGCGTAGCGCGGCACGGTGTTGGGGTCGCCGGTCACGCCCACCCCGTCCTGCAGCGTCTGCCCGTCCAGCACGATGACCAGCTTGGTCGGGGTGGACGGCTTCACCAGGAACCGGGTAGAGATCCCGTCGCCGTAGTACACGCCGCTGGCCGTGGACGCGGAAATGACCCAGCCCGTCACGGTGCTCTGGGTCACCAGGAAGGGCTCCAGGACCCGGCGCCCGTTGACCGTGGTGGTGGCGCCGAACACCGCGGCCAGACGGTTGTTGGGGTCGTCCGAGCCCAGGCGGAAACTGGTGTCCGCGTTGGTGACGCGATTGAAGAACTGATCCACCAGGTTGACGGTGATGGTGAAGGTCGCCCCCGCCAGCTGGTAGACCTGCGCGGCCGGGGTCTTGCCGCCCAGCGCCAGGTCCCCCGAACGCACCGTCTCGGTGGGGACGAGCACCTGGAACTTGACCGGCGGCCCCGGGTTCACGACCACGCCGTGCACCGCGGAGGATGCCAGGGTCACGCCGTCGTCCTCCGCGCTGATCCGCCACGGACCGCCCAGCGGGTCCACCGCCGTGTTGCTCTGGAAGAAGAAGTCGACCGTGCGGCTGCCGCCCTGGACCGGCAGGGCCGTGAGGTCCGCGAGGTTGGGGTCCGTGAACTTGAATGTGACCGTAGGCTGGCGGCAGTCGGGCGCCGGCGGGCCGACCGGATAGTCGGCGCACAGGACCGGGTTGTTGTAGACGTCGGAAACGAATATGGCGACGGGGTAGTTGCTCCCCGCCGCGGTCGCGATGGCGGAGCCCTGGAACCCGGAGGCCGAGCCCTGGTCGAGCCGCATCCCCTGGGCCAGCAGGAGGAGCTTGGACGGGTACGCCGGGTCCACCGGGATGGCGGTCGAGGTCGAGGCGAGTATGTTCGGGTTCCCCAGGGCTTCGACCCAGATGGTGGTCCCGCCCCGCAAAGCGGTCGCCGAGGCCAGGCTCACGTCGAAGCTCATGGCGCCGCTCGCGTCGAGAGCGGTGTTCGCGGGCAGGAGCGCGTAGGGGTCGTTGGACGTGAAGCGCAGGGTGATCGGCACGCCGGGCGGCAGGAGGTTGAAGCTGCCGTCGGTCAGGCGCACCGAGACCGAGAAGGTGGAGCCGGCCACGAAGTTGTCCACCCCGCCGCCCGGCACGAGGTCGGGCCGGCCCGCGCGGCCGACCGCGGCGATGTTCCCCGGGTCGGGGGTCTCGCCCTGGACCAAAAGCGAGAGCCGGGAGCTCGCGACCGTGAACACGCTCGAGGTGCTGGAGGCGAACCCGGTGGCCGCGGCCCCCGCCGTACGGTTGCCTACCGTCACCGGCGTGAAGGTGAAGACCGTGGCCCCGCCCTCCAGGGACTGGGTGCGCTGGGGGATGATGGCCGCGGGGTCGTCGGTGAACATGGACACCGTGGTGGCCGTGTTCGCCGTGTTCCATTGATTGTCTACGCCCCGCACCGTGAAGGAGAAGGGCGTCCCCGCGGGCACGACGGTGGAGGCGAGCACGGTGCGCCCGCCCGAGGTCCCCGTGTCGTAGGGCGGCTTGCCGGGGGTATAGACCTCCCCGGGGATGAGGGCCTGGAGCTTCACCTGGCTGTTGGGCTGGACCGTGAGCCCGCTGAAGGTGAAGGTGGCCAGCTTCGGGACCTGGTTGTCGGCGTCGATCGCCTGGAGGGTCAGGGGGCCGGCGATGCGCGCGGTGAAGCCCAGGGCGGCCTCCCCGGCGTTGAGCGGAGTCGCGGGCGGCGTCGAGGCGAAGACGTCCGTCGCGTCCAGGGCCACCGACCGGCCGTCGTCCACGAGGTTCCAGAAATCATCCGTCGCCCGGACGACCGGGACCGGGTTGAGCGCCAGCCCCGCCGTGATGGTGTTGGTGGAGCCGCTCTTGCCCGCCACCGAACCCTCCTCCGCGGTCTCTCCCGGCAGGACGAGCTGGAGGCGCGTCTTCGCCCCGGACTTCACCCACACGTCCCGGATGGTGTCCGAACTGTAGTTCGCGCCGGCGTCGATGGCCGTGATGTCCTGCTCCGGCAGGTCCGGAGGCGCCACCCGGGTCGCGAAGACGATGGGGAAAGTCCGGGTCCCCTGGATGAGCGTCCTGGGAGCGGGGACGAGTTCGCGGCTCCCGACATGCGCGTCCGTGAACTCGATGTTGACCGTCGGGTAGCCGCCGGCGCCGTAGACCACGTTGTTGTAGATGTCCACGAGGTTGACGGTCGCGTAGTAGGTCGTCCCCGCCGTGAAGGTGATGGGGCCGGAGGAGTAGCCGGCCGCCGAGCCGGGGACCGGCTTCATGTCGGGGATGAGGAGCTGCAAAGACCAGGGGCCTAGACTCTGTTGGTCCGGGCGCACCGAGGTCATGGTGGAGTTCGCGGCGGTGAAGGGCGCGATGTTGGTGCGGGCGGACACGAAGGTCGTGGTCGAGGCCTGGTAGATGATGACGCTGAAGGTGGTGGCTCCCGTGGTCAGGGGCACCGTGGACCCCAGGCTCGCGAAGGGCGTCGGCACCTCGAGCCAGGTCTGGGGGGAGTTGGCGGGGATGAAGGTCGGGATCTGCCAGGCCTCGAAGGGGTTGAAATACTCGTCGGAGGCGTAGACCGTGACCGTGAAGGTCGAGCCCGCGTCCTGCTCGGTCGGCGCCACGGCCGTCTTGCCCGTGGGGGAGCCCGGCAGCAGTCCCTCCCCCGGCAGGCGCAGGAGCAGGCGCTTGGGGTTGGCGGCGGCGTTGGCCTGCACGGTCACCGCGCCCTGGTTCCAGGTCCCGACGCTGCCCACCCCATCGAGGGAAAGGACGGTCTCCGCCGTGACGCCCGGGACGGTCCAGTTGCCGCGCTTGGTCCGCAGGACCACGGGGACGGCCCGCGCCCCGGAGTTGACCGTGAAGGGCGCGACCGCGTCCGCATAGGGGTCGTTGTGGGTCAGGCTGACGTTGCCGGGGCTGCTCGAGGTGACGGTGTTGTAGAAGGTGTCCGTCACGTATACGTTGGCGTTGAACACCACGTTCGATGTGCTCACCGAGACGAGGCCCTGCCGGCCGGTGGCGGTCCCGGGGCGGTAGAGCTGGCCGGGCAGGACCAGGAGGAGGCGGTCGGCCGGGCCGGTGTTGACGATGATGGTGTTGGTGGACCCGCGGATCGAGGTGTTGGAGGTCTGTTCCACGTCGATGGAGCGGCCGCCGGTGGTGTTCGACATGCGCAGACGGACGGTGAAGTCCCGGACCCCGTTGTCCGAGGCCTGGAAGGGGTAGTCCAGCGGGAAGGTGGCGCCGTCGGCCGCCTCGGGGGCGTTGGAGTCCTGGGAGGTGAAGTGGATCGTCTCCGCGAAGTCCGCCGCGACCTGCTGCAAGTCGTCGAGGGCGGTCACCCGGAACTGGATGGGGTCCCCGGCGGTGAAGGGCGGGTCGGTGAGCCTTTCCACCCGGAAGCTCTGGGCCTGCGCCGCGACCTTGAACTTATAGGAAGGGATCGTGGTATCGGTCGGCGCCGCCAGGTTGCCGGCGCGGTCGCGCGCCCGGGCCCGGACGAAGTAGACGTTGCCGCGGGGCCAGGCCGTCCCGCCCGTCCCTAAGCCGGTGTAGGTCCAGTCCAGGCTCGAGCCGCTGTAGGTCGTGGCCGGGAACCAGCGGCAGTCGGCCGGGGTGGGCGGGGCGATGGAAGTGCAGAGCGCGTTCGAGGTCGCCCCGCCCGGGACCCAGGCCGCGCCGTTCCAGTACTGGTCGTTGGGCTGGGGGGTCCCGTTGGCGAAATCGTCGGTGAGCCGGATCTCCAGGTAGATGTCGCCGGGCGCCGCGACCGAGCTCAGCTCCACGCCCCCGGTCGGAGGGAACAGGTCGTAGGACTTGCCGGTCAGGTTCACGGTGTCGGCCTCGGTGGCGCCGTCCCCCTTGCCCGTATTGGTCTTGATGTTGCAGGTCGGGGTGCTGTTGTCCACCACGAACCAGTTCATGGCCGTGCCCGCGGGCTGCTGGTTGGCCACCAGGTCCGTGCCCCGCACGCGGATGCTGTAGCGGTGGCCGTCGGTGAAGGCGAAGTTCGGGTTCGCCATGCTGAGCTGCCAGGGCGGGCCGAGCGTGTCCACGGGCGCCATGGTCGGCTCGGCCGCGAGCGGAAACGTGCCCTGGGTCACTTCGAACCATTTCCCCGCGGAATCATCGCGCATGGTCAGCCCGATGGCGGCCACCCCGGCCGGATAATCCACGGCCGTGCCCTTGATGATGCCCAGGTTGGCCGACTGGTAGTAGCCGCTGGGCATGGGGGTGGAGACTCCGGTCAGCGGCGCGGAGTTATCGAAAGTAAAAGTCACGGTGCTGAAGGACAGTTCCACCATGCCGGCCTTGTCCACGGCCTGCACGTTGACGAAGTAGCTCGAGCCCGCGGCGAGCTGGTTGTCGGGAGGCAGGTTGGCCGCCACCGCCACCGACCAGGCGTAGTCCGGGGCGCTCCCCGTCGGTACCAGGACCTTCTTGGTCAAGTCGCAGGTGCCGTCGTTCCAGGCCCCGGTCCAGCCCCAGCACATCCGGTCCGAGACCCGGCCGATGCGGAACCGGACCTCCTTGACCTGGCTCGTGATCTGGCCGGCCACGGTCGGGAAGGCCCCGTCCGTCGCCGTCCCGTACACGGCGCCCAAGGTCGCGATCGTGGAGCCGTGCACGATGCTGCTCGACACCGAGACCGGAGCGTCGTCGTCCCAGACGAAGGTCGCCGTCGAGTAGGTCAGGACGTTGTCGGCCGCATCCACGGCCCGCGCCGCGATCTCGTAGAGTTGGGCGTCGAAGGGCGGCAGGGAGTTCGCCGCCCAGCTGAAGGTCCCCCCCGCCGAGCGGCTGTCCGGCGACACCTCCCAATGCTCCGGAGCGGCGAAGACCGCGCCCACGCCGGTCCAGTAGGTGTCGAGCTGGTCCTTGATCCTATACTCGACCGAGCGCACGTTGTACGCGTCGAAGGCGGTCCCCTGTATCTGGGCCAGCCCCAGGCAGGCGTTGGAGGGACTGCAGTATTTGAAGGGCGTCGAGGCCAGCGTGACGTCGTTGGCCGGCAGGGTCAAAGAGACCTGCGGCGGCACGTTGTCGAAGGTGAAGGTCGACGGGAGCAGGATGGCGGTCTGCACATTCCCGGCCGCATCCACAGCGGTGCCTTGCAGTTCGTATTTCCTGCCCGTGATCATGTTCGCGGGGGCGGGCAGGCCCACGGTGACCTGGAACTGGTTGGTGGGATTGCCGCTCAAGTCGCTCAGGACCGGCACCGGGGTGGCGTCCGTGAACCCGAGCCCGTCCCAGTAGTTGCCGACCTCGTCGCGGATGGTGATGGACAGGGAGTTCACCTGCGAGGCGTTCGCCTTCGTGGCGTAGGAGTCGTCCGCCGTGCCGCGCACCTCCGGCAGGCGGTTGAGGTAGAAGCCCGCGTCGTTGCCGTTCTGGGGCAGGAAGCCGCGGCTGGGGTAGTTCACGAAGGAGACCGGCCGGGTCTGGTCGAAGACGAACTCCACCGGGGTGCCGGTGCGCACCAGCCCGTTGTTCGCCTCCGCCTTCACCGTGAAGATGTAGCGCCAGTTGTCCTGGAAGTTGAAGGTGTCCGAGGAATAGCTGAAGGTGAAGTTCTGCCCGTTGCCCGTGTCCGTGAGCCCGGCCGTGTACCACAACGGCGCCGGAGCCGTGAACGTGGACCCGGACCAGTACGCCCCGTTCTTCTCCTGCAAAGACACCGAGGCCACCCTCACCCCGAAGATGTCGTAGGCCGTGCCGGTGACGGAGGCGAGGGCGTTGTAGGTCCCGAGCAGTTTCGGGACGACGATGGAAACCGACGCCTGGGTCACCTCATAGCTGAAGGTGATGTCGCCGTAGGTCCCCTGGGCATTGGCGTTGGGCAGCGTGCCGTCCGTGCCCCGGGACCGGACCCGGTACTTCTTGCCGCTCACCAGGGTGGGCAGGTTGGCGGCCAGGTTCCAGGTATAATTGTTCCCCCCCGTGGGCGTCAAAGTGTCCACCTGGAAGAACGCCTCGTTCAGCCGGGTGAAGGTGCTGGCGCCGTTCCAGTACGCCCCCATGGTCGGCCAGACCTCCTGGATGGACAGGGTCATGCTCGAGCGGTGCGGGATGCCCGCCCCCGGGAACTGGTCCCGGGCCGTGCCGGCCAGGGAGGCGACGGACGGCAGTACCGCGCCGTTGACGGGATAGGTGACCGCGGACTCGGGGGCCGACTGGTCCCAGACGAACTTGAAGTTCCGCCCCAGCAGGTCGTTGCGGTTCCCGGCGCCGAACTCCTCGCACTTGCCCGCCGAGTTGGTCGAGATGGTGACGATCTTGTACTCCACCCCGGAGCCCAACCGGGCGGGATTGAGGGCGCTATAGGCCCAATTGCAGGGATTGCCGCAGTTCTCGGTGATGAGCTGCCACTTGGGCGGCTCCGCCGGTCCGGTGAACTGGTCGCCGTCCCACCAGAGGCCGTCGTTGAGGCGCTGGATGGCGATGGCCACCGTACTCACCACCGATATGTCGTCGGTGCCCGTGCCGGTGATGGTGGGCAGGACCGACAGG
Organism: Elusimicrobia bacterium GWA2_69_24; assembly: GCA_001799695.1. Lineage (GTDB taxonomy): Bacteria > Elusimicrobiota > Elusimicrobia > UBA1565 > UBA1565 > UBA10166. The sequence continues at coordinate 54,654 of MGTY01000042.1, forward strand.
GCGTAGGTGCTGGGTTGGACCACGAAGGTCCGCGGCAGCTCGGTGGTGTAGGTGAAGGTGGACGCCGTCATGCCCGCGACGTTGCCCGCCTTATCGATGGCCCGGGCCTGGATCGAGTACACGCCGGCGTTCTTGAAGAAGCTCGTCGGGAAGGTGCCGCTCGACCAATCGACGGTCCCCGCGGCCGGGAACCAGGACTGCGCATCGCCCTCAGCGCGGATGAACTTGTCGTTGTCGGCCGGGGCGTAGTTGCCGGGATCCCAGAACTGATTCAACCCGGCCAGGAAGATGCGCAGCTCGATGCGCTCCAGCTCCACGTTGTCCGCGGCCGTCCCGCGCAGCAGCGGGAGCGCGCTGATGGACATGCCCGATCCTCCCGGCGGCTGCTGCAGGGAGCCGGAGGGCGGGACATTGTCGAAGATGAAAGTGAAGGTGGAGACCGGAGCCGTGACGTTGTTGGCGTGGTCCCGCGCCCGGGCGTTTACCGAGTACGCCGAGCCGGGCACCAGGACCGCGTTCACCGCGGCCGCGTTCCAGCTCCAGCCAGCTCCCACAGGCGGGGCGTTCTCGACTCCGGTAGCCGCGTCGAACCAGCCGTCGCCGTTGATATGGTCGCCGTCCGCCACGGAGAAGGCGCTGCCGCCCCACCACGCCCTGTTGGAGACCCGCTGGATGGCGACCTGGACCACCTCGACCCCCGAGTCCAGCTCGCCCTCGGAGCCGTCCAGCGGGTCATCCGCCGTCCCCAAGAGCTGCGGCAAGCTCCGGATGTGGGACGCGGAGGGGACCGTGATGTAGTCGCTCGGCCGTTGGGAGTCCCACACGAAGGATTGGTTGGTCGCCGCCTGGGTCGAATGGAAGACGTTTCCTACCCGGTCGGTGACGCGCAGGTTCAAGGTCATCAGGTTGTTGTCGTCCCAGGCGGACGGGGTGGAGACGATGACCGTGTTCCACGACCAGGTCGCGGTCCCGTCCATGAGCAGCCAGGTGTCCGGCACGGGCGCCCAGCCGCCGCCGGTCCAGTAGTTGCCGTCGGAGTTGCGCCGCACGCGCAGCTCCACCTTGGTCGGCACGGCCTGCACGTAGCCCAGGGGATAGTTCGCGTCCGCGCCCGTGCCCTGCACCGGGTCCACGGGATTCCCGGAGGAGTCCGCCCCCGCGGCCACGTAGGGGCTGTAGTAGTTGTTGGAGGTGTACACACGCGCATTCAAGGGCGGCCGTCCGAAGGTCCCGGTCGGCGGGGTGTTGTCCAGGTAGAAGGTCACGGTCGTGCCCGCGGTCTGCCAGTTCCCGGAGCGGTCCTGGCCGTAGGCGAAGACCCGGTATTCCCGCCCGGCCTGGGTGCCGTCGTTGAGCTGCTCGATGGCCGAGGTATCGTAGCTCCAGGTCGTATTGTTGGAGCCGGGGGCCGCTACGAGGCCCGCTTGCTGGGTGAAGGTCGTGGTGAAGCTCGAGGGCACCACCCCCGTGTCCCAGTAATAGGTGGTGTTGCCGTCCAGGTAGCTCAACATGACCCGGACCTGATTGATGCCGGCGTAGTTGTCGGTGATGGTTCCTCCGACGGCTTGGATCTTGCGCGCGGCGGTCTTGTCCGCGGGGATGGTGGTCAGCACCACGGGCGGCGTCTGGTCATAGACGATATTCGTGTAACGCAGCGTGGTCGGCGCGTCCTCGTTGCCCGCCGGCGCCGCGTTGTCCGTCCCCCGCGCGGCGATGCGGTAGGTCTGATCCGGGACCCACTTGGTCTGCAAGAGGCTGTTGTTGAAGATCCAGGTCCCCGAAGACGGGCCGCTGGGGCTGAAGATGTTCGGATTGAACCAGGAATCGGTTTCATTGCACACGCCGCAGCCCGTCAGGAAGGCGCTGTTGTCGTAGTAGTAGGTGTCCGGCCCGGCGACGTATTTGATCTGCACCTTGACGTTGCCCACACCCGTCACTCCGGCGTTGATGCCCGGATGCGGGTCCACCACGCGTCCCGTGACCACGTCCATGTTGTTGGTGAAGTAGTTGTCGTACGGGGGCGTGGAGAATGACACCACGGGGGTGGAGCGGTCCACGTAGAAGCTCATGGAGGACTTGTTCTGGATGTAGTTCGACTGGTCCTGGCGGTTGCCGGCCTTGTCCTCGGCCTCCACGGAGACCGTATAGAAGTGCTCGTCGGTCCAGGCCGGCAGGTTCGTGTAGGTCCACTGCGTGCCCGTGACCGAGGCCCGGGTGGAGGTCAGCACGCCCAGCCAGCCGGTCCCGCTCCACCACTGATAGAAGGGCAGGGCCGCGGTGCCGTGGTCCTTGATGGTCAGGTGCACGAACTGGATCTGACCGGGGGCGAGGTCGTTCACCGTGCCCGATACCACCAGCGAGGTGTAGGTGCTGCCGGTCACGATCGAGGTGACGGTCGCGGTCGGGATGGAGGTGTCGAAGGTGAACGAGATCCCGCCCGCGGGCACCTCGGAATTACCCGTCAGCGCGCCCTTGGCCGAGTCCACGCCCCGGCTCGCCACGCTGTACAGCCCGCCGTCGGTCCACAGCTCGGTGGAGACCGCGGTCGTGAACTCGAACGAGTTCGTGGCCAGGGTGTAGGTAGCCGTCGAGTAGACCGGCGCCCCGACCCAACCCCGCGCCAGCTCGTTCCAGTACTGGCCGCCGCGCACGATGGACAGGCCGACCCCGTTGGGCGACACGATGCCCGCGGCCACGCTCCCCAGCACCGGATCGACGACCGAGCCCAGGATGGTCGGAGGCGTCCGCACGAAGCCGGCCGCGGCGGGGAACGTCACCGAGCTCGTCGGCGAGGTCCGGTCGACCTTGTAGTCCACCGCGTGCGCGAAGTTGGGGGCCACCACCTCGGGGACTCCCGCCCAGTTCACGCCGCGGACCGCGAAGGTGAAGGTGGTGTTGTTCACGAGCTCCGGGAGCTTCTCGCCGGGCGGGGGATAATACCACACGTTGCTCGCGGGATAGACGGTGCGCACCGAGGTGGAGACCTGGACGCAGGGCCACCACCCGGACGGGGCGGCCCCGCCCCAGCACTCGCCGGTGTCCTGCCGCCGTATCTGGACTTCCACCCGCCCCGTGTCGTCGTTGGACGTGCCGTTGAAGGAGTTCATCTCGGTGTAGGTCTGGGCGATCGGATAGGTGATGGCGGTCACGGCCGGAGGCGGCTGGAAGCGCCAGCGCCGGCGGGCCAGCTCGCCGGCCCCCTGCTGGTAGTCCTGGACGTTGCCCGCCAGGTCCACGGCCTTCACGACGACGATGTAGTGGCAGTCCACGCTGACCCGATTGTCGATGAGCGTCGAGTCCCAGGTCCACTGCCCCGAGACCGGATTGAAGACCGCCGGGTTCCAGACCGGCACGCCGCCCGTGTTGACGAACTGACCGCCCGATTCGGTCCAGAAATTATCGGTATTGCAGCCGCCGGGTCCGCTGTCTCCCTCCAGGCTGAGATACACCCCCTGCACACCGGACGAGGAGCTGTTGACCGCGACGTCCTTGGCGGTGCCCGTGATGCTGAGCAGGCTCGTCACGATCTCGTCGTCGGCCGCCGCCGGAAAGTTGATCGCGGAAACGGGCTTCATCACGTCCACGATCAGCCGGGCCGAAGCGGTCTGGGCCGAGGCCGGGAAGTCGCCCTGGTTGCCGGCGAAGTCCACGGCCCGGGCGCGCAGGCGGTACTCGCGCCCGTCCGCGCAGCCCGCGCCGCAGGTGACGCCGCGCGTCCAGTCCTTGGGCATGTTCGCGAAGGTCCAGGAGCTGATATAGAGCGTGGCGCTGGAGCGCACGGCCCCGGCGCCGGATTCCGCTCCCGCGATCCAGCCCGTCCCCTGGCTCCAGAGGTCTGCGGTCGTCACATCCTTGATCTGGACCTCCACCGTCGTCGCGCTGGACACCACGGCCCCGCCGGGGAAGGCCTCCAGGTGCGTGCCCGAGGACAGTCCCAGGCTCGTGGTGCTGACGTAGAGCAGGGCCTCCGACGGCGAGCTCAAGGTGGTGGTCGGCGTGCTCCGGTCCAGGATGAAGCTGATCGTCGTGACCGCGGACTCGTAGTTGTTCAGGTAGCTCAAGTCCATGGCCCGGGCCGAGATGCGGTAGCGGTAGCCGTCCGGGAAATGCACCTCCTTCGTGGTCGTGGGATCGGTGGCCCAGGTCCCCAGCACGCCGCCGGGAGAGCCGCCCGCCAGGCTGGCCACCGGGATGTTGAAGTCGACCGGCTCGGTCGCCAGGGTGAAGCCGCCCAGGGCGTCGTGCCAGCGCACCGTGCCCGCGTTGTCGATGCGCGCCAGCTTGAGCCAGACCGCGTTGGCGCCGATCATGCCCGAGCCCCCGGACTCGTCGAGGGCCGTCCCCGAGATGGGATTCACCCCGTCGCGCAGGAAGGCGGTTACGGGCCGCGTGAGCAGGGAGACCGGCGCGAAGTGGTCGATGGTGACGTTCCCCTCCTCGCCGGGCGGCACGGGCGTCGTGGTCGTCGAGCGGTTGATGTTGCCCGCCGCGTCCGTTCCGGCCGCGAAGACGCGGTAGGTGATGGGATAGGCCACCTGGGTGCGGAAGTGGTCGTCCAGCGCCGCGTCGTAGTAAGACCAGGTGGACAGGTGCAGGGCCGCGTCGAACCAGGTCGCGACGGCGAAGTTGAAGTTCGCCCCGTTCCAGAACTTGCCGTCCTGGCGGCGGAAGGCGAGCTGCACCCGGGCGCTGTCCCCCTTGTCCCCGGTGAAGGTGGAGACGGTCTGGACGAATTGGCCGAAGGCGGGCGTGGTCACCGTCGTGGTGGGCGCCTTTTCGTCGTAGGTGAAGAGCCCCGACTGCTCGGGGCTCTCCGCGTTGAGCGATTTGTCGAGGGAGCGCACCCGGACCCGGTACTGATGGCCGTGCTCCCATACGGGTATCTGCTCGCCGGCGGGCGTCCCCGTCTCGTACTTCCAGCTCGTCTGCGCGCCGGGGTTGGAGGCCACCGTGGACCAGCGCTCCGTCGCCGAGAAGCCCCCGCCCGCCGTCCCCTGCCAGTACAGGCCGCCCTGCGTCTCGTCCTGGACGGCCAGCTCGACGCGCAGCAGCGTCGAGCCCGCCTCGCCGCTCGTGTTGACCCAGTCGATGGCCGTCCCGGACAGGGTCGCGGGCTGGTTCGCGGGGTACAAAGACAAGGAGGGCACCACGATGGTGCTCGAGGGCTTGAAGGTGTCGTACACGAAGTCGCGGGTGACCACGGAAAGAGAGGGGTTCCCCGCGGTGTCCACGCCGCGGCCGTGGAGGCGGTAGCGCTTGTTCGCGATCCAGGAGGACGGCGCGGTCATGGTCCAGGGATTGGTGGCCGCGGCCACCGCGTAGCTGGAGGCCCCCACGGTCCACGTCGAGCCTCCCACCTGCCAGAAGCTCCCGTCGGTCAGGTTCTCGCTCTGCACCTCCACCCACGACACCCCGGCCGGGGTGTCGTTGGAATTGCCGCGATACAGCGTCATGGGGCGGACGTCGCCGTAGTTGTCGTTGGGCGTCGCCATGGGCGTGGTGATGGAGACCGTCGGCCCCGCGCGGTCCAGGGTCACATAGGTCGTGGCCTCGATGGAAAGGTTCCCCGCGCGGTCCTTCACCTGGATGGAGATGCCGTACACCGCGCCGTCGTTCTCGATGATGGTCGGCTGCTTCTGCCCCAGCAGGTCGCCCGGATACTTCCACAGCACTGTCCCCGTGGCGCCGAACACCTCGACCGGCAGGTCCAGCGGGGTCAGGGCCCAGCCCCCGTTCGCCCCGATGGCGGGGTCCCAGTAGCTCTCATTGCCGGCGGGTCCGGTGGTGATGCGCAGGAAATAGTCCTGGGTCCGGGCCCCGGAGAGGTCCGAGATCGCCGTGCCCTCGATGGCGTTGAGGTTCTGGATGTAGGACCCGCTCAGCTGCGAGCGCACCTTCGCCGTCGGCGTGGTGCCGTCCACGATGAAGTCCACGAAGTCCTGGCCCGTGATGCCGGGCACGGAGAGGTTCCCCACCTCCGCCCCGGACCAGTCGCGGGCGCGGTCCCGGGCGCGCACCTGCGCCCGGTAGGCTTTGTCCGAGATCCAGCCCGAGCCGTCCACCGGCATGAGCAGCTTCCAGGAAGCGGTGCTGTCCGCCTTGCGGTAGCTGGCCTCCTTCGTCGTGGTGTCGCAGTACTTGGCGGGGGCGCAGGCCGCGATGTTGTAGTAGTAGCTCGTCCCGTTCTCCAGGTACCAGACCACCACTTCCACGCCCTTGTTCGCCGCGGCGTTCTCCATCAGCGCGTCCGCCCCGGGATAGAGGCGCGCCTCCCCGTCCGTCGCCGTGCCCAGCAGGCCGCTGCCGCCCGAGAGGAGCCCCGGGATGTAGGACCAGCCCTGCTGGGGCTTGGTGAAGCCCGCGGTCGGGGCGTTGAAGTCGGTCTTGATGCTGCGGCTGGAGGAGGCGAAGACGAAGCCCGACTGCGGGTTGCCGGCGATGTCGTACGCCCGCGCGGTGATGAAGTAGGTCGCGGCGGGCTGGAGGCTGGCGGTCAGGGCGCCGTTGGTGTACTTCCAGGCGTCGGTGCCGTTCACCGTGAGGAAGCTCGACTCCGTGCAGCTCCCGAAGCCGCCGCCGTTGAAGCAGGTGTCCGAGGCCGGGTCGTAGACCCGCGTCTGGACCAAGGCCAGGTCGGAATACGCGAAGCCGCCGAACTGTCCCAGCGGGTCCGCCGCCGTGCCGCTGATGGAGTCCAGGTTCAGAAACACCTCGCCCGAGGAGGGCGAGGTGATGAAGGACGCGGGCGGGTTCTGGTCGAAGACGAAATTGTACTTCACGATCGTGGGGGAGAGTTCGCTCGTCTCCTTGTTGCCCGCCTTGTCCTGCCCGACCAGGTAGATCGTGTAGTTGACCCCGTCCTGCAGCGCGCTCCCCGCGGCCGTGGCCGTGCTCCAGGGGACCACCACGCCGATGCTCGTCGAGGTCATGATATCCGTGACCGAGGGTCCGAAGGCGGCTCCGTTCCAGTACTTGTTGGTGACCGCGTCGTTATCCTTGAACCAGATCGCGACCCGGTCCATCGAGGCCACGGGGTTGCCGGGGTCGGTCGCGTTGCCCGCGATGACCGGCAGGGCGTTGAGGCAGGCGTTGGCGGCCGGCGCCCCGGCGCAGGGCGCCGCGGCCGGGCTCGCGATGCTCCCGGTCGGCTTGCTGTCGTCCACGATGAATTCCCGCGTGACCGGCGGGTCGCTCTCCTGACCCACCACGTTCAAGCCGATGATGGTCATGGAGTAGGTCGCGTTGTCCACCGTGTAGGGCGGGGTCAGGCTCTTGGTCCAGTTCATGCTCGGCGGCACGTCCACCGAGGTGTAGGTCGAGGCCAGGCTCGACCACTCCCGGGCCGATTCGCAGTAGTAGCTCGTGGGCTCGCGCAGGCGGCGCAGGAACACGTGCACGCCGTCGGTCAGGCGCAGGTTCGAACCGCTGCCCTGCAGGAAGGTGATGAGGTTGTTGCTGCTCTTGTAGTGGGGCATGGCCGCCGCGGGCGGCTGCACCGCGGAGACCACCGGGGCGGGGGACTCGAGATAGAACCGGATGTCGAGGAAGCCCGGGTCGTCCTTGGCGTTGCCCGCCTGGTCCAGGGCCCGCGCCACGACCGTGTAGGTCGAGCGGTTGTCCCAGGACACCAGGGCCGCGTTGAAGCTCCACTCGCAAGTGTCGCCCGCCGCGCAGGCGCCGCCGCCCACCTTGCCGGTGACCGCTCCGGAAGCCAGCCAGACCTGGGTCGCGCCCCAGCGGTCGCCCTGCCAGTACTGCAGTTTGTGACAGATGGCGTTGTCGCAGTCCTCCTGGTAGATGCTCAGCAGGATGCCGTTGGGTCCGAGGTTCAACTGGCCGGGCGCCGCGTCGTAGGCCGTGCCCGAGAGGGTGCTCAAAGAACCCTGGGGCCCGGTCGGGCTGGTGGCGTTGGAAGCGGGCTTGCTGACGTCGTAGACGAAGCTGATGGTGGAGAGCGCGATCTCCAGGTTCCCGGCCCGGTCGCGCGCCCGGGCGCTCACCCGGTACTCCCGCGGGGAGGTCAGGTGGCCGGCCCCGAAGGCGTAGGTCCAGGTCCCGCTCGAATCGCCCGTGAAGGTGGCGGTCGAATACACCGCCTCCGCATCGCTGAACACGGCTCCGTTCCAGAAGTAGTTGTTGACCCCGTCGATCTCCTGGATGGCGAGCGAGACGCTGGAGCGGATGATGCCGGCCTGGAAGTCCCGTATCCCCGGGCTCAGACAGTCCACGGGGTGGAACTCGCAGAACCGGTCGTCCGCGGTCCCTTGCAGTTGGGTGAGCGAGGCGTTGGCCGAGCCGCCGTCCGCCGGGAAGGTCACGCGAGTCACGGGCGTGGTGAAGTCCACGACGAAGCTCCCCATGGACTGGGGGGACTCGATATTGCCGGCCATGTCCTCGGCACGGGAGTAGAGCTTGTACTGATAGCCGTCGAGCCAGAGGGTGGAGGAGAAATTGAACCACCACTCGGGCTTGGCGTAGGACGCGTTGAACAGCGGCGGATCCGGCTCCAGAGCCTGCCAAGCCGCCCCCGAGCGCCAGCCCGGCAAGCCGGCGCGGCAGCCCGAGCACCACAGGTTGACGAGGACTTCCTTGAGGTCGGCTCCCGTCGTGACGCCGGGGTCCGGATCCGTATGCGTGGTCCCCGAGATGGTAGCCAGAGGCCCGGTCCCCAGCAACGAGGCGCCGGTCCGCGGCTTGGTCAGCACCGACACCGGCGGGGTGTTGTCGTAGACGAAGCTGATGGCGTCGGCGATGCCGTCGGCCTCCTTGTTGTCGTTGATGTGCGCCAGGACCGGATAGGTGGACACGTTCAGCGCCGCGTCGCTGGAACGGGCCCACATGACGTAGGTGGTGTTGTCGCTCAGGGTCGGGAAAGTCCGGCTCCATTCCACGGTCCCGGACACGGGGACCCAGTTGACGTTGGTGTCGAAGGCGCTGCCCGAGCCGGTCCAGAACTTGTTGAGGCTGTTGTCCTTGAGCAGGATCTCCACCGCCTGGATCCCGGACCCGCCCGTGGTCGCATCGTTGGCCGTCCCGGCCAGCGCCTTGAGCCCCGCCAGGTTGTAGGCCTGGCCGGCAGCCGGGAAGGTCGATTTGAAGAGCGGGGGCTTGTCATCGAAAACGAAGGTGCGGCCGGCCCCCCCTCCGGGAGCCGAGTCGTCGATGTTGGTGGCCTTGTCCCGGGGGCGCGCCACGACCTGGTAGGACTGGCCCGTCACATAGCGGCTGGTGGAGAAGGACAAGGACCAGCACCAGTCCGCGGTGCCGCCCTGACAGCGCAGGGGGTCGTCCTGGACCAGGGCCCCCAGGGTCCAGGCGTCGCCGTTGATGTCGGTGTCGCTCACGTTGAAGCCCGCGTTGGTGCTGAAGTTCCACCAGCGGTTGGCCCCCACGTCGCGCACCGCGACCTTGACCACGTCGATCCCCGCATGGTCGGTGCCCGCGTCCCGCGCCGTGCCCGAGACCGCGGTCAGGTCGGCGTTGTGATAGGCCGAGCCCGGGGCCTCCACCGCCGCGTTGGGATTGGCGTTGTCGTACAGGAAGGTCCGGCTGATGACGCCAAGGGAGTTGTACTGGGCCACGTCCCCGGTCCAGTTCCCGGCCGTGTCCGCGGCCTTGAGGAAGACGGTGTAGGACACGCTGTCGGCGTAGGCCGCGGCGAGCGCGGCGCTGTTGAAGGTCCAGGGGCTCGCGGTCAGCGTGCGGGTGGCCCAATAGATCTCGGCCTGCGGCCCCACGCTGAAGGAGGCGGCCGCGGTGCTCCACCACAGCCGGGACGCGCCGGACCCGGAGGAGATGGCGACCCACACCTCGTTCAAGCCCGTCTGCCAGGAACCGGGCGCCTCGACCGCCGTGCCCTGGAGGGTCAGGAGCTTGCGGGAAGACACGGTCGCGTTGGAGTAGGTGTTCGGAGACGGCGCCGGGAGCGGACCCGGCGGCGCCGTCAGGGCTGCGGACGGGGCCGCGTCGTCGTAGGTGAACTCGAAGGTGGGCGGCGCGGTCTGATTGCCCGCCTGGTCCGTCACCCGCAGGTGCAGCGTGTACTTCCGATCGTTCTCGAAGGCGCCGGCCAGGTCGGCGTAGCTCCAGGCGACGTCCCCGCTCGCGGGCGTGAAGATGGCGCTGCAGTAGTGGTCGTTGAGCGCGGTCCAGGAGGAGCCGGTCCAGTCCTCGTCGGCCCCGCCCGCCGTGCGCTGGATGCGCAGTTCCACCTTGGACAGCCCGGAAAGGTCCGCATCGGCCGTCCCGAGGAACGCGGGCAGGGCGCGGACCGCGGTCACGGCCGGCTGCTGCAGGACGACCGTGGGCGGGGTGTCGTCCACCACGAAATGCCGGATCTCGGTCCCTTCCGTATCGGGAGTGCCCTTGTTGCCGGTGGGAGTGCCGTCGGACAGGAAGGAGCCGTCCTCGCCCTGCGCCTCGATGCGGTACTCCAGGTCCGTGGGCAGCCAGGCGATGGCCTGGTCGTAGTCCCAGGTCGTCTCGCCGCCGACGAAGGTGCTGCCCGTGTCGAACAGCCCCTGCACGGCCGCGACCGGGCCCGAGGACCAGGTCTGCGGTCCCGAAAGCCAGTACCAGGTGTCCCCGGGGGCCAGGTCGTTGTAGGAGACCCGGATGTTCACCCGCCGCACCCCGGAACCGTAGGGGCTGTTGACGTCCGCGACCGTGCCGCCCAGGGGATAGCCCACCCCGCCGATCCTCGAACTATGGTAGCTGCCCTGCTGGTCCGGGAAGCCCACCGCGGCCGCGGGCGGAAGAGTGTCCATGAGGAAGGTCCGCGAGGAGACGTCGTCCACGTAGGCCGTATTCTCGTTGGTCGCCGTGTCGATGGGCTTCACGAGGACGCGATACCAGGTGTTGACCGCCTGCAATGTGGCGTTCAGGGTCGCGTCCGAATAGGTCCAATTCGAGGAGGCGTCCGAGGAGGTCTCGAGCCAGTATGGGCAGGTCTGGTTGAAGGAACCGGCCCCGTTATAGCACTTGTC
>MGTY01000043.1 GCA_001799695.1 Elusimicrobia bacterium GWA2_69_24
CCCAGGGAAGTCCCCCGCCCATCCGCCGCATTGCCGGACCGTCCCGCGGACTCCCTGCCGGAACCCGCCTTGGCCCCGAAATCCGGTTTTTCGAGCTTGAGGCTCGAGACGCGCCCCTTGGTCAGTTGGTACAGGGCGTTGGCGGCCGAATTCTCCGGGTCCAGGCTCAAGGCCTCGGCCGCGTCCCGGTTCGCCTGCTCCGTATCCCCCAACTGCTTGGCGGCCTGACCCCGCAGGAAGTACAGGTCCGAGGTGCCGCCGGTCCTCTTTATCCCCTTGCTCAGGATGTCATAGGCGCCGGCGTTGTCGCCGGCGCCGACGCGGATCTGGGCCAGTCCGGTGTAGCCCATGGGGCTGTTCGGGAACTGCGTCACCACCCCCGTCAGGATCTGCTCCCGCACCTGCGTCCCGGGCCCCGGGAGGACGGTCGGACCGGTGTCGCCGGTCGCTGCGGCGGTGAGATGGTCCTTGACCGCCTCCAGCCCGGTGCCGGTCGGCGTGTCGCCGACCGGCCGATCCTCCGCGTGGTTGTGCTTCCGCCCCGGAGTATTGACCGTCTCGAGGTCTCCCAGCATCGGCTTCATGAAATCCAGGACCATCTGCGCGTCCTGCAGATTGTTGAATTTCGGGACCGGGAACCGGACTTTCCCGCCGGAAGCGGCGGCGATGACGGTCCCCTGTATGAAGGATTCATAGCCGATGGGGACGCCCTCCTTCGCCATCTGCTCCCAGGTCCGCACCAGGCGGTCCGCTATCTCCGGCTTCTGATATTTCTGCAATTCATGGTAGAGCGAGGCCGGGGGAGGGTCCGTCCTCGGCTGGGAAGCGCTCTCGACATGATCGACGGCGGTGACGGGCCCGACCGCCGCGAGGCGCGGGGGACTCGCGGCCGCGGCGCACAGGATGAGACCGAGGGGCAGGAGCGCGAGCTCCCGTCGGGAAACCGCCGTCATGGACACCTCCAAGGCTAGTGTAGACATGGCCACTTGATTTGTCAAGGTACCCGCGGTATACTGATTTCGAAACGCTGGAGGCCCCATGAGAACCCCTCTCATCCTGCTCCTTTCCTTCGTGCTGTTCCCCCCCGCCTTGCGGGCGGCCTGCATGCCCAAGCCCCCGGAAGGGGCGGATAAGGCGGAAAAGAAGCCCGGCTTCACCCAGGAACAGCTTTCCATAATCAATGACGAGCTCCGGCCCGTATTCACCTTGGCCGCCCGCGATCCGAGCGCCCTCCAGGCCCAGCCGGAGAAGCTCTCCATGCTCCAATTGAACAAGGCGGCGGTGCAGTCCAGCGTGAAGCTGTTCGAGGACTGGGACGCCGCCCCGCAGAAGGCCCTCGGCGACCAGGACCGGGCCCCCCGCTTCCTCAAGATGCGCGAAGTGCTCGACCCCAAGAAGGTCGACTGCCTGCAGGCCAGCGTGCAGCGGATCCAGGCGGGGGGAGCCCCCGAAGCGTCCCAGGGCGGCGGGGAACCCGGCACGGGAGCGCTCGCCCCGGGAAAGAACACGTTGTCCACCAACCCCGTTCCCGCCGTCCCGGGCGGAAGCGGGGCCGCGGGGGCCGACGGCGAAGTCCCGCAGTGGAAGAAGGTCTGGGATTACTACGAGTGCCGGTTCTACACCCGGTTCCATACCGGGGAGGATTGCGGAGCCTACCCGGGCGATCCGTGATCAGGGCTCGGACTGTCCCCTGAGGCGGCGGAGCATCGCTTCCGCGGCCGCGAAGCCGGGACGACGGCGCAGGACTTCCTTGAACTCACGCTCCGCTTCCTTGCGCAGCCCCTTGCCGGCATAGGCCACGCCCAGGTTCGCCCGCACCTCGACCCGGTCCGGCTCCGCATCCAGCACGGCGCGGTATTCCCGGATGGCCTCGTCCCATCGCCCCAAGGACGCGTAGACCGCGCCCAGGTTATTGCGGCACTCCGGATAGTCGGGCTTCAGCGCCAGGGCGCGGCGATAGGACTCGATGGCCGGGGCCGTCTTCCCGGCGGCCTGGTAGGCGGCCCCCAGGTTGTACAGCGCCGTCGCATCCTGCGGGGACGCGGCCGCGGCCGCCTCCCCCTCCGCGATGGCCAGGCCGCTCTCGCCCAGCTTCCCGTAGAGCACGGCCAGGTTCGCCCGCGCTTCCACATAGTCCGGCTTCAGCTTGAGGGCCTCCCGGTAGCGCTCGACGGCATCCCTGGGACGCCCCAAGGCGTCGAAAGCGCCGCCGAGACCGAACCAGGCGTCCGCGTAGCCCGGGTCGAGCCGCGCCGCTTCCTCATATTGCGCCCGGGCCTCATCCGCCTTGCCGAGCTTGAGATAGGCGTTGCCGAGGTTGTTGCGCACTCGCGCGGACCAGGCGGGTCCCGCCTCGAGGGCCCTCCGGTACTCCTCCACGGCCTCGGCCGTCCGGTCCAGCCCGGCCAGGGCGATCCCGCGGTTGAAACGCGCGTTGGGATCGGCCGGGTCGAGCCGCACCGCTTTGTCGTACTGGGCCATCGCTTCCTCCTTCCGCCCGGCTTCATAGAGGCCGAGCCCCAGATTGGAATGGGCGAACGCGATCCGGTCGGGGAAGTGTCCCACCTCATGGCTCCACAAGGACACGGAATCCTTCCATACGCGGGTCTGGCGCACGCTCAGCCAAGACAGGGCGCCCGCCCCGAACAGGGCGGCGGCGAGAGCGGCGCCCGACCGACCGCGCCCCGCACGCCCCAGCCGGGCATGGAGCAGGCTCGCGCCCGCACCCAGGAGTATGAGCGGCGCCAATCCGGGCAGATAGGCGTAGCGGTCGGCCGCAGCCTGCCTGCCCACCTGCACCAGGCCGAGCACCGGCAGGAGCGTCACGAGATAGCAGGCCCAGGCGGCGCCCATGGCCGGAAACCGGCGCCGCCAGCGCCAGCAGAGCCAGGTGATGGCCGCGAAGGCGAGCGCGGGCAGACCGTAGTCCCAGGTCCACAGGCTCGCACGCTCCGGGAAAGGGTAGAAGGGAGCGAGTCCGGTCGGCAGCAACGTCTTCCAGAGATAGAACACCGGCGAACGCACGGCATTGAGGAGCCGCTCCTCCATGGGCCGCGCGGCCAGGGTGACCATCGCCCCCCCCGCGCGCTGGGCCCACAGGGTCGCCAGCGCCGTGCCCGCGCTCAACAGGAGGAACGGGACCTTCTCCCAGAGGACGCGGCGTCCCTCCCGCAGACGCCGGAGCGGGAAGGCGTCGAGGATCAGGAGCACGACCGGCAGGGTGACGGCCATGGACTTGCTCATGAGCGCGAGCGCGAAAGTCCCGAGCGCCGCCGCGTAAGCGCCGCGGTCCCCCCCCGGAGCGCGGGCGTGCCGGAGATAGGCCAGGAGGCTGAGCAGGGTGAAGAACCCGCAGAGCAGGTCCTTGCGCTGGGAGACCCAGGCCACGGACTCCACGCGCATCGGATGCACGGCGAAGAGCAGGGCGGCGACGACGGCGGCGGGGACCGGGTCGGCCGCGCCGGACTCGCCCGGACCGGCGGGGCGGATGAGCGCGGCGGCGAAGAGAAAGACCAGGCCCGCGTTGGCCGCATGGAGGAAAACGTTGGTCAGATGGTACCCCATGGGCGCGAGCCCCCAGAACGCGTGGTCCAGGGCGAGGCTCAGGAGCGTCAGGGGATGCCAATTGGCCGGGTGCAGGGAGGTGAAAGCCCAGCCGATGAGCTCGGGGCCGAGCTTCCAGATGTGCTGGTTCTCGTATACGTAGGGGCCGTCGTCCCAATTCACGAAGCCGTTGCCTAGCGAAGGCAGGAATACCAGGAAGGTGAATGCCGCGATGGCGAAAGCCCAGGGAGCGGCGGCCGGAACGGGCTCGGGCGCGGTCTTGCGCTTCATCGCGACATAGTGTAGCAAGACGCAGGACAGGGGTGCCCGGGAGGGCACCCCTGTCTCTTCGTGCAGCTTACTTGCGGCTCAGTAGAAGATCCGCGGGTTGTCCTTGGGATCAGGCTCGCCGGACATGTTCTGTATCCCTTCCAGGACCGAGATGACCAGCGTGTACGGCAGCCCCAGCGCGAGCGAGACCAGCCAGTAGAGCTGGCCGAGACGCGCCATGAGGATGGTCGCCAGCGCCGCCAGCAAAGTCGGCCGGCCGGACACCGGGTGCTTCTCGTTCATGGCCGGGATCAGCCAGCGCACCGCGCGGTCGAAGCGGGTCTCCTTGGAACCCTCGCCCCAGCGGCCCATGCCGCGGGTGAAGCCCGCGATGAAGCGGGTCGCCTTGGACTTAGGGCTCACGTCATAAGCCGCGCCCCACAGGAAGTTGAGCGGCGCCTTCAGCAGGCCCGTGGCGAGACCCAGGATGCCCGCCGCGACCCACTCGGCCAGCATGGCCGCCCAGGTCGGGACCCAGAGCACGGAGAGCCAGCTGGCGTTCCAGACGGATTTCCCGAGCCAGTAGCGCGCATGGTGCCTGAGGTTCTTGTAGAACTCCGTATCCTCGCGCCAAAAGGTGAACACCTCGGCGTAGCCCTTGGCGCTGTAGCCGATCCCCTCGCCCGCGGACTGCAGGCCGCGCCCCAGCCAGCCGGGCAGGTGCATGAGGAGCAGCGGGCTGGTGAGGTAGCCGCCGATCTTGAGGATCAGCGGCAGGGTCCCGGTGAGACCCAGCATGCCGACGCCGACGCCCGTCAATACGCCGAGCGCGCCGAAGAACGCGCCGATGTACTCCGGGTCGTCCACGGAGTACCAGCGCTTCTCCGTGGCCCCGGCCTTGCCGGTGTAACGGATGAGGCCCCAGCCGCTGAGCGTCGTGACCAGTCCCATCCAGAACGCGTTGCTGCCCAGGAAGGAGAGGGCGGTCGCGGTCCCCGCGAAGGTCAAGTAGGGGAGCAGGGTCATGGAGAGGATGCCCACCGCCGCCAGCAGATAACCGGGCAACTGGCGGATCGCCTTGGGCGTCTTCGCCGGCATGAAGGGCATGGCCGCCAGGCTCAGACCCGCTCCGATGTAGGCCCAGCCCGCGGCCGGGACCATGGCCAGGGGCAGGCCGAAGAAGTACAGCGGGGCCAGCGCGATGGCCGCGGCGATGAGCCGCGGGATGATCGTGTCCTTCTTGGGGGTGCCGGGCTGATCCGGCTCCTCCGGCTTCTCCACGTCCGGCCGGTCGTCCTTGTTGTAGCGCAGGGAGCGCGGGGAATGCTTCGCCGCGTCGTAGGCCTCGCCCGTCCTGCCGAAGGCCCGGAAGAAGCCGACCGCGGCCAGGACCGGGAAGGCGGCCAGCGCGTAGGCCAGCCAGCCCAGCTGGAGCAGGCGGATGCCGGCCCCCGCGGACCAGCTCACCAGCTTGTTGGTCGAGTTCGCGTAGACGGCCAGAGGCTTCTCGAAACGATTGAACACGGAGGTCTTGGAGCCCTGCGCGTACTCGAACAGGAAGCGGTTCCAGGCCGCCAGGAACTTGTTGGCCTTGGACTCCGGGGCGAGCTTGTGCGCCGCGCCCCACAGGAACATGGCCGGCGTCTGGGCCGCGCCGAGCGCGAGCCCGGCGACCGCGGAGATGGCGAAGTTCGCGAGCTCGTTGATCCACACCGGGATCCAGACGCCCGAGAGCCAGATGGCGTTCCACGGAGAGCGGTCCAGCCAGCCTTTCGTGAACCGCATCAGGCGGTCATAGAGGACGGTGTCGCGCCGGGCCGAGCTCATCACGCGGTGCACGCCGTAGACGCTCTCGAACACGGTCCGGAAGGAGGCCTCGATCCCGTTGCCCACCCAGCCCGGCAAGTGCAGGAGCAGGAGCCCCGCCAGCGGGTAGGAGACCCAGATCAGACCCTTGACGACCCAGGGCAGTACCCCGGCGCCTGCGGCCAGGAGACCGGCCGGGCCGGCCAGGACCAGGCCCGCCCCGGCGATGGCGCCGAGGGCGCCGAAGAACGCGGAGAGGACCTTCTCCTCGTCGTAGCGGTCCCCCTGCTCCGTGTCGCCGCCGTAGCGGTAGAGGCCCCAGCCGCCCAGGGTGGTCAGGACGCCCATGACGATCCCGGTGCCGGACAGGATGCCGGTGACCAGCGTCGTCGCGCCCAGGCCCATGAGCAGGATCCCCGGGATCACGCGGACCGTCTTGGAGCTGCGCTCGTTCATGAAGGGGAGCGCGATGAGCCCGGCGCTCGCGGCCAGGATGGCCGCGCCGGCCAAGGTGGAGCCCGCGCTCAAGAGCGGCAGGCCCAGGAACACGGCCGGCAGGACGGCCAGGCCGGCGGCGATGAGCTTGGGGAAGAAGGGGCTGTTGCGCCGGGGCGCGGGAGCCGGAGTCTCCTCCTGCTGCACCGGAGCGGGGGTGACGGCCTGCGAATTATGCGCCGCCACGGCCTCGGCGATGGAGTCGCCGCCCGGCCGGGCGAACACCCAGCCCTCGCTGTCGCCGAACCGGCTGCGCACGGCC
>MGTY01000044.1:0-1501 GCA_001799695.1 Elusimicrobia bacterium GWA2_69_24
GGAGCTGGCCAAGAGCCTGCTGGTCTACGAGTTCGACACCCAGTTCAAGGACCTGCGCCTGGCCTCCTGGCTCTCGGCCTCCTTCCAGGGGGAACTCGCCAAGAGCATCGAGAACCCCAACCTCTCCAAATTCGCGCTGGTGGAGAACATGGAGGGGGTCAAGCAGGACGATTCCACGGGCCTGCTGGACTCCTTCTGGCGGATCGCGGCCACCCCCTTCTCCGGACCCGCGGACCCGACCACCACGGTCTGGAGCCACTTCGACGAGAAGGTGAAGAACATCAATCCCAAGGCCGCGGCCAAGGACGAGGACACCCAGAAGGTCCTCAAGCTGGACTACGACTTCGCCGTGGCCGGCAGCTCCGAAGCCTCCATCGTCTACGTCTTCTCCCCGACCGGGATCGACTTCTCCCAGAAGAGCATCCTGGAGGTCACGCTCATGCAGAGTGCGGTGACCCTTAACGACATCGATTTCCACCTGGGCGGCATCAACGAGGATGCGGACGGGGATGGGGTCCTCGACACCGAGGACCTGAACCTGGACAACCTTTTGCAGCCCGACGAGGACCTCGGCTATCTCTACGACCCCATAGGGAAGACCACCAAGCGCTACGGCGCGAACAACGGGTTCATCGACTCCGAGGACCTCAACAAGAACGGCCGGCTGGATTCCAACGACCTCTCGGGCGGCCACTTCGGCTATGTGACCAACACCCTACTATACGATGCCACGGACAAGTCCACCTATACGGGACTGGGCTTCGCGGCGGGGGCCTATCACACCTTCCAGATCCCCCTGGAAATCAGCGCCACCGACTACGCGCGCTGGCAGGCCATCAAGGAGGTGCGCATCTCCGTGCGCAAGAACCCCGGCGGCGCCGCGCAGGGGTCCTTGAACATCGCCCGGGTGGCGGTGGTAGGCAACTCCTGGCAGCTCGGGAAATTCGGGGATCCCGCCCTCAGCGCGCCGCTGTCGCCCCCGACCACCGCGCAGCCCAGCCTGATCGTGAATGCGGTCAACAACGTGGACAACGCCGAATACAGCGGCCGCGCCATCTTCCAGTCGCCCGGAGCGGCCCAAGGCGTCTTCAACGACCTCTACGGCAGCATCGACGAACTCAAGAAGCAGGGCAACACCGACAACCTCCAGGAGCAGTCTTTGTCCCTGGGCTACCGTGACCTGAACGCCGGCAGCGTCGTCTACACCAAGCGCGTGTTCGCCCGGGCGCTCAACATCAGCCAGCACGGCAACTTCGACTTCCTGCTCTACGGCAACGCCGATCTGGCGGACTGCACCAGCGCCGGCGCCGCGGACCTGGACGGAAAGAAGGTCTTCTTCCTGCGCGTCGGTTCGGAGAAGGACTACTACGAGGTCCAGGTGCCCATCAACTTCTGCGGCTGGGAGAAGATCTCCGTCACCCAGGCGGACCTGACCGGGGACCAGATCCCCGACGCGTGGCAGATCGGCTCCGCCCCGGACGGCTCCGTGGCCCTATCGACG
>MGTY01000044.1:1518-50006 GCA_001799695.1 Elusimicrobia bacterium GWA2_69_24
GCAGATCGGCTCTTTGATCGCGGGTGTGCGCTCCCTCGGCGACTTGAAGAACAGCGGCAGCGTCTATCTCAACGAGCTCCACCTCTCCAACCCGCTCACCCGCAAAGGCACCGCCTACCGCGGCCAGGCCGACTTCACGGTCCCCGGCTGGATGAGCTTCGGGGGGAAATACCGCTACGTGGACCGCAACTACGAGACGCCCACGACCTTGGTCTCCAACCAGGACAACCGCCAGATCAACGGCTACCTGAGCTTCTCGCGCCTGTCGTTCTTCCCGATGAACTTCAACTACGCGCAGTCCCGGGTGGAGACCCCCAACGTCAACGCCGTGGGGAACCTCTCCAACACCGTCAGCCTCCTGTCCGCCGGCCGCGTGGAGACGGAGAGCCTCACCGCGTCCGGGAACTTCAGCCTGGGGGCCTACCCCAAGCTGACCCTGAGCCACGAGCGCAACAGCATCGACTACGCCCTGGCCCGGCGCCTGGACGCCCGGCGGACCTACCGCGGGGGACTGACCTACAGCGTGCCCTGGAAGAGCCGCCTCCTGCCCCGCAGCGTAGAGGCCAACTACAGCCGTTCGAGCTACGATGTGGAATATGCCGGGTTGGAGACCCGGGTCGGGGAGACCCTGTTCAACACCAATGAGCTCACCCACGCCTACGGGGGCCGGCTCGTGTTCGAGCCCTGGAACGGGTCGAACTTCAGCCCCAATTTCAACGCCACTCAGGTCAAGGAGGACCGCCGGGACTTCCTGACCGGGCGGGAGACCCGCCAGACCTACCCGAAATCATACAACCAGAGCGTCGGCTTCAATTCCACCTGGAAGCTCCTGCGCTGGTTCGTCCCGACCGTCAGCTACACCGTCAACACCATCGAGAACAACAACCTGCAGCCCACGACCGTGACCGTGCGGGGCACGGACCACCGTTTCGACATCGGCGAGATCAAGACCTTGAACCGCAACTCCAACGGGAACATCTCCCTCACCCTCAACGCCGCCGAGATAATGACCCGCACCAAGCTGTGGCGCTCGTTCTCTTTGACCAACGGCTACCAATTGACCGACGGCGACGTCTGGAACAACGTAGAGCGCGACATGGACACCCGCACGCGGTTCTGGCTGCGCTCGCCCCTGCGCCCCAGCGGGCCGGCGGCCCAGCGGGCGAACCTGACCCTGCGCGACAACTTCACCTCGAGCCAGCGCTGGTCCCCCCTCGAGGCTTACGAGCTGGGGGGCCGCGGGGCCGCCCTGCAGACCCTGTCCATCAGCAACAATTTCACCAAGAGCGTGCAGCGCAGCGAGACGACGGGAACCCCCTCCAAGACCATCTCCACCACCCTGCCCGACCTCATCGCCTCTTTGAGCCAGATCGAGAAGCTCACCTTCACCGAGCGCTGGCTGAAGAACTTCCAGATCAACCTGAAGTACTCCCTGCGCGAGACCCTCAACGTGTCGACGAGCCGGGAGAAGAACGACAGCTTCGGCACCGACCTGCGCTCCATCGTCAAGGACCGCTTCGACACCTCCCTGAGCTTCAACCTGCGCTCCACGAAGAACGAAGACCTGCGCATCGGACTGGTGACCCAGAAGAGCAACCACAAGGACGCCACCCTGCAGTCCACGTTCGACATGAACAAGTTCCGCTTCACCCCGAAGGTGGACTACTCCCACGACGTGGCGGCGCTGGGCTCCGGGCAGAAGACCGCGGACATCCAGGTCGTCACCCCCAGCATGCTCATCCGGGCGGACATATCCATGCCCCAGGGCCTCAAGCTCCCGTTCCGCGACAAGCCGCTGCCGTTCACCAACCGCATCATCTGGACCACGACCCTGTCCATGGCCATGCGCTCGTCTCCGGTCACGATCACGGACAACTCCAAGCTGGCGAACTTCAACACCAGCGCCGACTACGAGATCTCCAAGAACCTGCGCATGACCCTCAACGCCTCCGCCTCCCGCCTCTGGCACAAGTACCTCAAGGAAGAGGACTACCTCGCCTACCAGTTCGGCACCGTCCTCACCCTGCAGTTCTAATTTTTCTCCCCAAAATAGGCAGCCGGGGCCAGCCCATCCGTCACCCCGGGGCTTGACCCCGGGGTCCAGACTCATGGATCCCGGCTTTCGCCGGGATGACGGCTGAAGGGGCGCGACCGCGGTCCGGACGGGGGTGCACCTGGGGCGAGCCGGAGCCTATCCGGATGTGCTGCGGGATGATGAGGGAACCATTGGGCGGGCTCGGTCGTACATGAGGGCATGTGGGGACTGACCTGGGACGAACGCCTGCTGGACCTCTTGCTGCCGCGGACCTGCGCCGGCTGCCGGGAGGACCTCCCCCCGCCCATGCAGGGCCCGCTCTGCGGCCCCTGCCTGGGGCTCCTGGCCCGCCGACGCCTGCCGCCCCCGCGCCGCCGCAACGGCCGGCTGCTGGGCCCGGTGAGCGCCGCGTTCGCCTACGCCCCGCCCCTGCCCGCCCTGGTCCACGCCTTCAAGTACGGCCGCCGCCTGGCGGTCGGCGACGCGCTCGGAGCCTGGATGGCGGGCGCCTGGGGCCTCGGGGAGGGGGGCGCCGCGCCGGACGCGCTCGTCCCCGTCCCCCTCCATCCCCGGCGGGAGCGGGACCGCGGCTTCAATCAGGCCCGGATCCTCGCGCGCTGGGTGTCGGGCCGCACCGGGGTCCCCGTGTGGGACGCCCTGCGGCGGCAGACGCACACGCCCCCGCAGGCGCGGGTGCGCCGGAGCCGGAGAGCCCGCGCCATGACCAACGCGTTCCGGGCCGACCCGGACCTGGACCTATGGGCACGCCGGATCGTACTCATCGACGACGTCTGCACGACCGGAGGCACGCTGGAAGGCTGCGCCCTCGCCCTCTTCGAAGCCGGCGCGGCCGCGGTGGACGCCTTCGTCCTGGCCCAAGCCTGAGCGGCTATTTGAGGCCGAGGAGGCGCTTCCAAAACGGGAGCGGGCCCTCGGATTTCTGCGGCGCGGCGCGGTTCTCGACGGGGGCCGCCGTGGAGAGCGGCAGGGTGAAGCAGAACTGCGCCCCGGCGCCCGGCGCGCTCGAGACCCACATCGTCCCCTTCTGCAGGTGGACCAGGGCCTTGGCGATGGCCAGGCCGAGCCCGGTGCCGCCGACGTGCCTCTCGCCCGCCGCGATCTGCACGAACTTCTCGAACACGGCGTCCTGCTTCTCCTTGGGGATGCCCGGCCCCGTGTCCCTCACGGCCAGCAGGATCGCGCCCGGATGCTTCTCCCCTCCGGGGCGGACGCTCACCTCCACCTTGCCGCCGGCGGGGGTGAACTTGATCGCGTTGGAGAGCAGGTTCACCAGGACCTGCACCGTGCGCTGATGGTCGGCCTCGACGCGCAGGCCGGCGGTGGGGGCGAAGAACTCCATGCGCACCCCCTTCTTGCGCGCCCAGGGCTGCAGGCTCTCGGTAGCCTCCCGGGCGATGGCCTCCGCGTCGCAGGGCTTCACGTGCACGGTCATCTGCCCGGCTTCGATCTTGGAAAAATCCAGGATGCTGTTGATGAGGCCTTCCAGACGGTCGGTGTTGCGCAGGGCGTTATCGAACACGCTGCGCGTGTCCGCGCTCATGCGTCCGGCGGCGATCCCGTCGATGATCTCCAGCGCGGCCCGGATCGCGGTGAGGGGGGCGCGCAGCTCGTGGGTCACGTGGGCCACGAACTCCCGCTCCATGTGCTCGAGCTCGCGCTGCTTGGCCTTGTCCGAGAAGGTCGCGACCATGCCGACGGGCTTGCCGGCCTCGTTCTGGATGACGGCCGTGGAGTTGCGCAGGGTCCGGCGAACGTCCTCGCTGCCGCCGACCTGCACCGTCTTATCCACATCACGGTCCCCGCTGACCTGAAGCTCCTTGGCCATGGAGACCATGTGCTCGTCCTTCGCCGTCTCGCTCAAAGGCTTGCCGGCCGCGGCGGCCAAACGCGTCCCGAAGAGGGCCTCGGCCTCGGGGTTCATCATGAGCACGTTGCCGTGGTCGTCGATCGTGACCACGCCCTGGGCCATGCTCTCGACCACCGCCGTCGTGCGCACGGCCTCGTTCTCCACGGCGCGTTTCTGGAAGGTCAGCTCCCGGGTCGCCTCCCGCACCTCTTTCTCCATGTCCTCCCGGACCCTCTTGAGCACCGCATCGAGGAGGATCTGCTGGTCCTTGGGATCGGTGACCGCGCAGCGCACCAGCGCCTGGAGCGTCTCGTCCAGGGACTTGCCCTTGAGCTGGTCGGCCAGCGCCTGGCCGGCTCCGGCCCCCCCGCCGCCGGGAACCGCGCCGCCGGCGACGATCTCCTCGTCCTTCTGGATCTTGGCGTAGACCGCCTCGTTGGCCTGGATGCCCGTCACACCCTTGGACGCGAGGAACTGCTCGCAGGAGACCCCTTTGGCGGCCTCGGGCCGCAGCCCGGCCAGCTCGCAGAGGGCCGACAGCCCCTCCGTCGTGACCCCTTCCCGGAATGAAAGGCTGTTCAGATGGAACCGGGCGAAGAGCTGGGGCACGGCGTTGGGGACCGCTCCCGCCTGGCCGATGATCCGGCCGTTGGCGAGGAGCTTGTCGCGGTCGATGGAATAGACGATTTCGCGCTCGGGGGTCGCGTCCACGATACGCGCCAGTAGGGCCGCGGTCTCCGCGATCATGGCCTGCACCGCGGGATGCCGGGCGCTGTACAGGGTCATCTGGCTCAGGGTCTTGCCGATCGCCTTCAAGACGTCGAGGCAGAGCGCGTCGAAGGCGGGACCTTGTTCCTCGGCCATATCCAGGGTCAGATCCTCCGGATGTTCTTCCTTTTCATCCCGACGGTGGCGTTGCGCGTGTCGAACACCAGCCGGGAGTGCTTCACCACTTCCTGGTAATCCACGCAGCGGTGCGCGGTCAGGATGGCGGTGAGGTGGGCGGCGCGCAGGGCCGCGCGGGTCAGGGGCCGGGACCGGAGACGCAGGGGCTGGCGGCCCGCGCCCAGCTCGATCTCGACCGCCGGCACGAAGGGGTCGTGGTAGGAGACCGCCGCCCCCCGCTCGGACAGCAGCTTGATGACGTCCAAAGACGGGGATTCGCGCATGTCGTTGACGTCCGGCTTGTAGGCGACCCCCAGCACGAACACCCGGCTCCCCTTCAGGGGCCGGCGCATCGCGTTGAGGAGGTCGCCGACCCGGGAGACCGTATATTCCGGCATCTGGCTGTTGATGTTCGCCGCCAGCTCGATGAGCCGGGGCTCGAAGTTGAGGGACTTCATCTTCCAGGCCAGGTAGGAGGGGTCCACCGGGATGCAGTGCCCCCCGAGACCGGGACCGGGGTAGAAGGGCATGAAGCCGAAAGGCTTGGTCGACGCCGCCCGGATGATCTCCCAGATGTCCACGCCCAACCGGTGGCACATGAGGGCCATCTCGTTGGCCATGGCGATGTTCACCGCCCGGAAGGTGTTCTCCAGCAGCTTGACCATCTCCGCGGTGTCCACGTCCCGCACCGGGACGACCGTCTCGATGAACTGCCCGTAGAACCGGGCCACCAGCGCGGAGCAGGACTTGGTCACCCCGCCCACGACCTTGGGGGTGTTGGCGATCCCGAACTTCTTGTTCGCGGGGTCCACCCGCTCCGGGGAGAAGGCCAGGTGGAAATCCCGCCCTACCTTGAGCCCCCGCGCCGCGAACATGGGCAGGACCAGTTCCCGCGTGGTGCCGGGATAAGTGGTGCTCTCCAGCACGATGAGCTGTCCCTTGCGCAGGTGCGCGGCCACGGACCGGCAGGCGAGGATCACGCAGGTCAGGTCCGGCTCCTTGGTCTTGCGCAGGGGCGTCGGGACGCAGATCACCACCACGTCGCAGCGCCCGCAGGCGGCGAACGAGGTCGTGGCGGAGAACCGGCCCGCCTTCACCCCCTCGGCGACCGCGGACCCCGGGACGTCCGGGATGTGCGAACGCCCGGAGGCCAGGACCCGGACCCGCACCGGATCGATGTCGAATCCGGTGACCCGGAACCCCTTGCGGACCGCCGCGATGGCGAGGGGCAGGCCCACGTAGCCCATGCCCACCACGCCGACGCGCGCGCTCCGGTCCGTCAGCTTCTTCTCCAAAGCGGTCATGATGGGGATTCTATGTTTTACCCGGACGGGGTTGCAATCGGCACGCGCTCCGCCCGTCCATCATCTTGCACGCCGCTTCCCGGAAGTCCTATCATGGGTCTGCGCACCCGCGAGAAACCCATGAAATCACACAGCATCTGCGTGGTCGGGACGGGCTACGTCGGCCTGGTCACCGGCGCCTGCATGGCCGAGGTCGGACACCGGGTCGTCTGCGTGGACTCGGACCGGAGCAAGATCAAGCTCCTCAGATCCGGCCGCTGTCCCATCCACGAGCCCGGGCTCCTCCCCATCATAAAGAAGAACGTGGCTGCGGGCCGGCTGGTCTTCACGACCTCCATCGCCCAGGGGATGCGCCGGCGCGACGGCGACGCGGACGTGGCCTTCATCGCGGTGGGGACCCCCCCCAAGCCGGACGGCTCAGCCGACCTGACCTTCGTCGAGGCGGTGGCCGCGGAGATCGCGACCTCCATGCGCGACTACGCCGTGATCGTGGACAAGTCCACGGTGCCGGTCGAGACCGGCACCTGGGTCGAGAAGACGGTCCGCCGGGTCAACAAGCACCGCGTCCCGTTCGACGTGGCTTCCAACCCCGAGTTCCTGGCGGAGGGGACAGCGGTCCACGACACCATGCATCCGGACCGCATCGTCTTCGGCGTCTCCTCCCCCCGCGCCGAGAAGGTCCTGCGCGAGGTCTACGCCCCCTTCCGGGCGCCGGTCCTGGTCACCGACGTGAAGAGCGCGGAGCTCATCAAGCACGCCTCCAACTCCTTCCTGGCCACCAAGATCTCCTTCATCAACGCCGTCAGCCGGGTCTGCGAGGCCGTCGGCGCCGACGTGTCTTTGGTCGCCCAGGGCATGGGACTCGACAAGCGCATCGGCTCCAGCTTCCTGCGTCCCGGCCTCGGCTTCGGGGGTTTCTGCTTCCCCAAGGACCTCGAGGCCTTCTACTGGATCGCGAAGCAGAAGGGCTACGATTTCGGGCTGCTCCGCGAGGTCACCGAGGTGAACAAGACCCAGAAGGACTGGGTGACGCGGCACCTCGAATCCGAGCTCTGGAACCTGCAGGGCAAGCGCGTCGCCATCCTCGGCCTGGCCTTCAAGCCCAACACCGACGACCTGCGCTTCGCCCCGAGCCTCAGCATCATCTCGGACCTCCAGGCCCGCAAGGTCCGCATCGCGGTCCATGACCCCATCGCCATGCCCAAGGCCCGGGGGCTCCTTAAGGGCGTGACCTTCGCCAAGGACCCCTACGCGGCGGCCAAAGGCGCCGACTGCCTGATCCTCGTGACCGAGTGGGGCGAGTACCAGGACCTCGACCTGCGCCGCATCCAAAAGCTGATGGCCAACCCCTTCATCCTGGACGGCCGAAACCTCTTCGACCCCATCCTGGTGCGCGGCCTCGGCTTCGTCTACCGCTCCGTGGGGCGGCCATGAAGAAGCGCGGGCGCACCATCCTCGTCACCGGGGCCGCGGGCTTCATCGGGAGCCACCTCTGCGAGCACTTCCTCGGCCGGGGCGACCGGGTCATCGGCATCGACAACTTCATCACCGGCCGCATCGAGAACATCGACCACCTCTTCAAGGACTCGGGATTCAGCTTCGTGCGCGCTGACGTCACGAACTTCCTGCACGTGCCCGGCCGGCTCGACGCCGTGCTCCACTTCGCCAGCCCGGCGAGCCCCGTGGACTACGCCCGCTATCCCATCCCGACTTTGAAGGTCGGCGCCCTGGGCACGCACAAGGCCCTGGGCCTGGCCAAGGCCAAGGGCGCCCTGTTCATGCTCGCCTCGACCTCCGAGGTCTACGGCGACCCCCAGGTCAACCCCCAGCCGGAGACCTACTGGGGGAACGTCAACCCCATCGGCCCGCGGGGAGTCTACGACGAGGCCAAGCGCTTCGCCGAAGCCATGGCCATGGCCTATCAGCGCTACCACCGGATGCAGGTGCGCATCGTGCGCATCTTCAACACCTTCGGTCCCCGGATGCGCAAGCGCGACGGGCGCGCCGTCCCCAACTTCATAACCCAGGCCCTGCGCGGCACCCCCATCACAGTGTTCGGGAAGGGCCGGCAGACCCGGAGCCTATGCTACATCTCCGACCTGGTGGACGGGATCAGCCGCCTGGTCGACTCCAACGCGGACTCTCCGGTGAACATCGGCAATCCCCACGAGGTGACGATGCTGGAACTCGCCCAGACCATCCGCCGGCTGGCGGGCTCCCGTTCGAAGATCGTGCACCGCCCGCTCCCGGTGGACGACCCGCAGGTCCGGAGGCCGGACATCTCTGTGGCCCGGAAGCTCCTGAGCTGGAAGCCCAAGGTGTCGCTCGAAGACGGGCTCAAGAGCACCATCGCCTACTTCAAAGCGTGAGCGGAGCACCGTGCTCCTCTCGATCCTGATCCCCTGCCTCAACGAAGCGGAGAACCTGCCGCGCCTGGAGGGGGAGCTCTTCCCGGTCCTGGAGCGCCTGGACGTCTCCTGGGAGGTCCTGATCGTCGACGACGGCTCCCGCGACTCCACCCCCCCCCTCCTGGCGGCGCTGCGCCGGCCCGGCCTGCGCGTCCTCACTCATCCCGAGAACCGCGGCCTGGGCGCCGCGCTGCGCACCGGCTTGGCGGCCGCTGGAGGTGACTGGATCGTCCCGCTGGACGCCGACCTCACCTTCCACCCCGGGGCCATCGGCGACCTCCTCGAGGCGCAGCGGC
Source organism: Elusimicrobia bacterium GWA2_69_24 (assembly GCA_001799695.1). Classification (GTDB taxonomy): domain Bacteria; phylum Elusimicrobiota; class Elusimicrobia; order UBA1565; family UBA1565; genus UBA10166. Next base: position 10,314 of record MGTY01000044.1, read on the forward strand.
GGACCGGCGCGGACTGCGTCTGCGGCTCGCCGTTCTTGGGCGGGATGCCCGGCGTCCCCTTGTCGCGGCGCCTGCCGAGCCTCCTTCTTAACGCCTTCTACCGGGGATTCTTCGACCGCCGCTGCACCGCCTACACCCCCATGTTCCGTCTCTACCGGACCGCGGCGCTCCGGGAACTCGCCCTGTCCTGCGACGGTTTCGAGGTCTCGACCGAGATCCTGGTCGGCCTGCTGCGCGCCGGGCGGAAGGTGACGGAGATCCCCGTCCCCCTGACCGTGCGCACGGCAGGCGTGTCCAAGCTCCGCCGCCTGCGGGAGCTGCGCAATCATGCGGCGCTCGCCTGGCGGCTCCTGACCGGGCCCGGATAGGGACCGGATGCTCCGCTCGCCGGCGCGGACCTTCCTCGTCCTGGGAGCCCTGTTCGGGACCGTCTTCGTCCTGCTGACCCCCCCGCTCCAGGCGCCCGATGAATGGATGCACTTCCGCCGGGCCTATGCCGTCTCGGAGGGGAGCCTGCGCGCGGAGATCCGCCGGTCTCCGGTCACCGGCCAGGACAGCGCCTGCGGGGAATTCCCCGACCGCCTGCTCGTCGCGGAGAAAACCGCTCTGTTCAGCCTGCCCTACGCTCCGGACCGTGAGGCGGAGATATTGAGCCTGCAGGGGCTCACCGAGGACCCCTTCGTTGCGGGCCGGACCTTCAACGGCTGGCGCATCCTCTCCCTGGCGAAACAGTCCGCCGACGATGGGAGGCGGTCCGTCCTCTGCTTCCCGAACACGGCCCTGCATCCGCCCCACCTGTACTTCCCGCAGGCCCTGGGAATGGCGCTCGTCTCGGCCCTGGACGAGGACGCGGGGATCCGTCTCTCCACCCGGGACCGGCTCAAACTCGCGGCCATCACCGCCATTTCCTCCTTATGGATAGTGACCACCCAATACCTATCCTGGACCGAGGTGGGAGCCGGGCTCATCGAGGGCGTTTATGGGAGATACTTCATCCCGATAGCACCGCTCTTCTTCCTGCCGTTCCAAGGCCTCGCCGCCTCCCGGGGCCGGCGTTTCCCCGCCCTGCCCGCCGCCGTGGCGGCCTATGCCGTCACCCTCCTGGCCTATGCGGCGCACGCGCTCACCGCTTATTGGGGGAGTTGAACCCAACCCGCGGGATTTCGCTATACTAGGATGCCTATGAAGAAGATCCCTGCCGTTGCCGCGCTGTCGGCGCTCCTGCTGCAGCCCCTCGCCGGGTGGTCCTTCGAGGCCCGCCGGGCCATCGACCTGGAGACCTACTCCCGCATCTCGAACTGGCCCGGTTCCGGACTGCTCCTGGCCCAGGCACCGTCCGCGAGCGCGGCGGCCGGAGACCAGCTCTCCCTCGACGAACTCGGCCTCGTGGGAAAACCGGCGGCCGCCGACCCGGCGCTGCAGGCGCTCCTGGAGCGCCGCACTCGGATGCTCCAGAGGCACCAGCGGCTGGGGCTGGCCGCCGCCGTCCCCCTGCTGGCCGCCCTCCTCACCGGGAACTCGGCCAAGAGCTCACCCTCGGGCCGCGGCCTGCACGCCGGCCTCGGATCGGCCGCGACCGTCCTGTACCTCGCCACGGCCTACCACTCCATCCGGGCGCCGAACATCCCGGGCGCCGGACCGAAGAAAGGGGCGACTCGCATCCACCGCGCGCTCGCCTTCGTCCACTACCCGGCCATGCTCCTCACCACCGCCGCCGGCTTCTCCGCCAAGCGGCAGGTCGAACGGGGCCGGGACGCCCACAGCCTGGGCAAGCAGCACCCGACTATCGCGACCACGGCGGCGGTCTCCTTCCTGCTGGCCATGGGCGTCATGGTCATCAACTTCTAGGTGACCGTCATGCGGCCCATCCCAGCGGCGGTCCTCGCTGCCTTCTGCTCCTTGGCCGGGCTGAGCGCGGCCGCTTCCGACTGGATCCTCGAACGCTCCGAACTGACCTATACGGTCACCCACCCCCTGCACACGGTGCGGGGCAGCAGCAGGCAGGCGCGCGGGAAAGGGATCTGCGATGCGGCCGGCTGCCGCTTTCTCGTGGCCGCTCCGGTCAAGTCGTTCGATTCCGGCGACTCGAACCGGGACCTGCACATGCTGGAGGCCACACGCGGCGGGAAGTTCCCCGTGGTGTCGGTCCGCGGCACCCTGAAGCGCCTGCCGGAGCGCGCCGACAAGGCATTCGAGGCTGAAGTGAGCGTGGAATTCGCCGGACGCACGGCCGTCTACCCGCGGGTCCGCTTCGAGATCGTTGAGACCTCCTCGGCCACGGCGCGCGTCCATGGCGTCCTTCCCTGCGGTCTCAAGGAATACGAGATCAAGCCTCCCTCCCTCCTGTGGATCCCGATCCGGGACCACATCCCCGTGAGCGTCGATACCTTCTGGCGCCTGCAGGAAACACCGACCGCCGCCAAGCCTCCGAACTGATCCATTCCGCCTAGTGGTAGAGTCATAAGTCCATTTACATCCGTCACCCCGGCGAAAGCCGGGGCCCAGGCAGCAAACAGGTTTTTGAATCCGTCCCACACGCTGGATACCGGCTTTCGCCGGTATGACGGCCACTAGCCGCCGCTGATTGGGTCTTGACAAAAACGGGCCTTGGGTCTATAATCCTACTGTACTAGTACACTAGTACAGTATCAGCGAGGACGGGTTATGATCCAGATAGACCAGACCTCACCCATACCGATCTACGACCAGATCAAGGCCGGGCTGAAAGGACTCGTCACCAAGGGCCTGCTCCGCCCCGGTGACCAGGCCCCCTCCATCCGCAGCCTCGCGCTGGAACTCAAGGTCAATCCCAACACCGTGGCCCGGGCCTTCCGCGAGCTCTCCGGGGAAGGGTTCCTGGAGTCCCGCCGCGGGGATGGGAACTACATCTCCGAAGCCGCCCTGGGCCAGGCCAAGGACGGCCTGGCGACCGTGCGCCAGGCCTTACGGCATGCCCTGCTCGGCGCCCGGCTGGCGGGCCTGCCCTGGAACGATATAGAGGAAGTCGTAGGCAAGACGAAGGAGGAACAGCCATGAACCCGGCAATCGTCCTCACGGATGTGCGCAGGTCTTTCGGCTCCAAGGCGGTGCTCCGCGGAGTGACCGCTTCCGCCCTGCCGGGCAAGGTGATCGGCCTCCTGGGCCGCAACGGAGAAGGCAAGACGACTTTGTTCAAGATCCTGCTGGACATGCTGGCCGCGGATTCCGGCTCGGTCCAGGTCCTGGGGCAGTCCCCGGACGGAACCGGCTCCCTCCGCCAGAGCGTCGGCTACGTCCCGGAGCGGCCCGCCTTCCACGGCTTCATGACCGTGGGAGAAGTCCTCGCCTTCCGCTCGAGCCTCTTCAAAGGATGGCACGCGGGCAAGGCGGACAAACTGGTCCAGGACCTGGGACTCGACCCCGCGACTCCGATCCGCGGCGCCAGCAAGGGGACACTAGGGAAGGTCGCCTGGGTCTGCGCGGCGGCGCACGACCCGTCGGTGTTCCTGCTCGACGAGCCCACCTCCGGGCTCGACGCGCTGGTCCGCGAGGATGTCTTGAACCACCTCATCGGGGAGCTCCACGACGGGTTCAAGACCCTCCTCATCGCCAATCACCGGATGGAGGAGCTGGCCGGAGTCCTCGACGAGGTCTGGCTGCTCCAGGGGGGAGTGATCCGGAGCGTCCACCCCGTCGAAACGCTCCGCACCCAGGCCTGCCGCCTCACCGGACGGCTGAAAGAGGGCGCCGTCCTGCCCGCCGGGCTTCCCGTCGTGTCCCTGCGCACGGACGGTCCCGTACTCGAACTCGTTGTCTTCGAGCGCTCCCTCGCCGACATGCTCGCCGCCTCCGGATCGTTCGAGAGCCTGGAGCGCGCACCGCTCGCTCTCGGGGAGTCCTTGAAATACCTTCTGCGCCTGTCCGAGGGAGGCCGCCATGATTGAATACGCCAAGCTGGAACTGCGCAAGAACCGGGTCCTCTTCATCGGCATGGCGCTGACCTTTCTCGGCTCCATCCCGTTCGCCGCGGCCATGACCGCCCTCAACCGTCAGGGGGCTCTCGCGGGCTTCAACGCGGTGCTCCTGTTCTGGACCATCCTGGGCCTGCCCCTCATCGCCATCCTGTTCGGCGCGTCCTCCGGAGCCGGACTCCGCGCGGAAACGGCGCAGGAGGCGGAATCCCCCCTTCCCGTCTCCCCCCGATGCCGGGCAGGCGGAGCGGTCGCCGCTTGCCTCGCCCACGTTCTGCTGCTGGGCATGCTCATCCTCCTGACCTCCGCCGTGATCAGCCCGGCTTGGCGGGAAACCCTGTTCTCCGGAGCCCTGGCGAGCACCTTCGTGCGGGCCTTCTTCACATTGACCCTGTTCACCCTGGCCACACTCCTCCTGTCGAGCTTCATCGCCGCCTACGCCATCGGCCAAGGCATCGTCGGCGGAGTCCTGGGAGCGCTCATCGGCGGCACCGCCGCGGGCGCCCTGTCCTTGGGCCTCGGCCTCCAGGCTGTCTTCGAGGTCCGCGCGGCGTTCACGACGCTGGCCCTGTTTTCCATGGCCGTCTCTCTACCGGCGGGGCTGTTCGCGCTCGACCGGCTCGCCGCCTGGGTCGAGCGGCGGCCGAAACGGGGCTGGCGGGAAGGCTTCCTCATCGCTCTGGCGACGACCCTGGGAAGCCTCGCGGCCTGCGCGGCCTTCGCCCACGCCTACCATCGCCTCACCCGCTCCCTCACCATCGCCGCCGCGGGGGACGCCTTCTATCCCTGGATCAGCACAAGGAACGACGATGTCCTTTTCCCGGGAGCGCGGCGCGTCTCCCGGAAGGGAGTCTTGCTGCATTCGTTCGAGGGCGGTCTCATCTGGATGACGCCCGAGGGGGACCGGGCGCCCCTGATCCCGGCGCGGCCGCGCTCTTTCACCGAGCTCCTGGGCTATCTGTATTTCTGGGACCGCATCGAATCCGTGCTCTGGGACGCGGACGGCGGCCTGTGGGTCCTGGTCGCTCCGGACCAGGCCGATCCCGTCCACCAACTCTGGCACGGATGGATCGGCCGGCCTTTCTCGCTGCACTCGCGGCTTGAGGGACGACGCCCTTATCAGCTCGTGCGACGCGGGTCGGAACTGGGGATGCTGGCCTGGGGTGACGCAACGGAGGACGGCTCCTACGCGCCCATCCCGCCCAGAGGAGCCAGGCCGCGCTGGGTCACCCTCGGGATGAAGCGCTCCGACTTCCTGCTCCGCGGCTGGGAAGAAGCCGGCCTGGCCGCGCGCCTCTCCGCCGACGGCCGGACCCTGACGCGCCGGACGCCGGACGGAAGGACCCGGCGCTGGACCCTTCCCGGCAAAGGACCCGCCGCCGCGGTCGTAAAACCCACCGCGCTGGGCGGCCAGACTCTGTTCGCGCTCCAGCTCAGACTCAAGGACGGCGGTTACGCGCTGGCCTTGTGCCGACCCGACGGCACCGTCACTACCCATTGGCCCAGCGCCGACGGCGCCAGCTATTGGCTGGAGACCGCCCCGGACGGAAGCGCCTGGGGCTGGCGGAACGGACTGACCCTGCACCTCGCCGCCCCGGACGGCGCCCTCCTGCCCCCGCTGGACCTCGAGCCCATCGCCCGCGCGGCTCTCGGCGAGAAGACTCGTCTGGAGCGCTGGGGCAACCGCCTCCTGCGCCGCGAGGCGTTCGGCGCGGGCAGGACGCTCACGCGCTGGGGCACCGGCGCGGTTCGGATCGAGGGAACCCGGGCCTGGCTGGTGCTGAACCATCGCCTGCTCGTGGTCGTGGACGCCGCGACGGGGAAGCTCCTGTCCCGGTGGGAACTGCCTGCCTACTCCGATGCTCGGCGCTATAGCGACACGACGTTCCACATCGCCGAAAGCGGATTCTTCCTGCATACCGGCCGCCGGCTGTATTTCATCGATTGGGCGGGGACCCGGAGGGACCTGGGAGCCGCGTAATCCATTCGCCATCCGGAAACCAAAATTTAACAGCAGCCTGTTAGACTCTTTAGGGTAGGCGCCGAGCCGGCCGCAGGGCAGTTGATCTGCCGCGGAACGGCTCGTTCTTTCCCAGGGAGCCCGAAATGGACAACAAGTTCCTCGACCCCACCTCGGTCAACGACGTGGAGACCGCGCGCCTGGCCCTGCGCTGGTCCCTGGAGAAGATCCACGCCCTCCAGGACGAGCTGAACAAGGCCAAGGAGACCGCCACCGACGCGGTCGACAAGCTGCGCCTGACCACCGAGCAGATCGCCCAGAAGGACGCGGCCATCCTGCGCTGGCAGAGCACCATCAAGGCCTGGGAAGCCAACTACAAGGACCAGGCGAAGCTCGAGGCGGAGATCCGCGCCCGCCTGGCCAAGGAGATGACCTTTGAGGAGGACGCCGGGCACAAGGAGGCCCGCCGCCAGCTCGAGCTCCACATCGAGGCCTTCAAGACCGAGATCCGGGAGAAGGAAGCCGCGATGGGGGACCTCCGCCGCCAGATCATCGACGCGGTCAAGACCGCCCGCATCGACAAAGAGAAGGAGATGCTCGCCACTCTCGCGCACCAGGAGCGCGCCTTCGAGGAGACCAAGGAATCCCTCCTGGAGCGCCTGCGCATCCAGCAGGAGGTCATCCGCGCCAAGGAGCGCGACCTCGAGGAACAGCAGCGGCTCCTGGACGAGAAGATCCGGGCCAAGGAGACCGAGTTCCGCCGCCGCTACGAGCGCCAGGAGGAGGAGCTCCTCAAGCACAACCGGGAGGCCATCCAGCGCGAGGAAGTGAACGTCGCCCAGCGCTTCGAGTCCAAGCTGGCGCACCAGGAAGCCCTCCTCCGCCAGAAGGAGGCCCAGATCGAGGGCCGCCGCTCCCAGCTCGAAGCCGAGCACGCCAAGCGCATGGAGGAGCTGGAGGCGGCCTACCAGCACAAGCACGAGAAGGAGTGGGGCCGCCTGCAGGAACGGCTCGAGGTCGAACGCAAGCTCCTCGAGGAGCACTACCGGCAGAAGGAGGCCAAGCTCGACGAGGACATCCTCCGGCGCAACGAGGAGGTGCAGACCCATTACCAGCAGACCGAAGAAGCCCTGATCGCCAAGTACCAGACCATCCAGAAACAGCTCATAGAGAAGGAGAAGCAGCTTTGGGCCGGGCATCAGAAGCACCTCGACGCCTTCCTCGAGAAGAACCGCGCCGAGATCAACCAGCAGCGCGAAGAGCTGGAAGCCTCCTACGAGAAGCGCGAGAAGGACCTGTTCGAGAAGCAGAAGACCCTCGAGGCCGACTATCAGAGCAAGGAAGCCGACGTCTTCACCCGCCAACAGCAGCTCGAGGCGGACTACCGGGCCAAGGAAGCCGCGCTCACCGACAAGCGCAACCACCTCTACGCCGAGCTGGCGGACCGTACCCGCGAAGAGTGGGAGGCGCAGAGCCGCAAGCTCTCCGACGCGCTCGAGGAGCAGCGCCGCAAGCTGGAGATCGAGCGTCAGACCATGTCCGCGAACCTGCTCAAGAAGGAGGAGGAACTGCTCGCGCGCGCCCAGCAGATGGAGGCCGGGGCGGCCGAGCACTGGGCCCAGCGGGAGCGCGAGCTCCAGGCGGAGCACCAGAAGTCCTTGACCGCCGCCCGCGACCGCTTCGCCGCCGAGATCGACGCCGAGCGCCGGCAGAACGACGCCGTTCTGGCCAAGCGCGAGGAAGAGCTCTCCCACGCCTTCCTCACCCGGGAGACGGATCTGCAGCGCACGCTGCAGGGGGAGCAGACCGGCTGGCTGCGCCAGCAGGAGGGCGCGTTCGACGCCCTGCGCAAGCAGCTCCTCGAGAAGCACATGAAGGAGGCCGCCGCTTCGCGCACGGAGTTCGAGGCCCAGGCCCAGTCCCTGGAGACCCAGAAGCACCACGAGCTCCTCGAGGAGCGCAAGAACCTCAACGCCGAGTTCCGCAAGCTGTCCGCGGACCTGGAGTCCCGGAGCCAGGCCCAGCGCAAGAATCTGGAGACCGAGATGGCGCGCCGGGAGGCCGAGGCCGCCGCCGCCGCGCGCATCGCCCTCAACGAGGAGATCGCGGGCTTCAAGCTGGCGGATGCCGAGCGCCAGAAGGCGCTGGAAGCCGCGCAGGCCAAACTGACCCAGGACCGGGCCGCGCTGGAGGCCCATTACCGGGAGCTCCAGGAGAAGCTGGAGTCGACCAACACGGATAAGGAGCGGACCATCCGGGAGGAGTTCTTCGCCCGGGAGAGCGCGCTCAAGGGCGAGATCGCCAAGAAGGAGGAGCAGTACCGGGAGACGTACGAGCGCGCCGTGACCCAGGAGAAGCAGACCCAGGCCGCCCGCCACGCCGAGCTGGAGAAGCGCCTGCGCGAGCACCTTGCCGAGCGCGAGCGCCAGTCCCAGGAGACCTTCACCCGCCGCGAGCAGGAGTGGCTCGTCCAGCGCGAGGACCTCATCAAGACCGAGCGGGACCGGCTCCAGCTCGCCTTCCAGGACAAGGAGGCTGCCCTCGAAAAGCTCCGCCAGGGCCTGGAGGAGCGCTATCAGAACCGCGTCGCGGAGATCGATTCCGCCATGCAGCTCAAGACCCAGCGCCTCGAGGAGGCGACCCAGCGCCAGCAGGAGGAGGTCGAAGCCACGCGCCTGCAGATCACCATCGAGATGCGCAACCGGGAAGCCCAGCTCCAGGACACCTTCCGCCAGAAGGAGGAGGGCCTCCGCCGCATCCTCGACGAGCGCAAGGCCGAGCTCTCCCGCATGGAGGCCGAGTTCCAGGCCAAGTGGGTCCAGCGCGAGGCCAAGCTCCAGGAGGAGCTCACGGCCCGGGAGACCGCCTGGCTCAACACCCAGCGGGAAGCCCTGACCCAGGAGCGCCGCGAGATGGAGACCGCCTCCCAGGGTTCCTGGGAGGAACGCCGGCGCGAGCTGGAGATCTCCTATCAGCAGAAGGAGAAGCTGCTCGAGGAGACCATCATCCGGCGCCAGCGCGAAGTCGAGGGCGGGCTGGCCCAGAAGGAGAAGGACCTCATCCTCTCCTACGAGGACCGCATGTTCAAGGCCCGCACCGAGCTCGACGCCGGCTACCGGTCCCGCGAGGAGGCGCTCGACCTCAAGTATCTGGAGCTCGAGAAGAAGCTCACCACCGAGCGCGTCTCGCGCGAGAACCAGTGGAACCTGGCCAAACAGCAGATCGTGGAGCGCGAGATCGGGGTCCTGCAGAAGGAGTTCGAGGACAAGCAGGCCGAGCTCCAGGAGAAGTCCGCCGAGATGGCCCGGGTCTTCGACGAGCGGCGCAAGGACCTCGAGGACCAGATCGACAAGCGGCGCAAGGAGCTGGAGCACTCGGTGACGCAGGAAAGGGACGGGGTCCGCGCCTTCCTCGACCGCCGCGCCAAGGAACTGGAGGACGCCTACCGGGAGAAGTACGCGGAGCTGGAGAAGGAGAAGAGCCGCGCCACGTCCTGGATCCAGCAGAAGGAGGAGGAGCTCCTGGAGGCCCACCAGCGCCTGGAGACCGAGTCGCGCAAGGCCTGGGAGCTCAAGCAGCTCGAGCTCTCCCACGCCTACGAGGAGAAGCTGCGCAAGATCTCGGAAGAGCGCGAGAGCCTGCGCAAGGACTACGAGCGGCGCATCCGCGAAGTCGAGATGCGCGGCACGCAGCGGCCCACCACCAAGGACGACTGACCAAAGATGACGTTTCTCCCGCGGCGGGCCGTGATGCCGCACGTCCGGACCGCTCGGCCCGGCGGCCTCGCTTAGCGCTCGCGGCGCTGAATGTGGTCTGCGCCGCTCGCGAAATCCGGCCGCACGGCATCACGGCCCACCGCTTGTTTTCGTTACCGATAGAAGGCAACCCTCCTTCCCCGATCGCTTTTCCCATCCGCGAGTCGTCACCCCGGGCTTGACCCGGGGTCCAAACTCATGGATCCCGGCTTTCGCCGGGATGACGGCGTGAAGAGGTACGCCTGGGACGAGCCGGCGCCTATCAGGGTATGGGGATGCGGCTGAAGAGAGCGGGCTACTTGGAGGTGGCGGTGAAGGTGCCGTCCCAATCTACAGCGGGGGGCTCGGCGCGGTAGGCGGCGATGCGGCCGAGGTACATCTCGTAGAACTTCTCCAGGTGGAAGGGCGCGGTCCGGCACTCGGCGATGAGGCGCTCCGTCTCGTCCCACTTCTGGGCGCGGTAGGCCGCGATCAGGGCCGCGTGCTTGGGGGCCAGGGCCTGGAACTCCGGCGTCTTCGCCGTCTCCGCATCCCCGGCCAAGGTGTAGATGTGCACCGGCACCGTCTTCCCCTTCACGCGGATGAGGTCGAGCTCCAAAGCCGCGAAATCCTTGACGTACTCCTTGGTCTTGGGGCCGATCACCAGGTCCAGGCCGTAGTTCTTGGACTGCCCTTCCAGGCGCGAGGCCAGGTTCACGTCGTCGCCCAGCACGGAATAGTCGAAGCGCTGGTCCGAGCCCATGTTCCCCACGCAGGCGGGCCCGGTATTGACGCCGATCCCCGAGCGGATGGGAATGAACTTGCGGCCCTCCGCCTTGGCATCCGCCTCCCACTCCAGGTTCAGCTCCGCCAGGTCCCGGCGCATCTGCAGGGCGGCCCGGCAGGCGTTGAGCGCGTGCTCCGGGTCTTCCAAGGGCGCGTTCCAGAAGGCCATGATGCAGTCGCCCATGTACTTGTCGATCGTGCCTTTGTTGCGCAGGACCAGGTCGGTCATGGGCGTGAGGTAACGGTTGATGAACTGGGTCAGGCCGGCCGCGTCGAACTGCTCCGAGATGGTGGTAAATCCCCGGATGTCCGAGAACATGAAGGTCAGCTCCCGGGTCTCGCCGCCCAGACGCAGGCGCTTGGGGTCCTGGGCGAGCTGTTCGACCAGGGCCGGAGAGAGGTAGCGGCTGAAGGCGCCCCGCACTTGCCGCTTCTCGGACTCGGTGCGGAGGAAGTTGATGAGCGAGGTGAGGATATATACCACCAAAACGACGATCCCGGGAGTCACGGGGTCGAACAGGAACCCTTTCGCCGTATAGGAGTACCAAGACCCGCCGAAGGCCAGACCCATCGCGGCCGCCGCGAGCAAGGCGCCCCAGGCCGCTCCCAACCGCGGCATGAGCGCGATGAGCGCGAAGCAGGCGGCCAGGAGGCTGAAGAATTCGGCGCGGTCCGCCCAATCGGGCCGGTAGAGGAACTTCTGAAGAAGGGCCTGCTCGCAGACCTGCGCATGGATCTCCACCCCAGGGGCGATCGGATCGAGCGGGGTGGCGCGCAGGTCCTTGAGCCCCGATGCGCTCGTGCCGATGAAGAGGATCTTCTCCGCCAGGACCGAGGCGTCGAAGCCCTTAGCGAAGATCTTCCAGGCGGGGATGAAGCGCTCCGAGCGGAAACCCGTGTCAAAGAGGACGATGCTGCCTTCCCCATCGGTGGGGATGGCCAGCGGGCCGATGACTACGCGCGCGATCCCCCCCCACCCCCCCATATCCAGCTTGCCGCTGCCGCCGGTAGCCATCACCTTGAACCCGCGGGACCCGGTCGCCACGCGCAGGGCTTCGGACGCGAGGGACGGATAGGCCTCCCCATCCAGGCGGTAGAGGAGGGGCACGCGGCGGTTGATGCCATCCGCGTCGGGGACGATGCTGAAGGCCCCGGCCCCGGTTGCGGCGTTTTCCAGGACGGGAAGATTGTTGACCGCGCCGTGGTAGAGGGCGGGGAGGTAGTCCTTCGGATCCTTGGCCTCGACGCTGCCGCCCGTCCGCTGCAGCTCTCCGACCGACAGCTTCTTCGCCCCGGATTGTTTCGTGGAAAACAGGAAGCCCGCCTTGACTTTAGGACGGACCCCGTTCGCTTCGCCCACCAGGGAATACCCGGCGACGACGGGGACCTTCCCGAACGCCCTGGCCAGGATAACATCGTTGTCGGGAAGACCCTTGAGCTTCTCGCGCAAAGCCGGCGGCGCGTCTCCGGGCAGGACCTCGGCGATGCGCCGGGGGGACATGCGGTCCGGCTCCGCGAATACCGCGTCGAAAGCCACCGCCGCGGCGCCGGCGGCCCCGAGCCGCCGCACCAGGTCGGCCAAGAGCGTCCTCGGCCACGGCCACTGCCCGAGCCGGGTCAAACTTTCGTTGTCTATGTCGATGATCCGGACCGGGGCCTCCGGATCGTACTCCCGGGGGGCGAAGGTCTGGTAGGTGTCGAAGACCCGCAGCCGGAGGGCCCGGAGGACCGACGCATCCATCCACCAGAGGGCCACGAAAGCGACCAGAAAGGCCATGGGCAGAACGGCGTAGGCCAATAGCCACCCCAGATCGCTGCGGCGGTCCTTGAGGCCGGACACGCGCGCGCGCACGCCCTTGATCATTAACCGATTCTTCCTTATATCGCGCCGCGGATGCAACCGGATGGGCGGCAATCTTGATTCGAGTTCCCAGATGTGCGAACATTGCTTCTTGAGAAGAGGGAGCCCCATGACCAGATCCTTCGGATTATCGTTGACCATCCTGTCCATCCTCGCCCTCCCCGTCCTGGCCCAGGACCTGCCCAAGGAAGTCACCCGACCCGGCGACGCCCTGAAAAACGCGGATTCCGCGGCGCGCGCGGCGGAGGCCGCGAGGCAGCGATCCCTCGAGAGCGGCGCGGACATCACCTACGAGCGCATCCTGGAGAACCCGGATGACATCGAGTTGAACTACCGCTACGCGCAGAGCCAGGTCCGCAAGGGCGACCTGCGCGGCGCGGCCGCTACGCTGGAACGCATCCTCATGGTCGATCCGGCCCTGCCCAAGGTCCGGCTCTTCTACGCGGTGGTGCTCTACCGCCTCGACAGCCTGCCCGAAGCCCGCAAGGAACTCCTGGCGCTGAAAGGTCAGCGCATGCCGGAGAGCCTCCGTTCGGAGATCGAGGACTACCTCGCGCGCATCGACCGGCGCACCAAGCGCACCCTGCTGAGCGCGCTCCTGGGCATCGGCTACGAATACGACGTCAACCGCAACGCCGCCCCGGCGAGCAATTCCCGCCTGTTCGGGGGCAACGAAGTCACCTTGGCCAGCGGCCGCCGCGTGGCCGACCACAGCGCCATGTTCCTGGCCAAGCTCGGAGCCGAGCGCGACCTGGGGCTGCAGGCCGGACACACCCTGAACACGGACTTCACCTACTACCGCTCCGAGCAGAGCATCGTCGACAACCTGGACCTCCAGGCCTATTCCTTATCCCTCGGCGGGGTCTACAAGCACCGGCTCGGGAACCTCTCCCCGACGCTCTTCGTCGACCACGTCCGCCTCGCCCAGGAGACCTACCTGCGGACCCGGGGGCTCGGCCTGCGCTACGACCGGCCGATCACCAGCCGCCTCTCCGCCTTCGCGGAGCTCAAGAACGGGTTCCAGGACTTCCTCAACACCAGCATCGTCCCCACGGGCCGCGATCGCCGGGGCGCCTACTGGGACTTGGGCTACGGCGGCGCCTATGTGCTCAACCCGACCCATCGCCTGAGCCTGTCCATGGGACACGAGCGCAAGGACTCCGAGGCTGACTTCCAGGATTACTATCGGCACCGATGGGACCTCAGCCACGCCTGGCTGCTCGGCCAGGGGCGTTTCCTGCTGAGCTCCGTCAACTACAACTGGGACCGCTACGACGCCGCGGATCAGTCGGTCTGCTCGGTCAAGCGCGTGGACCACGCCTACCGGCTGAGCGGGACCTTCGGCACGCCGCTGGGATTCATCTATAAGCCCCTGAAGGACCTCCTATGGACCTTTACCTACGAATACTTGAAGTCGCGCTCGAACATCGTCAACTACGCCTACTCGAACAACCGCATTTCCACGATGCTGACCTATCAGTGGGGAGGTGCCTTCTGATGAAGAAATCACTCGCTCTGGCGTCCATACTCGGGATGCTTTGCGGCAATCCGGCCGCCGCCGCTCTGACCCGCATCGGCGCGGCCGGCGGCGTCGGCGGCAAGGTCCTGGCCCTGGCCCCGGAGGCCGGGGCGGTCGGCCGCATCATGGCCAGCGGGCAGACGGTCTATTTCAAAGACCAGGTCTCCACGGGACCCGGCGCCCGGATGCAGGTGCTCCTCCTCGACGAAACGGTCTTCACCCTCGGGCCCAACAGCGAGCTCATCCTCGATGAGTTCGTCTACGACCCCTTCACCCAGACCGGGAAGGTCGCGGCCAAGATCACTCAAGGGGTGTTCCGGATGGTGACGGGCAACGTCGGGCGCAAGCGGCCGTCCGACGTCAGCATCAAGCTCCCCACCGGCACCATCGGCATCCGCGGCACCATCGTGGGCGGCCGCGTGGACGGGAACACGGCCCTCGTGGCCCTGCTCGGCCCAGGCGGCCAGAACGACGCCAACGAGCGGCCGGGCAGCATCGCGGTGCAGAACGCGGGCGTGACCGTGGACATCACCCGGCCCGGCTACGCCACCAAGATCGAGGGCCCGGGCATACCGCCCACCCCGCCCTTCCAGCTCACCCCCGCCCAGTTGGCCCAGCTGGGCACCGCCCCGGCGCCCGAAGCGTCGAAATCCGGGGAGTCGGGGGCGAGTCCGGCGGAAAGCGGAGAGAAATCCCTTTCCGAGGAATCCGGCGAGACCACCGCGTCCGCCCAGGGCGACCTCTCCCAGACCGTGACCACGGGCGGCCTGGCCCAGGATTTCAACCAGACCACCGTCGTCGCGTCCCAGACCGGAGGCGGGATCGTGGACGGCCCCTCGACCTGGGACCAGGTGCGCAACTCGGTGATCACCGGGAGCGGATACTACACGATCAGCGGCGTCTGCTCCATCCAGGGATTCCAGAGCGGGAGCTCGAACTATTCCTTCTTCGTGGACGTGGACTTCGGGAACAAGGCCGTCACGAACTGGTCGCTCGGCCTGAACGGAGGAGTCCTGGGGAACCTGTCCGCCAGCCGCAACAGCTCCACTTGGCCGAGCGGCATCCCCTTCGGGGCCGGCGGCGCCGCCGCCTACGTCTTCACGGCGAGCGACCTGTCGGGCGCCACCGGTTTCGCCGGCTCGAACTTCACGTTCCAGAACGCGGGCGGGGTGGCCGCCCAGCAGATGCAGATGAACCTCGTCTACACCGACGGTTCCTCTTCGATCGCCCCCGGAACGGCCTCGGGGACCGCGCCGTTCCAATGAACGAGCGGAGCGACCGGCGCCCCTGGGGACGCTGGGAGATACTCCGGGAGGAGCCGGGCTACAAGGTCAAGCGCATCACCGTTCTTGCGGGAAAACGCTTGAGCTACCAGAAGCATCGGCGGCGGCAGGAACAGTGGACGGTCGTGCGCGGCTCGGGGCTCGTGACGCTGGAGGGGCGGGAACTGCGCCTGGGCCGCGGGGAATCCGTGCGCATCCCCCTGGGCGCCGCGCACCGCATCCGGAGCACGGGGCGCTCGGAGCTCGTATTCATCGAAGTGCAGACCGGCTCGTACCTGGGGGAAGACGACATCATCCGGCTGGCCGATGATTTCGGCCGGGCCGACACGACTCAAGGAGGACGGAGACCATGCTCGAAACCTGCGCGCAGCACCCGAAGATGAACCCAGCCGCGGCCCCCAACCCCGAGTGGGAGAGCTTCTACCGCAAGGACATCACCGAAAAACTCCCCACCTTCAGCCGCGACGGACGTCTCTGCGACTGCCTCTTCGCCCAGCAGTTCGACCGCGATCTTTTGGACCGCCTTTGCCGCCTGGCCGACCACATGCGCGACATCACCAAGACCCGCCACGGCGACGACTTCCTGCGCGGCCTCCTGGCCAACAAACGGGCCATGCTCTTCTTCTCCCAACCCTCCACCCGGACCTTCCTCTCGTTCATGAGCGCCTGCCAGATCCTGGGCATCCGGGTCCTGGAGATCCGCGACCTCAAGACCTCCTCCCAGGTCAAGGGCGAGTCCATCGAGGACACCATCCGCACCTTCGCCGCCTACGTGGACCTCATCATCATGCGCCACCACACCCCGGGCTTCGTCGAGAAAGCCTCCTGGGTCCTGCAGACCGGCCACCGCCCGGTCTCGGTCATCAACGCGGGCTCCGGCGCGGACCAGCACCCGACCCAGGCCCTGCTCGACATCTACACCCTCAACCGCTACCTGCCCGGCGGCCTCGACGGCAAGCACCTGGTCATGGTGGGCGACCTCAAGCGCGGGCGGACGGTGCGCTCGCTGTCGTACCTCATGAAGAACTACCAGGGCGTCCGGCTCACCTTCGTGGCCCCGGAAGCCTTCCGCATGGAGCCCGACATCCTCGCCTTCCTCAACCGCCACCAGATCCCGCACCGCGAGACCGACGACCTGGCCTCCACGCTCAAGGAAGCCGACGCCGTCTATATGACCCGCATCCAGGACGAGCACGACGCGGGCGGCGAATCCCAGCGCGTGGACTACAGCCCCTTCCATATCGGGACCGCGCAGATGGCCAAGCTCCCCAAGCACGCCGTGCTCATGCATCCCCTGCCCCGGCGCGAGGAGATCCACCCCGACGTGGACAAGGACCCCCGCGCCGTCTACTGGCGCCAGGAGCGCAACGGCATGTGGATCCGCACGGCCCTCATCGCCTATCTCTTCCGGATGGAGAAGGCCGTCCTGGGGCATCACTCGGAAGGCTGATGAGCAAGGCTCTGCGCCGGGCCGTCGCCGCCGTCCTCCTCGCGGGGGTCGCGCTGTCCGACGCCGGCGCCGTGCGCCCCCTCCAGCCCCCGGCGCCCCCCTTCCCGGAGCCGGCGGCCTGGGTCAACTCGGTCCCCTTCACCCTGCGCGACTTCCGCGGCCGCAAGGTGGTGCTGGTCACCTTCATCAACGCCTTCTCCGTCAACTCCATCCGCACTTTCGGCCAGCTCATGCGCTGGTGGGACCTCTACGCGCTGGAGGGACTCATGATCGTGGGGATCCACACCCCGGACTTCGACTTCGACCGGGACCCCCTGCAGGTGCGCCACGCCGTGCGCCGCTTCGGCCTCCCCTTCCCCGTGCTGATCGACAGCCGCCGCCTGGCCTGGAAGGCGTACGAGAACAACGCCTGGCCCTCGCATTACCTGATCGACCACCGCGGCAACATCATCCACGACCGCATCGGCGAGGGCGGCTACAACGAGTTCGAGAAGGAGATCCTAGGCGCCCTGGACCGGCTCAACGGCTACCATCCGCCCGAGGACTACCTCGTCCCGAAGGACGCGGAGAAGACCGACTGCGGGATGCTGACCCCGCCCTTCTTCCTGGGCTCGCGCCGGGGCAAGTCCGTGATCCGGAGCAAGAGCAAGATCCTCCTGGACCTGGCCGAGAGCCGCAGCGGCGAAGCCTCCGTGATCGGGGAGTGGCGCACCGAACCGGAGGCCCTGCGCTACGACGGCGACGCGACGGGGATGCGCGACCACTTCCAGCTCATCTACGCCGGCGCCGAGGTCATGGCCACGGTCTCGCGCTTCGGCCGCGACCCGGTCAAGCTCTTCGTCAAGCAGGACAACCTCTGGATGCACTCCGGCAACGCCAACTCCGACATCAAATGGGACGACGAGGACCGCAGCTACGTCCTGGTGGACGAGCCCCGGCTGTACTTCCTGGCCAAGGACAAGAAGAAGGACCGCCTGCGCGAACTGCAGCTCATCCCGGAACGGACCGGGATCGGGTTCTCGAGCTTCGAGTTCTCCGACCACTGCGAGTCGGAATACCTGCACCACTGACATGGGCGCCTCCGCTCTCTCCCGCCCGGACCGGGTCGCCGACGTGTCGGCCCGCCGCCTGGACATCCCTCTGCGGCGCTCCTTCGACATCGCCGGAGGCTCCCACGCCCGCGTCGCCAACGTCCTGGTGACCGCCGTGCTCGAGGACGGCACGCGGGGCTACGGCGAGTGCGCGCCCATGCCCGCCTTCAACGGGGAGACCCAGGACGAGGCCCTCGCGGCGGTGCGCCGGGGTACCCTCGGCCTGCGCGGCCTCCCCGTCGGAAGCTCGGCGCTATGGTCCGCGGCCATCGGCGCCCGGACCCGCCGCTGCCGGTCAGCGCTGGCGGGGATCGAGATGGCGCTCCTCGACGCCGGCGCCCGGAGGGCCGGCATCCCCCTGCGCGCCCTCTTCGGCGGAGCGGGCGACCGCGTCACGACCGACGTGACCATCCCCATCGTCCCCCCGGACGAGGCCTGCCGGACCGCCCGGCGCCTCTGGCGCTGGGGGATCCGCACCCTCAAGATCAAGGTCGGCCGCGACCTGACCTCGGACCTGCGCCGCATCGAGGCGGCCGTCGCGGGCGCGCCCCGGGCCCGCCTTATCCTGGACGCCAACGCGGGCTATCGGGCGCCCCACGCCCTCGAATTCCTGGCCCGCCTGCGGCGGCTGGGCATCCGGCCCGCGCTCTTCGAGCAGCCGACCGCCGCGCGCGATTGGGCCGGCCTGCGCGAGGTGCACGCCCGCGGCGGCGTGCCCGTCGCGGCGGACGAGTCGGCCTCCTGCCGGGCCGACGTCCTGCGCCTGGCCCGGACGCGCTCGGTGCAGGTGGTCAACATCAAGCTCATGAAATACGGCGTCCTGGAGAGCCTCGAGGTCGCGCGCGTCGCCCGCGCCGGGGGCCTGGGGCTCATGATCGGAGGCCTGATCGAGTCCCGCCTGGCCATGTCCTGCGCCGCGCACCTGGCGGCCGGGTTCGGCGGGTTCTCCTTCGTGGACCTCGACACCCCCCTCTTCCTGGCCGCGGACCCCATGCGGGGCCCCCGCATCCTCCGGGGCGGGGTGTACGACCTCTCCGGCGTGCGCGCGGGCATCGGCGTCACGCCGAAGGACGGGACCCGGTGACCGCGCCCCACGCGCCGCGGCGCGGCCTCCTCTATGCCGGGATCGGCCTGCTGGCGGCCGGGCTCTTCGCGGCCCTCCTGCTCACCCCGGGAGGGAACGGCGGCCCCCGGATCGGCGCCGCGGCCCCCGATTTCCGGCTGATGGACCTGTCCGGAAACCCCGTGCGCCTCAGCGAGCAGCGGGGCCAGGCGGTCCTGATCGATTTCTGGGCCACCTGGTGCGCCACCTGCGTCGAATCCCTGCCCGAGATGGCCGAGCTCCACGAGAAGTTCCGGGGCCGGGACTTCCTCATCCTGGCCGTCTCCATGGACGAAGGGAGCCCGGAATCCGTCGCCTCCTTCGCGGCGGAACGGCGTCTGCCGTACCGGATCCTCTTCGCCGACGCCGCGGTCGCCGACGACTACCGCGTCTCCGGACTCCCGGCCCAGTACCTCGTCGACCGCGACGGGATCATCACGCAGAGCTATCTCAGCGATACCGATTTCGCCAAGCTTTCCGAAGACATCGCCGCTCTACTGGACAGGAGGACTCCATGACGCCCCTCATCAGCGCGACCCTTCTCGCCGCGCTCCTGGCGAACCCCGCCGCCGCGGGCCCCGATCTGAAACGCCTGACCGACCACATGCACAAGTCCTTCAGCACCCCGCTCTCCATGAAACTGGAGGTCAAGGACCTGGTACCCGCCGAGATCGCGGGATTCCTGTCGGGATCTTTGGTGATCACGGAGGAGGGCAAGTCCCAGTCGCAGCCCATCCTCGTCTCCCAGGACGGGCGCTGGTACGTCGTGGGGGCCCTCTACCGCGTCGCCGCCTCCGCGGTACCCGGCTTCCGCGAGGTCCAGCCCTCCGAAGGACTCCCGCCCCCCCCGCCGCTCCTGCTGTCTCCCGACGGCAAGCACGCGGTGGCGGGCAAACCCCAGGACGCCTCCATCGATCCCGACCAGGACGCGCTCTCGAAGATCAGCCTGAAGGGGGTGCCCTTCACGGGGCCGGCCAACGCCCGGGTCACGATCGTCGAATACTCCGAGCTCCAGTGTCCCCACTGCAAGCTCGCCGCCGAGGTCCTGGAGAAGGAACTCCCCGCCTACGCGGGGAAGGTGCGCTTCGTGTTCAAGCATTACCCGCTCAAGGACATGCATCCCTGGTCCTACAGCGCCGCCATCGCCGCCGCCTGCGCCGAGACCCTGGACGAGAAGAAGGCCCCGGCGCTCCGAGCCGCCTTCTTCCGCGCGCAGACGGAAGTGAATGCGGAGAACGTGCGCGAGAAGGCCGGCGCCTTCGCGGAGTCGGTCGGGCTGCCCAAGGCGGCGCTCCTCGGCTGCTACGACGCGAAGGGTTCCCGGGCCCGGGTGGACGGGGACATCGCGGAGGGAGACCGGGTGGGCGTGATGGGAGTCCCGGCCATCTTCATCAACGGCCGCCGCACGCGCAGCTACCAATGGCCTTTCGTGAAATCCGTCATCGACGAGATGCTGGAAAGCGCCGGCAAAGGGAAGTAGCTACTCGTCGCCTTCCGCCAACAGCCTGGCCGCGACCTTCAAGTCGTTGGTGGGAAGGCGGCAGGCGAAGCGGACGCAGATGTAGGCCGTGGTCTTCCCCGCGATGGGCGTCATGCCCTTGAGGAGCGGCAGCCGCTTCACCATCCGCTCCCGGACCGGCCCCTCGGGGAGCACGATCACGGTCTCACCGGGCGAGAAGCGGCTGCGCGCCAACCGCAGCAGCTCCCGCGTAGCCGGATCGTCGAGCTCGCCGGCGAGCACGATCTGCCGGGGCTTGGCGAGGGCGAGGTCCGCCGCGGACAGCAGGGCGGGGTGGGCGCGCGGAAAGTCGCGCATCGCGTCCCGGAACTGCAGCAGCGCCGCCTCCGCGGCCTGCCGGTATTCCGGGCGCTCCGAGAGATGGGCCAGGCGCAGGAAGCCCTGCACCGCCACGCCCCGCGCCGCGAGGAGGGAGGGCTCCGCCTCCTGCAGCCCCCGCAGAGGCAGCCCGCGCCGCAGGACCCGCGCGAAGGCATCGGCCCGGTCCAGCCAGTCCGGGTCAAAATCGGCCGCGTAGAGGTCCAGGAAGCCCTGCACGAGGAAGGCCGCCTCCCGGAACCCCAGACCGGCGGGCGGCCGCGCGGGCAGGGCCCGGGCGGCTTTCTGGGCGGCCGCGAGGTAGCGGGGCTCCTCCAGGACCGCGAAGCCCTTGGCCAATGCCGATATCGCCGGCCCCTGCGCGTCCCGCCTCATCCGGGCGAGGTCGAGCGGCAGCAGGGCGTCGAGGCGCCGTCCGGCGGCGCGCGCCGCCTCCAGGTCCTTGCCCGCCTGGTACGCCTCGACCGCGTTCGCCGCCGACCAGGCCTCGGAGGCCGCGTCGCAGGCCTCGCGCTGGGCGGCCAGGGACCTGGCCGCGAGACGGAAGGCTTCCCGCTGCCCCGTGCGGGCGGCGTAGCGGAGAAGGAAGGATTCCGTCTCCGGCGCCAGGGCCGCGGGCCGGCGCGCCGGAGAGACCGAATCGGCGCGCAAAGCCTCGAAGAGCCGGTCCAGGAGCGCGGCGTCGACGCCGGCCAGGGGACCCTCGGCCCCGGCGGCGCAGAGGCGCGCCGGCGGCGCGGCCGCGGCCGCGGCCAGGATCAGGACCCGGATCAGCCTCCGGATCCGGCTAGAGCTTGCCGTGCTTGCCTTGCAGGGATTCATCGATGAGCCGGCGGATCTCATCGTAGTCCGCGCCGTTGACGGCATGGCCGTTGACGAAGAACGCCGGAGCCCCGTTCGCTCCCAGGGCCTCGGTCTCCGCCAGGTCCCGCTGGACCTTGGCCAGCGTCTTGCTCTCCTTCCGGCACGCCTCGAGTTTCTTGAGGTCCACCTTGGCCGCGCCCGCGAGCTCCTTGAGCTTCTCGTCGAAATTCTGCAGCCGGATCTCCTGCTGGTTGTCGAAAATGAGGTCGTGCAGGGCCCAGAACCGGTCCTGCGATTGGAGCAGCGCGCACTCCACCGCGACCGCCGCCGGCTCCGCCCAGGGATGCATGCCCTTGAGCGGATACGACTTGTAGACCCAGCTCACCTTGTCAGGATAGTCCTTCATGATCTTCTGGGCCATGATCCGGTAGCCTTTCTGGCAGAACGGGCACTGGAAATCCGTGTACTCGACGACGCTGACCGGGGCGCCCGCCTTGCCGCGGACGGCCGCGCCGCGCAGGTCCATCTTCTTCAGCCGCTCGTCATCCGGGGTGGAGGCGAGGTCCTTGAAGCCCCCCATGACGTAGTGCTTCTGGTCGCTGGAGAGGAAAAGGGTTTCCACCTGCTCCATGCCCCGGTGGACGAAGGTGACCTTGATCTTCTGGAAGCCCGGCACCACCGACGCTTCCGGGGCCCCCAGCTTCACCGCGACCATGGCGGGGATGTTGTAGCTCTCGCGCACGTGGTCCTCGAGACCTTTCGGCGCCGGAGCCTCCGCCGCGCTCGCCGCGACCGCCAGGAGCAGCGCCGCCGGAAATCCCGACCCTAACCGCCTCGTTCTCGTCATCGCATGCCTCCGCCCAGGTCCCTTAGGTTACTATATCTGATGCGGGTATTTCCGCGGCCCGATAATTAGATATAATCCCGTGTCGGGGCAGTCCGATCATTCGCGCTCGTAGCTCAAAGGATAGAGTACCAGCCTGCGGAGCTGGTGATACAGGTTCGATTCCTGTCGAGCGCATTCCTTTGAACCTCCTCCTCCCTTTCCTGATCCTCCTCGCTCCACCGGCGCTCGGCGCGCCGGGAGCGGACCCGGGCTTCGGCCTGGAGCCGGCCGCGGGCTGGGAGAGCCGCAAGCCTCCCCCGGGTTCCCTGTTCGCCCTCGGCCGCGGCCCCGCGGTCCTCACCGTGAACCAGCTCGCGGAGGCGCTGTCCGCTCCGGAAACGGCGGCGCGGATGGAGGACGACTCGCGGAGCCTGACGCGCAAAGGCCGGAAGGTCGGGAAGACCGTGCCGTACCGCTCGCCGGCGGGCATCCTCTACCTCATCGCGGGGTTCGGCCCCCCGGGATCCGAAACGCTCTTCGGCTATTTCACGGTGGAGGAACGGTCCTTTTCCTATCTGGCCAAGCAGGCGTCCCGCGACGAAGTCCTGGCCATGCTGGACACCCTCGCTCCGCCCCCTCTGCGAAGGGAAAAAGACTGCGCTCCGGGGACGGCGCGCCCTTGCGCGTCGCCGGGAGCCTCGGCGGAGGAGTTCCCCGGGCAGCGCACGGCTCCGCAGACCCCCGTCTCCTTCCTGTCGGGCCAGGTCACCCTCCCCAGGGTCCCCGGGTGGCGGGTCGAGGCTCCGACCCCCGAGGAACTCGCGGTCTCGGGGCCGGATTGGACCTTCGCCCTCAGCGCCGCGGCCATGCGGGAGATGGGGATCGGCCCCGGCAAAGACGTCCAGACCCTGGCCGCCGCGTACCTCGCCCAGCGGGAGACCCGGCTCATCGACAAGGAGGGCTGCCGCGGCCGCGACCTCCTGGGCGACCAGCTGACCAACGGCTGGAAACTCCTATATAAACAGTATGAGTGCGGCGGAAAACTCCAGGGGAAGCTCACGGTCATCGGGGTGCTCCTGCCCCGCGAGGCGCCCTTGACCGCGTGGTCCGGGACCTACGCGGCCGCCCGCCAGTTCGACGCCTTCCGCTCCTGGCTGGCCGAGGGACAGGAAGCGGCCGCTCAGGAGCGGCCGTCCGCCGAGACTCCCGCCGTCCGCCTCCCGCCGGAGGAGGCCGCCGCGCCCGCCGCGCCTTCCGCCGGCCCAGGCCCCGATCCGGAGCGGCCCCGCTTCATCCTGCTGCCGATCCTGGCCGGCGCGATCCTCGCCGCCGTCATCATGATCCTCACCTTCATCCGCAAACGCCGGAGGCGCCCATGAAGAGAGACCCATTCCTGGATGCCGCCATCGCCGAAGCCCGGCTGGGGCTGGCGGAGGGCGGCATCCCGATCGGCTCCGTCCTGGTCAAGGACGGCCGGATCCTCGGCCGGGGCCGCAATCGGCGGGTCCAGAACGGCGATCCCACGGCCCACGCCGAGATCGACTGCCTCCGCGACGCCGGCCGCGTCGGGAGCTACGCGGGCACGGTCCTGTATTCGACGCTCATGCCCTGCTACCTCTGCTCCGGAGCCGCGGTGCAGTTCGGGATCCGCTCCGTCGTCGCGGGGGAATCCCGGACCTTCCCGGGCGGGGCGGCCTGGCTGCGCGCTCAGGGGATCGCGGTGACCGACGCCGACGACGAGGAATGCGCCGCGCTCATGCGCCGCTTCATCGCGGAGCATCCCCGTCTGTGGGACGAGGATATCGGGAAGTAGGGACCTCGGGACTCCCCGATTTCATCATCAGGAGCGAGCCCTCGAACATGAGGATCATGGGGACGGCCAGGGCGACCTGGGAGAACAGGTCCGGCCCGGGAGTCAGCACGGCCGCGGCGACGAAGGCGGCGAGCCAGCAGACGCGGCGCCGCTCCCTCAGGGTCTCCGGGGTCACCACCCCCGCCTTGGCCAGGAAGACCAGGACCACCGGGAGCTGGAAGACGGCGCCGAAGGCCAGGGAAAGCCACACGACGAACTCCAGGTAGTTGGCCGCCGACAGCAGCGGCCGGACGTCGGCCGAGCCGAAGCCCACGAGCACCCGGACCGTCGCCGGGACGACGACGAACACGCCCAGCGCGGTCCCGGCGAGGAAGAGCGCGTACGACAAGGGCAGGATGGCGGAGAGCGACCGGCGCAGCTCCGCCGCCAGGGCGCAGGCGGTGAAGGACCACGCCTCGTAGAGGATGACCGGCAGGGAGAGCAGCAGCCCGCCGAAGAACGCCGCCCGCATCCGGGTGAGGAACGCCTCGGTGGGGGCGGTGAAGACCAGCCCTCCGGCGGGCCGCGCGAGCCAGGAGAGGATCTCCCCGGACCACGCCCAGACCAGCGCCGTGCCGATGGCGAGCGCCGCCAGCGAGACGATGAGCCGCCGCCGGAGCTCATCCAGGTGCTCGGCGAGCGTCATCTCCCGGTCGGCGGGCTCCAAATCAGTGGCCTTCGCCCGCCAGCATCAGGAGCGCGTGCGGCACGAGGCCCGCGACCGTCTCCAAAGACTCCACGCACCCGCGCGGGCTTCCGGGCAGGTTCAGGATCAGCGTGCGGCCGCGGGCGCCGCACAACCCGCGCGAGAGCGCCGCGTGGGGGGACGACTTCTCGCCCTCCCGGCGCATGCGCTCGGAGAAGCCCGGGAGCTCCTTCTCCAGGACCTCGCGCGTCGCCTCCGGCGTCACGTCGCGGGGCCCGAGCCCCGTCCCGCCCGTGGTCAGCACCAGGTCCACCGCCGGCGGCCCCTCGCACCAGCGCCGCAGGCACGCGGAGATCGCGGCGGCCTCGTCGGGGACGGTGGCGCGGGCCGCCACGCTCCAGCCGCGCCGCGCCGCGGCCTCCGCCAGGGCCGGGCCGCTCGCGTCCGGCCGCTCGCCCCGGGAGGAGCGGTCGCTGACGGTCAGGATGCCGACTCTCACCATGCGCGAAATTATACCATGGGACGGATGTCCGCTCCCTCCTTCCGGCTCCTGCCGGCGCTCCTGACGGGCCTGGCGCTGCTCGGCGGATCCGCGGCCGCTTTCGAGATCCGGGTCCTGCCGGAGGCTCCCCTCCCCGGGGACATCCTGCGGGTCTCCGTCACCGGATCCAACGCCCCCTCCCGCTTCTCCGCGACATTGGACGGGACCGCCTACCGCCTGCATCCCGACGGGGCCCGCGGGCTCCGGGCGCTGATCGGGCTCACGGCTCAGGATCCGCCCGGCTGGCGCTCCCTCCTCATCGTACGCCGGCGCGCCCTCCTGCCCGACCAGCGGAGGACGGCGGGATTCCTGGTCGGCAAGCGGACCTTCGCGCACCAGAGACTCCGCATGCGGCGATCGAAAGCGAAGCTGCTGGAAGATCCGGAAGCGCGGGACGCCCTGCTGAAGATACGCGCGGTACTCGCCCTGGAGAGCGACCTGCAGCTGTGGGAAGGGACTTTCGTCCGTCCGGCCGCGGGACGGAAAACCTCGTCCTACGGCTTGCGGCGGACCATCAACAAAGACGTCCCCTGGGATTGGCACAAGGGTCTCGATTTCGCGGCCGCCGAGGGCTCCCCGATCCTGGCGCCCAACTCGGGACGCGTCCTGCTGGCCGGCCGCTTCCCCCTGCAGGGCGGGACCGTGCTCATCGACCATGGGCAGGGACTCGTCAGCGCCCTGCTCCATCTGAAGTCCTTCAGCGTCCGCGCCGGCGACACGGTGCGCAAGGGCCAGCGCATCGCCGAAGCCGGAGGGGGCGGACTCTCGACGGGCTCCCACCTGCATTGGGGGGTCTACGTGCACGGCGCGCCCGTGGACCCGGAACCCCTGCTCGGACGAGCGCCGTGAACGCGGAGACTACCAGGTGACCTTAATGTCCACTTGAGTGCCGTCGGTGATGTCGGTACCGGGGCAGGAGACGGTGACGTTGGAAGGACCCGGGGGAGTATCCGCGGAGAAATCGCAGGTCACGGCCGGAGTGCAGCGGGTATCCGTCCACACTGCCATAGCTCGGGCCTGGCAGGCCTCCACCCAATAGCGGTATTGGTCGCTGGTCTTCACGTGGGCGATCAGCACGTGGTTGGAGAATACGATCTTCATCACGCCGGTGGCGAGGATGATGAGCAGCACGGCCATAATGAGCACGTGCACCAGCACGACGCCCGCCTCGCCGCGCGGAAGCCGCGGGAGCCTCATCACTCCAGCCCCATATTCAACTGCGTCGTGCTGTCCACCTCGTAGACCAGGCGGCCGTGGTTGGGCCCCTTGTCCTTGCGCAGGACGAAGGCCGTGCGCACGACGTTCCCTTCGACGGCGCCCGCCCCGGTCCGGTTGAAGTAATTCCCCACGCCCGTGGGCAGGACGAGATTGGAGGCCAGCTGTTGCGGCAGGATCCCGCCGACGCTCGTCCCGCAAGTGCTGTCGTCCACGGCCGGGCCGGGCGGGGAGTTCGGCTGGTTGCGCCACGCGACGGCGACCAGGCCCGATTCCGGCCGGTAATAAAAAAGGCAGGGCGGCGGGGTCTGCGACCCCGTGAGGCATTGGCTGCCGACGAGCTCGGTCGGGCGCACGCAGAAGCGGAAGCAACCGAACCCGAAGCCCGAGGAAGCCCCCTCCATGTACGCTTTGGCCGAGGATTCGACGATCGTCCCGTCCGAAAGCAGGTTCCGGCACCCCGCGAGATGGTTGCTGCTGGAGCCGAGCGCGGGCACGGTGAGCATGGTCGCCTGACCGATCTCCTGCTTGATGGCGCGCATGGCCACGGTCGCCTGGTTCTTGAGCATGTTCTCCGACATGACCCGGCCGGTCTGCTTGAACAGGGTCGCATAGATGGTGGCCAGCCCGGCGATGACCATCGCGAAGAGCAGCGACGCCACCATGAGCTCCGCCAGCGTGAATCCCTTGTCGCCTCGTGTGTTCATGGTCGGAGGGGTTCCTCATCCCAGCGGATGCTGAACGTCACCTGCTGGCATCTGCGAGTCCCGCAGGGTTGGT
Source organism: Elusimicrobia bacterium GWA2_69_24 (assembly GCA_001799695.1). Lineage (GTDB taxonomy): Bacteria > Elusimicrobiota > Elusimicrobia > UBA1565 > UBA1565 > UBA10166. The sequence continues at coordinate 37,551 of MGTY01000044.1, forward strand.
CGGTAACCGTATAGATCAGGGACGCTCCCGGGAGTTCGTCCCGGAAGCTCGAAGGCAGGGAGTTGGTGATGTCGTGGATGCCCGGGGACAGGGCATAGGTGTTGGACGCATCGCCGGGATAGATCCAGCTGGCCGTGGGCCCGAGCCCGGGGCTGGTGGAATCCGCGGTCACATACGACTTGAGCCGCTCCATCGCCTGGCGGGTGTAGTAGAGGCCCTTGGCGCGGCGGCCGGATTTCTTGGAGCTCACCTGGGTGGTCAGCGTCAAGGCGAAGATGGCGGAGACGATGAGCGCCACCAAGAGCGTCCCGACCATCACCTCCACAAGGGTATAGCCGGTCCGGGGGACCGCCAACCACCGACGCAAAGGGCGCAGCATCCATTCAGACATGGCGTGTCTCCCCTCAAGGGAATCGGGTCGAGGGAGTATCCTTCCCAGTGTAACAGGGCACCCCCCGTTCGTCAATAGAAAGAAGCATATTATTTTTCTGCACAAAATCCTGCCTTGGATTGTCAAGAGGGATCCCAAATGTTAGAATCTGGATCTCGGTGCGGTAGCCAAGTGGTCCAAGGCGCGGGTCTGCAAAACCCGTATTCATGGGTTCGAATCCCATCCGCACCTTCCCTTTTTCCTCACCTCTCGCGTTCCAGACGCCCGACCAGTTCCGGAGCGGTCCGCCGCAGGACCGCGAGCACGCGGTCCGCTTCTCTCCGGTCCCCGGCCCGACGATGCGCCAGGACCAGATAATAAAGGGGGGATGGGTTCTTCCAGCCGCTCAGCGCCGCGGCCCGCTCCAGGCAGGGGACGGCCTCCCCGGGACGCCCGAGGCCGAGCAGCGTCAACCCCGCGGCGAGAGGCGCCTCCTGGAACCGAGGCGCCTCCTCCATCACCGCCCGGAACTCCTTCAGGGCCAGGTCCTGGCGCCCCGTCTCCTGATACTCTATGCCGAGGTTCATGCGCAGCCAGGGATTCCGGGCCGACAACTTCAGCGCCGCGCGCAGCTGCGCGATGGCCTCCAGGTGGCGGCCCTGAGTCGCAAGGAAGAGCGCGTACTTGTTCCGGCCGCGCAGGGACTCCGGCCAATGACTGAGCGCGTCGCGATACTCCGCTTCGGTCTGTTCGGGAGAGCCGGACAGCAGGTGCAGCCCGGCCAGGTTGAGATGGGCGCGTCCCACGGACGGATCCACCCGCACAGTGGCCGCGTAGAAGCGCTCCTCGTCGCTGTAATCTCCGTTGCGCAGGACGGTCAGACTCCCGTAGGCGACGGCCAGCCCCCCCGCCAGAGCCAGCCCCAGCGCCCGAGCCCGGCGCCAAGGCCGCAGGCGCAGTTCCTGCAGGAGCCCGGCCAGCAGGAGGCAGGCCCCCGCCGAGGGGATATAGAGATAGCGCTCCGCCTGCGGATTCAGGAGGGTGAACGCCCCGCTGACGGGCACCAGGCTCACCGCCATCCAGGCGGCGCCGAAGGCGATCAAGGGACTGCGGCGGCGCAGGGTCCAAGCCGCGAGCAGGAGGGCGCCCCAACCGAGCCACGCCAGCCAGACCCCGCCGCCCGGGGAGTCCACGAGGGCCGGCGAATAGTCGCCCTGGAGCGGATGCGGCCAGAGGAACAGCTTCAAGTACGAGCCCAGGACCTCGGACATGGTGAACAGACGCGTCCAAGGTTCCTCATAAATCCGCCGCCAGGGCGGGATTTCCGTCCCGATGTCCAGGGTCGCCTGGGAGGCGAACTCGGGAGATACCGGGGCGCGCAGCCAGACCGTCTTCGCGCGCCACTCGCTGAACAGGTCCATGTGCTCGGCCATCACGTACCCGGAACGCGGGGTCCGGAACCACAGGAACAGCAGGAGCACGGCGGCGAACGCCGCGTAGATCCGCCACCCCGTCCATCTCCGTCGTCCCCCTCCGACCGGAGAGGGTGGGCGCCCGGGAGGCCTCAGGAGGTCCGCCGCCAACATGAGGGCCGGCAGGACCACGGCCATCTCCTTGGAGAGCATGGCCAGGGCGTAGAGCCCCGCGGCGGCCGCCAGCCCCAGGACCCTCCGCCGCCCCCGCTCCGCGCGCGCGTCGAGGTAGAGCAGCAGGGCGGGAACCATGAACACCAACGCCAGCACGTCGGTCCGGAAGGTGATGATGTTGACCGATTCGGTGTGCAAAGGGTGGCACACGAACAGCAGCCCCGCGGCCACGGCCGCGAAGCGGCTCCGGGAGAAGCGCCAGGCCAGCGGGAGCATCATCGCGGCCCCGACGGCGTGCAGCAGGATGCTGGTCATCCGGTAACCCGGGACCTGCCCCCCATAGACGCAGGTGTCGGCCAGGACCGAGGCCAGCCAGGCCGGCCGGGCCGCGTTCTTCACCGGGAGGACCCACAGGAAATGCTTGGGCGCGAGCACGGAGGCCAGGTTGCCGCATTCCATCAGGAAAGGCTGGCCGAAAACGAAGCCGTGGTCGTCCCATACGGGCAGATAGAAGAGCGTGCCGGCGTAGAGGCCGATGCCCAGGACCAGCAGGGCCCAGACGGCCGCCATGTCGGAGCCCGCCGCCCGGGATAGCGCCTGCCGCAGGCCTTGACCCGGGCGATGCTCGGTCATCGTGGCATTGTAGCCCATTTCGCGGCCGCGCACCGCGCTCCCGCGGCGACTTCCTTGCGCCCCATCTCGCAAATTTGATATAAAGTTTGTCGACGGAAAGACGCAAAATCGCCGAACAATCGGAGGCCGGGGCAAAGCCTTGATGATGCCCAATCCGAAACCGACCGCCGGTGGCTCCATATCCTGCAGCAGCGCCGCCGTGCGGGTTTTTTATAGCCTTTTGAAAAGGGGGAACCATGCCTGTTTTCATCGGCCGTGACCGGGAAGTCCGCCGCTGCTACGGTTTCGACGAGATCGCGCTCGTCCCGGGAAACGTCACCGTGGACCCGGATGACACCGACACCAGCATGAATCTCGGCGGGATCCGTCTGCGCATCCCCTTCCTGGCCTCCGCCATGGACGGCGTGGTGGACACCCATTTCGCCGTGGCCATGGGGAAGGCGGGCGGGCTCGGGGTCCTGAACCTCGACGGCATCAACACCCGCTACGAGAAGCCCCGCGAGGTCGTCGCCCAGATCGCCGCGGCCTCCCCCGAGGACGCCACCTGCCTGGTCCAGGAGCTCTACCGCGAGCCCACCAAGGAGCATCTCGTCGTCGAACGGATCAAGGAGATCAAGAAGGCGAAGGTCCCCTGCGCGGTCAGCACGATCCCGCAGAACGCGGCCCGGCTGGGCCCCATCGCCCAGAAGGCCGGCTGCGACGTCTTCTTCGTCCAATCCACGGTGGCCACCGTACGCCACCAGTCCTCCCGCTACACCCCCTTCGACCTGGCCGCCTTCGTCACGAAGATGAAGATCCCGGTGGTCGTCGGGAACTGCGTCGGCTACGACGTGGCGCTCGAGCTCATGGAGACCGGGGTCCAGGGCCTGCTCGTCGGGGTCGGGCCCGGCGCGGCCTGCACCACCCGGGGCGTCCTGGGGATCGGCGTCCCCCAGGTGACCGCGACCGTGGACTGCGCCGCGGCCCGGGACTTCTTCTACAAGAAGACCGGCCGCTACGTCCCCATCATCACCGACGGCGGCATGAGCACGGGCGGCGACATCTGCAAGGCCATCGCCTGCGGCTCCGACGGCGTCATGGTCGGCTCGGCCTTCGCGCGCACCAAGGAAGCGCCGGGGCAGGGGTTCCACTGGGGCATGGCCACCCCGCATGCGAACCTGCCGCGGGGCACCCGGGTCAAGGTCGGCGTCACCGGGACCCTCGACGAGATCCTCTTCGGGCCCTCCCGCCTGGACGACGGCAGCCAGAACCTCGTGGGCGCGCTCAAGACCTGCATGGGCTCGATCGGGGCCGCCAACATCAAGGAGATGCAGCTGACGGAGATCATCATCGCCCCCTCCATCCGGACCGAAGGTAAGCTGTTCCAGCGGGCCCAGAACATCGGGATGGCGAAGTCCTGATGATCGTAATCCTGGACTTCGGTTCCCAATACACCCAGCTTATCGCGCGCCGCCTGCGCGAGCTGGAGGTGTTCACCGAGGTCCTGCCCTACGACGCCAGCATGGCGCGCATCCTGGAGGGTAAGCCGCAGGGGCTCATCCTGTCCGGCGGCCCCTCCAGCGTGCACGCCTCCGGCTCCCCGCGGCCCAGCCCCGAGGTGCTCCGCTCCGGCCTGCCCATCCTGGGGATCTGCTACGGGATGCAGCTCCTGGTCGAGCTCCACGGGGGGAAGGTGCGCCCCGCCCGCAAGCGCGAGTACGGACACGCCCGCATCCAGGTGCGCCGCGCCGACCCGCTCTTCGCCGGACTGCCCCGGAAGCTCGACGTCTGGATGAGCCACGGGGACTCGGCCAAATCGCTGGGCAACGGGTTCAAGGTCCTGGCCAGCACCCCCTCCGCGCCCTACGCCGCCATCGGCGACCCCGGCCGCCGCTGGTACGGGGTGCAGTTCCACCCCGAAGTCGTCCACACGCGGCACGGCGCCCGTCTCCTTGAGAATTTCGCCCGCCGGGTCTGCGGCATGCGGCAGCGCTGGAACATGTCGGGCTTCCTCGAAGAAGCCGTGGCCCGCATCCGCGCGACCGTGGGCTCGGGCCGCGTGGTCTGCGCCCTCTCCGGCGGCGTGGACTCCTCCGTGGCCGCCGCGCTCCTGCATCGCGCCATCGGCAAGCGCCTCCACTGCATCTTCGTGGACACGGGGCTCCTGCGCGAAGGGGACCGTAAGCGGATGGACGACCTCTTCCGCGGCCGCATCCGCATCAATCTGCGCGTCGTGGACGCCTCCGCCCTCTTCCTCAAGCGTCTCGCGGGCGTCGCCGACCCGGAGCGCAAGCGCAAGGTCATCGGCCGGACCTTCATCGAGGTCTTCGACCGGGAGGCCAAACGCCTCGGCGGCATCGACTTCCTGGCCCAGGGCACCCTTTACCCGGACGTCATCGAATCGGTCTCGGTGCACGGGCCCTCGGCGGTCATCAAGAGCCACCACAACGTCGGCGGCCTGCCCAAGCGGATGAAGCTCAAGCTCGTCGAACCCCTGCGCATGCTCTTCAAGGACGAGGTGCGGCGCCTGGGCCGCGTCCTGGGCCTGCCCGATTCCGTGCTGGGCTGCCATCCCTTCCCCGGCCCCGGGCTCGCCATCCGCGTGCTCGGCTCGGTCCGGGGCCCGGAGCTGGCCCTGCTGCGCAAGGCGGACTGGATCTTTCAGGAGGAACTGCGCGCCTCCGGCTGGTACGACAAGGTCTGGCAGGCCTTCGCGGTCCTCCTCCCCGTGCGCAGCGTCGGCGTGATGGGCGACGAGCGGACCTACGAGAACGTAGTGGCCCTGCGCGCGGTGGGCAGCACCGACGGCATGACCGCGGACTGGTCCCGCCTCCCCTACGACCTCCTGGCGCGCGTCTCCGGGCGCATCGTCAGCGAGGTGCGGGGCATCAACCGCGTGGTCTATGACATCAATTCCAAGCCGCCGTCCACGATCGAATGGGAATGACGACACAGAACCCTCCCGCCCCTGAAGCCGTCAGCGGCCTCCCGCTCTTCCGCCGGGGGAAGGTGCGCGACGTCTACGAGCTCGGAGCGGACCTGCTCCTGGTGGCCACCGACCGCATCTCGGCCTTCGACTGCGTTCTGGAGCCCGCCATCCCGGGCAAGGGCCGCATCCTGACCGCCATCTCCGCGTTCTGGTTCCGCAAGACCGCCGGCCTCGTCCCGAACCACGTGCTCAGCACGGAGTTCGACGAGATCCTGCCCCGCCTGCCCGCCGGCGCCCGCGTCGACCGCCAGTCTTTGGAGGGGCGGGTGACCCTGGCGCGCAAGGCCCGCCGCGTGGACATCGAGTGCGTTATCCGCGGCTATCTGGCGGGCTCGGCCTGGAAGGAATACCTCCAGACCGGCTCCGCCTGCGGCCACGCCCTGCCCCAGGGGCTGGTCCAAGCTCAGCGCCTGGAGACCCCGATCTTCACCCCGGCGGCCAAGGCCGACACGGGACACGACGAGAACATCTCCCGCGCGGAACTCGCCCGCCGCGTCGGGCCCGAGCTGGCCCGCCAACTCGAGGACCTGAGCCTGGCCCTGTACGCGGAAGCCGCCCGCCACGCGGAGCCCCGGGGCCTGATCCTGGCCGACACCAAGTTCGAGTTCGGCTTCATCGACGGCCGCCTCAGCTTGATCGACGAAATGCTCACCCCCGATTCCTCGCGCTTCTGGGACGCCGCGGCCTACCGCCCCGGCGCCTCGCCGGAAAGCTTCGACAAGCAGTCCGTGCGCGACCATCTGGAGCGCGTGGGCTGGGACAAGCGCCCCCCGGCGCCCCGCCTCCCGGCCGAGGTGGTACAGGGGACGCTGCGCCGCTATCAGGAAGCACTGGAGAGGTTGACCCAATGAAAAACCACGGCGGCCGCAAGGACGGGAATGGCTCCAAGGCCGGCACCGGGATTCCCGAGCTCCGGAAGCCCGCCGCCGCGGCGGTGAACGCCGTCCTGGAACGCCCCGCCTCAGCCTCCGTCCCGGGGAACGGGACCCTCCCCCGCCACCTGGTCGAAGTCACGACCAAATACGGCACGCCCGATTCCACCGGCACCGCGCTCCTCGGCCAGCTGCCCCTCCTGGGCATCCAGACCGCGAAGGAGATCCGCGTCTCGACCCTTTACGAGATCACGGGGAAGCTCTCTCCGAACCAGATGCAGCAGATGTCCCGCGACCTCCTCTCCGACCCGATCACGCAGGAATACCGGGTGGAGCGCGACACCCCCTCGCGGGCCTTCCTGATGGGGCCGCACTGGCGCGCGGAGGTCTGGCTCAAGCCCACCGTCACCGACCCCGTGGGCGAGAGCGTCTGCAAGGCGGTCAAGGACCTCGGCCTCCCGGAGCCCGCCGCCGTGCGGACGGGCATGGCGTATCACATCATCGGGCGCCTCAACAAGGCGCAGGCGGAACGGATCGTGGAGAAGCTGCTCTCCAACCCCGTCATCCATCGCACCACCCTCATCCAGCGATGAAGACGGAAACCCCTCGGCAGGACCCGACGGACGCCCCCGGCGCCGAGTTCGCGCTGCGCGACTCGGGTCCCGAAGAGCTCGGGCGCCTCAATTCCCGGTTCGGCTGGTCCCTGGACGCCCACGAGCTGAAGGCCGTCCAGGACCACTTCCGCTCCCTGCGCCGCGAGCCGACCCGCGCGGAGATCGAGTCCATCGCCCAGACCTGGTCCGAGCACTGCAAGCACAAGAGCTTCACCAGCCCCATTTGCTACCAGGAAGGGAAAACGACCCGTCGCATCAAGAACCTCCTTTCCGAGACCGTCATGGAGGCGACCCGGAAACTGAAGAAGCCCTGGTGCCTCTCGGTGTTCGAGGACAACGCCGGCGTCGTGGCCTTCGACAAGAAATGGGCGCTGGCCTACAAGGTCGAGACCCACAACCACCCCTGCGTCCTGGAGCCCTACGGCGGCGCCGAGACCGGCGTGGGCGGGGTGGTCCGCGACGTCCTGGGCGTGGGCCTGGGCGCCAAGCCGGTCCTGAACACGGACGTGTTCTGCTTCTGCCCGCCGGACTATGCGAAACCCCTTCCCGAAGGCATCCTGCATCCCCGCCGGACCATGACCGGCGTGGTCGCCGGGGTCCGGGACTACGGCAACCGCATGGGCATCCCCACCGCGGCCGGGGCCCTCTGGTTCGACGAGGCTTTCCGCTTCAACCCGCTGGTCTTCGTGGGCACCGTGGGGCTCATGCCCGTGAGCGCGGTCCGCAAGAAGGTGCTCCCGCGCGACCTCATCGTGGCCATCGGCGGCCGGACCGGCCGCGACGGGATACACGGCGCCACCTTCTCTTCGGCCGCCATCGACGAGTCCTCCTCCATCGCCGCGGTGCAGATCGGACACGCCATCCAGGAGAAGCGGGTCCTGGACGCCCTCCTGCGCTCGCGCGACGCGGGCCTCTTCCGGGCCGTCACGGACTGCGGCGCCGGCGGTTTCTCCTCCGCCGTGGGCGAGATGGCCGAGCGCTCCGGCTCCAAGGGCGGCGCCCGGGTCGAATTGGATAGAGCCCTCCTCAAGACCACGGACCTCGAGCCCTGGGAGATCTGGCTCTCCGAATCCCAGGAGCGCATGGTCCTGGCCGTGCCCCCCGAGAACCTGCCGGCCCTCTCCGTCATCATGGAGCGGGAAGGCGTGGAGTTCTGCGTGCTGGGCGAGTTCACCGATTCCGGCCGGCTCGAAGTCGCCATCGCCGGCAGGCCCATCGTCGACCTCGACCTCGCGTTCCTCCACAAGGGTCTGCCTCGGCGCGAGCGCCGCGCGGTATGGAACCCGCCGGCGCCGGCCAAGGCCTCCGCCCGCAAGACCGACCGGGCCTTGCACCGGTCCCGGTGCCCCGAGATCCTGCACTGGATCCTGAGCCACCCCAACGTCTGCAGTCGGGAGTGGATCATCCGGCAGTACGACCACGAGGTCCAGGCCGGGACCGTCATCAAGCCCCTGCAGGGTCTGCACCACGACGGCCCGGGCGACGCCTGCGTCATGTGGCCGATGGCGATCACCGGCGACCCCGAGTATTTCCGCGGCTTCGCGGTCGCCCACGGGCTCAACCCCGCCTTCGGCAAGCTGGACCCGTACGCCATGGCGATGGCCTGCGTGGACGAGGCCCTGGGCAACCTCGCCTGCGTCGGCGCCGACGTCACCCACGCGGCGCTCCTCGACAATTTCTGCTGGGGCGACCCCGAGGATCCCGCGGCCCTGGGGGCCCTGGTCCGCGCCGCGCAGGGCTGCCGCGACGCCGCGCTCGCCTTCCAGGCGCCCTTCATCTCGGGCAAGGACAGCTTCCACAACGTCTTCACCGACGAGAAGGGCAAGAAGACGTCGATCCCGGGAACCCTGCTCATCTCCGCCATCGCCCCGGTGCCCGACATCCGGCAGGCTTTGACCATGGATGTGAAAGCCCCGGGCAACCATATCTACCTCATGGGCTGGACCTCCGATGAGCTGGGCGGGTCGCTCTATGAAGCCTGGAGCGGCCAGCCGGCGGGGAACGCGCCCCTGGTGGAGCCGCATTCGGCGCGGGAAGCGCTGTGGTCCTTGAGCGCCGCCGCGCAGAAAGGCCTCATCGCCACGGCCCACAACCTGTCCGAGGGCGGCCTGGCGGTGGCCGCCGCGGAGATGGCCATCGCCGGCGACATCAGCATGCACATCGACCTCGACGAGGTCCTCCGGACCAAGGGCGTCGCCGACCCCGTCACGATCCTATTCTCCGAGTCGCCGAGCCGCTTCCTGCTCGAGATCGCGCCCGACAAGGAGCGCGCGTTCCTGCAGGCCATGAAGGGCGTCCCCCTGGCGCGCATCGGCGCGACCATCGCCAACCCGGTCCTGCGCGTCACGGGCCTGGACGGCTGTCCGATCATCGAGGAGAGCCTGCACGACCTCCGCCACTCCTGGCGCGAGACCCTGCCCCGGCTCCTCGACGGGGTCCCCTGCGACGACGGGAGGCGCTCGTGAAGGTCCCCAAGGTCCTCATCCTCCGGACCGCGGGGACGAACTGCGACGTGGAGACCGCGACGGCGTTCAAGCTCGCCGGGGGCGACCCCGTCCTCGTCCATGTCCGCGAGCTGATCGGCGGCAAGGTGCGCCTCTTCGACTACGCCGTCATCGCCATCCCCGGAGGCTTCTCCTACGGCGACGACATCAGCGCCGGCCGCGTGCTGGCCAACGAGCTCCGCGGGCATGTCCGCGACCTGCGCAGCTTCGTGCGCAGCGGGCGCCCGGTCATCGGCATCTGCAACGGCTTCCAGGTGCTGGTGAAGGCCGGCCTCCTGCCCCAGACCCCCTCCGGGGAGCAGACCGCGTCGTTGACGGTCAACGACTCCAACCGCTTCGAATCGCGCTGGGTGCGCCTGCGCATCAACCTGCAGAGCCAGTCGCTGTTCACCCGCGACCTCCCGGAGATGATCGAACTGCCGGTCGCGCACGGCGAGGGGAAGTTCGTCGTGAAGTCCCCCAAGGTCCTGGAGACGCTGAAGAAGACCCGGGCCATCCTCATGCAGTACGTCAACGAGGAGGGCAAGTTCTCCTCCTATCCCCACAACCCCAACGGCTCGCTCTTCAACATCGCCGCCATCACCAATCCGGAGGGGAACTGCCTGGGGATCATGCCCCATCCCGAGAGGTACCTGACCCGCTATCACCATCCGAACTGGACGCGGCAGACCTTCTGCAAGGAAGGGATCGGGCTCGAGATTTTCCGCAACGCCGTGCGTTTCGTCAAAGACTGACACGAGGACGCAGCCATGTGCGGGATAATCGGGATCGCCGACCATCAGCACGCCGCCCAGAAGGCGTACCTCGGGCTGTTCGCGCTCCAGCACCGGGGTCAGGAGGCGGCCGGCATCATCGCCGCGGACCGGGGCCGTCTCGCCGGCCGCACCGCCCTGGGACTGGTGGCCGAGGCCTTCCCGGACCGGGTCCTGCGCGAGATCCGGGGCCGCGCGGCCGTGGCCCACGTGCGCTACGCCACGGCGGGCGGCAGCGACCTGGTCAACGCCCAGCCGCTCCTCTTCGAGACCGTGCACGGCCCCATTGCCATCGCGCACAACGGCACCCTCACCAACGCCCTGCACCTGCGGCGCAAGCTGGAATCCCAGGGCGCCATCTTCCGGACCTCGGCGGACAGCGAGGTCATCGTCCACCTCATCGCCCGGCTCCCGGGCCCCATCGAGGGCGCTATCGCCGGCGCGCTCAAGCAGATCGACGGCGCCTACTCCCTGATCTTCCTCACCCCGGGCAAACTCATCGCCGTGCGCGACCCCCGCGGCTTCCGGCCGCTCTGCGTGGGCCGGCTGGGCCGCGCTCCGGTCTTCGCCTCCGAGACCAACGCCATCCACCAGATGGGGGCCCGCTTCGTGCGCGAGGTGGAGCCCGGCGAGCTGGTGGTCGTGCATGACGGGCGCCTGCGCTCCCTCAAGCCCTTCGGCCCCCTCCCGGCGCCGACCCAGTGCGTGTTCGAGGAGATCTACTTCGCGCGCCCCGACTCGCGGGTCTTCGGCCTCAGCGTCCAGGCCACCCGCCGGGCCCTGGGCCGGGAGCTCGCCCGCGAGATGGCCCCGGTCAAGGCGGATGTGGTGGTCCCGGTCCCGGACTCCGGCGTCCCCGCGGCCCTGGGATTTTCCCGGGAGTCCGGCGTGGACTTCGAGATGGGCATCGTGCGCAGCCACTACATCGGCCGCACCTTCATCCAGCCGGCCCAGGTCCTGCGCGACAACTCGGTGAACCTAAAACTCTCCCCGATCCCGGAGGCCCTGCGGGGCAAGCGCATCATCCTCATCGACGACTCCATTGTCCGGGGCACCACCTCGCGCCGCATCTGCCGGATGCTCCGCCGCGCGGGCGTGGCCGAGATCCACATGGCGATCTGCTCCCCGCCCATCGTCTCCTCCTGCTACTACGGCATCGATACCCCCCGCCGGGAGGAGCTGATCGCCGCGCGGGGGCCGGTCGAAGCCACTCGCCGCTTCATCGGCGTGGACTCTTTGACCTATCTCAGCACCGAGGGGCTGCTGCGGGCCGTGGGCTCGCGCGACTTCTGCCTGGCCTGCTTCACGGGACGCTATCCGACCCGCATCATGGACTTCGAAGCCGCGCTCCCGTCCCGGGTGAAGACGGCGCGGCCCGCGGCGGCCAAGTCCCCGATGGGGGTCGCATGAACGTCCTATTGGTCGGCTCCGGAGGCCGCGAGCACGCCCTGGCCTGGAAGCTGGCGCAGAGCCGCAAGCTTACGCGCCTCTTCGCCGCGCCGGGCTCGCCCGGCATCGGCGAATACGCGGACTGCGTCCCCATCGCGGCCGACGACCACGCCGGGCTCCTGCGCTTCTGCGCCGAGAGCCGGATCGCCTTCGCCGTGATCGGTCCCGAGGCCCCCCTCGCGGCCGGACTCGCCGACGCCCTCTGGGCCGCGGGCGTCCCCGTGTTCGGGCCCAAGCAGGCGGCCGCGCGGCTGGAATCCTCCAAGGCCTTTGCCAAGGACTTCATGGCGCGCCACGGGGTGCCGGCGGCTCGGAGCGCGGTCTTCACCGACCCCGCCGAGGCGCTGAAAGCCCTCCCCGCCTTCGGCCTGCCCGTGGTGGTCAAGGCCGACGGCCTGGCCGCGGGCAAGGGCGTGCGGGTCTGCGCGACCGCGGCCGAGGCCGACGCCGCCGTGGCCGACTTCATGGAGGGCGACGCCTTGGGCGGCGCCGGCAAGACCCTGCTCCTCGAGGAGTTCCTCGTGGGTCGCGAGACCACGCTCATGGGCTTCTGCGACGGCATCTCATTCTTGGCCCTGCCCCCGAGTTCGGACCACAAGCGTCTCTTGGACGACGATAAGGGGCCCAACACGGGCGGCATGGGCGTCATCGCCCCCACCCCCGAGGTCACCCCGGAGGTCCTCGAGCGCATCCGCCGGGAGGTCACCG
>MGTY01000045.1:0-32468 GCA_001799695.1 Elusimicrobia bacterium GWA2_69_24
CCGGAGAAGGGGACGCCATCGGGGGACCCGGAGGAGCCGGCTATCCGGGGACCCGCTATGCCGCGAGCCTGGTCGCCCCGGCGAGCGTCAACGGGGTCGTCCTCTCCTCCATCACGGTCGACTGGCAGTGGAGCGCGGGCGGCGGGCTGGAGGGCTACCAGGTGTTCGCCGCCACCGGAGGCGCGCTCTCGGCGCCGCTCGATTCGGCGACGCTGAGCTATCTCAAGTCGGGTCTCGACCCCAATACGGGCTACGGGACCGTCATCCGGGTCCGGGGCTGCGCCGCGACCGCGGATGCCGCCGTCGCTTACAGCACGACGCTGGCCAAACCCGTCGCCAACGCCGCGGTCGCGGCCGTCTATAAGGCGAGCGCGAGTCTGACCTGGGACGCCTTGCCGGCCTCTCCGCCGAAGGATTCGGCGAGCGGCTACCGCGTCGAGGCCTCCACCGCGCCTGATTTCACCGGTACGGTCCGCTCCTCCCAGACCCCGAGCGTGGCCCTCAATGCCCTGGTCGTGGCCGCCCTCGATTCCAACACGACCTACTACTTCCGCGTCGCGACCCTGAACGCGGTGAGCGCGCTGAACTACGGGGCCGCGGTCCTGTCCACTTCGACCCTGCCTTCGGCCGTCCCGGGGCCGGCCGAAGGCGCTTTCCTCGGGGTCTTCGAGTCTTCGGCCGCCGCGGCCTGGGCCGCGGTGCCGCCCTCGCCGCGCTCCGCGAGCGCGGAAGGCTATGTCCTGCAGGCCTCCTCCACCGACTTCGGGGCGGCCGCTCCCGGAGGGGTCATCGTCTCCTCGCGGACCTACAGCATAGGCGTGACCACGCTGTCGGTCGTGTCGCCCGCCTTGGAGCGGAACACGACCTACTACTTCCGCGCCGCGGCCTTGAACGCCAACGGCGCGCCGGGGGACTTCCGCATCCTGGGCGCCACCGCCACCCTGACCCGGGCGGTCGGGCGGCTGGCCGAGGACTTCCTGGAGGTGGGGCTGACCTCCGTGACCGTGCAGTGGGCCGCGCTGCCCGCCCCGCCTCCGGCCGCGGAGAGCGCGGAGGGCTATCGCGTGGACGCGTCCACCTCGCCGGACTTCCTGGGGACCCTCTACTCCTCGGCCACGCCCAACGTGGCCTTGAGCACCCTGGCGGTGACGGGTCTCACGCCGGACGTCACCTACTATTTCCGCGCGGGAGGCCTGAACTGGAACGGCGTGCCCAACTTCGTCGTCCTGGACTCGACCCGGGCCGTGGCCGAGGAGATCGGGGTCATGGTCTCGACGCACGACCTCGACATCGGGGACGTGAGCGTGAACGCGGAGCTGGTCATCTCCACGAGTTTCATCGTGACCAGCCTGGGGAACGTCGCGCAGACCTACGAGCTCACCGCGGCGACGGTGACGGCGGGAAGCCCCTGGATCGTCTCCCTGAGTTCAGGGACGGACCAGCTCACTTTGCAGGCGCTGTTCAGCGCGGTCCAGCCCGCCTCCGGCGTTTTCGAAGACGCGGACAAGCTGCTCGATTCCCGGCTGCGCTGCGATGGCGTCCGTTTCGAATCGGGCCAGTCCTGCGCGGGCGTGGGGGCCGGCCAGGACCGGCTGCTGTGGCTGAAGCTCGGCATGCCGCGGATCACCAGTACGGAGGCCGAACAGGACCTGCGCATAACGGTGTTCGCCACCCCGCCGTAGCCGCCGGCCGCCCCGGGTCACTTCTTGCCGCTTTCCGCCGGTATGTCCACGTAGACGGCGGGGGTGCCGACCACCAACCCCTCCGGCGTCTCCAGGAGCACCAAAAACGCCGCGTCCTTCCCGGCGAGGTCGGCGGGGATGTTCAGGTGGAGCCAGGCCTGAGCCGAGCCGCGGGGCGGGATGACGAGGCGCTCCGGCACGACCGCGGCCCAGCGCACGTCTTCGGGGGTCGTGAATCCGCTGGGCAGCTTGCGGAAGAACTGCCGCCAGGGTACCGCCTTCGCCGTGAGTTCGAGCGTCTGGTCGGGGCTGGGATTGGAGATGCGGAAGGTCCCCAGCGCGAGGGAATGAGTGTCCAGGGGGCCGGGATCGGCCCGTTCCACATACAACGAGGCGGGCTGCACCCGGCACACGGTCCCGGCCTTCCCGCCGGCTGGAGCCTTGGCCGGTACCACGGAGAACCTGAGGTTCCCGGCGACTCCGGCGGCGAGGGTGTCCGCGCCCGTGGTCCGCGCCCAGACCTGGGCGTGGAAGCGGCGGCCCGCGAGTCCCGGATCCTCGGGCAGGGAGACGATGATGTCGCTGACCCCGGTCTCCCCGGGTTCCAGGCGGTGGTGGTCGGGGATGACCTGGATCCACCGCGGGTCCGGGATCGGTTCGGGAGCTCCCGCGCCGGAAGACTTCTCGGGGACCGCGGCTTCGATGAGGACGGTCACCGGGGTGTCGCCCCGGTTCTTGACCGAGTAGGGGCTTCCCCTCAGCTTGCCGACGTCATAGCTGCGTCCCGGTTCCAGTCCGTCCACCGAGACGTTCACGAACCGGGAGGAAAGCCCGACGCGGGCGTGCGCCGCCGGCGGCAGGCAGAGGGCCCCCGCCAAGACGAGCCACGAGATGCGCAGGGCGCGCGTCCGCGCGCTAGTGTAGTGATTCCAACGCTTCTTTACATTTGAAAAGCCGTCATACCGGCTGTCAAGGCCGTCATACCGGCGAAAGCCGGTATCCAGCGTGAGGAACGGATTCAAGAGACCTGTTTTGCTGCCTGGACCCCGGCTTTCGCCGGGGTGACGCCTGGTGCCTGGACCCCGGCTTTCGCCGGGGTGACGGATGTAATCGGACTTATGACTCACTACACTAGCGCCCATCGGCGGCCTCCACCGAGACCAGGAGCCAGGTGTCGCGGAGCAGCGTGCCGGAGCGCAGGGAGTGCGGGGTCCGCGCCGGCAGGAAAGCGGAGCCTCCGGGGCGCAGCGTCGTCTTCAGATCGCCGGCGCGGACCGCGAGCCGGCCCTTGACCACGACGATGGATGCCGGGCCCGCCCAGGCCCGTTCCGGGACGCCGCAGCGGGCCTTCAGGCGCAGGAGCCGGAGTTCCGACCCCGCGGCCGGGCCTTCGCGCAGCAGCGCCGTCGCCGCGCAGGGGGGCCAGACGGGATCCGGGCTCCAGGAGACCTCTTCAGGGATCGTGAACTGCACCGCCGAGCCCGGCTTGACGCCGATGCGCAGGGCGTAGGCCGCGGATGCGGAAAGCGCGGCCGCCGCCAGGAGCGGCAGGATGCGCCCCGGCGGGACCCGCCTCATCTAGCGGAGCGCTTCCCGGCCGGCGTCGTGGAAGGCCGCGATCAATTGGGCGGACACGCTGATCGCGATCTCGCGCGGGGACTTCCCGCCGATGGGCAGTCCGATGGGGCAGGTGACCCGGTCGAGTTCCGCGTCCGTGAATCCTTCCTTCCCCATCTCGCCGCGCATGGCCTGCCATTTCGTCCCGCTGCCGATCATCCCCAGATAGCGGCAGGGCTTGCGGATGACCGCGGTCAGGATCTGCCGGTCGAAGCGGTGGGACGGGGTCATGATGACGACGAAGGTCTTCTCCGCGCTCCAGCGGGCCGCGGCCACGAAGTCCGCCCAGCCGGTTTGGTGGCGGCGGGTGCCGGCGGGGATGCGGTCCGACTGCACCCACTCCCCGCGCTCGTCGACGAGGTGCACGGCGAAGGGGGCGTCCGCGAGGGTCTGCGCCATGGCCTGCCCCACGTGTCCCGCGCCGAAGACGTAGACTTCGGGCCGGTCGTTGACGAGCTCGAGGAACATCTCGACCTCGCCGCCGCAGAGCTGGTCGGCCTCCGGGGTCAGGGGGTAGGTGACTAGCTTGGAGGCGCCGGCCGCCAGGCAGGCTTTGGCGTCGGCCAGGGCCTTCAGCTCGCTGCCCCCGCCGCCCACGGTGCCGAAGAAGGTCCCGTCGGCCAGGACGAGCATCTTAGCGCCCGCCTCGCGCGGCGTGGAACCGGCGACGCGCACCACCGTGGCGACCACGAAGGGCAAGCCCTGCCCGCGCAGCTCAGCCGCCTTCTCGACCCAATCCCACATGGCCGGGGCCTCAGGGCGCGTCGTCGGAGGGCGGGTCTTTGGGCTCTTCGCTGAGGCCCTTCTTGAAGGAGTGGACGCTCTGCCCCAAGGAGCGCGCGACCTCGGTGAGGCGCTTGCCTCCAAAAAGGAGCAGCGCGATGACGAGGACGAGCAGCAGCTCGCCCATTCCCAGATTCGGCAGCATGTCAGCCTCCCTTCCGCTTTTCTACGAGGGCGATCGGCCCGATCACCATGTCCTGGTCCACGGCCTTGCACATGTCGTAGACCGTGAGCGCGGCGACCGACACCGCGGTCAAAGCCTCCATCTCGATGCCGGTGCGGGCGGAGCAGACCGCCCGGGCCGCGATGACCACGCCGTCATCCTGGAGCTCGAAGTCCACCCCGACCTTGTCGATGGGGATGTTGTGGCAGAGCGGGATGAGCTCCCAGGTCTTCTTGGCCGCGGCGATGCCGGCGAGCCGGGCGGCGGCGAGCACGTCGCCCTTGCGCACGCCGTTCTCGCGGATGAGGGCGAGCGTGGGCGGCTGGAGGAATATCTTTCCGCGCGCGACGGCCTCGCGGCGGACCACGGGTTTGGCGCTGACGTCCACCATGTCGGCCTTGCCGGCCTCGTTCACGTGTGTAAGGCCCATATCAGAAACAGTTTACCAAAACCATATTGCCCCCTCGACTACTCGCCTCCCCGTGGGGGAGGCGAGTGACACCAGTTTACTTTAAATTTACCTTCCCTTCATCGGGCCGCAACAGCGGAGGGGCATCCTTGGAGCGGGTGGCGGAGGAGGGGATATGAGAACGGTTTCCCTGGTTTTGGCGGTGGGCGCGGCCCTCGCGCTCTGCGCCGCGGACGCCGCGGCCGGCTACAAGATGCGCCCCGGCGAGAGCCGGGGGGCTTCCAGCGTGACCCAGCGGACCCAAAGCGTCTGCCGGGCCCGGGTCCAGGCCTTCCAGCGGGCTCTGCCGCCGGTCATCACCCCGGTGCCGGGGCCGACCACGCCGGACACCCCGGTCCCGGCGCCAGCTGCTCCGCAGGACGAATACGGCCCCCGGATCACCCCGCCCGAGGGGACCCCGCAGCCGGGGTTCGATCAGTGGGCCGTGCGCACCTTCCAGACGAGCGAGGCCGCGGCACCGGCCATGGGACAGCCCGCCAAGAGCATCCGCGACGAATACCTCGAACGCATCGAGAAGTCCCGGCAGGGGGATGACGGCGCCCAGGACCTGCCCTACACCCATACCACGGTCTGGACCCCGGCCCCCGCCGCATCATCCGGCGGGTCCGTCGCTTCCGGCGCCGCCGCGGCCGCGGACCCGTTCGCCTGGGCTCAGCCGGCCTCAGGTCTCCATAACCGCGACCAGGGCGGACCCGGCTTCGTCGTCCCGGCGAAAGCCGGGACCCAGGAGCTGCCGTAAGGGCTCGCAATGAAATAAGTGGCGCACTTCGGAGGCCCGATGTTGAGCCGATTTCTAGGCGCGAGGAGCGCGCATAGCGTGAGCTATGCAAGCGACGAGCAACGAAGAAATCGGCCAATAGCGGGCCTCCCCGGAGGGCCGGGGCGCTTTTGGGCTGCGCCTTCGCGCTG
Organism: Elusimicrobia bacterium GWA2_69_24; assembly: GCA_001799695.1. Taxonomy (GTDB): domain Bacteria; phylum Elusimicrobiota; class Elusimicrobia; order UBA1565; family UBA1565; genus UBA10166. Next base: position 5,624 of record MGTY01000045.1, read on the forward strand.
CTCGACTTACAGGCCTTAAGGCCTGCGCGTCTCGCATCGCTTCGGCTCGCCTCAAAAATCGCCTCCGGCGAAATGTGCCACTTATTTCATTGCGAGCCCTAAGAGCCTGGACCCCGGGTCAAGCCCGGGGTGACGACTCACGGATAGGCATTATGCCCCAGCCTCTTTCGTCGGGGTCGTCCACATGAGGATCCCGGTCCCCAGCGCGCGCACCGCCGCGTAGCCGAAGAGCAGGAAGCCGACCGGGAAGAGCAGGAGGATCCCGGTCAGGAGCGCGCCTCCCGACAGGGAGGCCTTGAGGTCGGATGGCGTCTCCTCCGACTCCAGGAGCTTGTGCCCGTACTCCGGCCAGACCCCCAGCGCGCCGCGGAACACCACCAGCCCGGCCGCGCACAGGATCAGGAGGGCCACGGCCTGCATGGGCTGGACCGTTTCGCCGGTCTTGGCCGCGACCACGAACACTAGGAAGCCGACGACGGCGTTTATCAGGCCGATCCAGAAGGTCTTCCATGAGGAATGATCCCGGAGGACCTGGTCCGCGGAGCGGGCCAGCTTGGGGAAGGTCATCCGTCCCCAGACCACGAACGCCGTGACTCCGATGCCCAGGCATAATATCGTGGCCAGCCCTTCCACCGGGTTCCGGGGCCCTTCCGCCCACGCGGCTTGCGGGAGCAGGCAGACGAGCGCGGCCATCCTACCCAGGACCTTCTTTTCAATCATCGTTCCTCCGTGCGGGGTGAAGCAGCAGCGTGCGCATCGTGGAAAGCCACAGGAGCCCGGCCAGCGCCAGCGTGCCGAGGGTGAGGGCCAGGGGCGGGGCCGAGACGCCGGCCAGGAGCGCGAGCTCCGGTTCCGGGAGCCGGAAGGCCTCGGCGAAGGGCGCGAGCAGGGACTGCCCGCCCCAGGGCCAGGCGAGACGCCACGCCGCGGCCGTCAGGGTGAGCCCGAGGAAGAGCCCGGCGGGGGTCGGCTCGGGTACCAACTCCGCGGCGCGTATACGCGCCAGGACCCTCGGGGCCAGGGACGCCGCCGGGGCCTCGGTCCGCAGCGCGCTTCGGATGAGCGCGTCCAGTCCCCGGGCCCGGTCCGCGTAGCCGCGGCAGGCGGGGCAGCCTTCCTGGTGCGCGCGGGCTTCCGGCGTCAGCGTGTCCGACACTGCCCCGTCGAGCCGGGACCATACCGCTTCGCGCAGGTCCTCGCAGTTCACCGTGTGCCTCCGGCCGAGAGCAGGGCCAGCAGGCTCTGGCGGGCCCGGAACAAGCGCACCTTGGCGGCGTTCTCCGTGAGGCCGAGTATCCCCGCGACGCCGGTCAGGGGCAGCCCTTCTTCATAATGGAGGGAGAGGACGGCGCGTTCCCCGGGCTGCAGGCGCGTCATGGCCGCGCGCAGCCGGGCCAGGTCTTCCTGGGCGGCCAGGGCCGATTCCGGACCCGGCGCGGAGTCCGGGACCCCCGCAGCCTCTTCGAGCGGCCGCTCCGCCCGGCGCCGGCTGGCGCGGGTCAGGGCGCGGTTGGCCGCGATCTTGAGCAGCCAGGGGCCGAACGGCCGCTCCGGGTCGAAACGCGCCAGGCTCCGATACGCTCTCAGGAAGGCTTCCTGCACCGCATCCTCCGCTTCGCTCCGGTCTCCGGTGATCCGCAGGGCCAGCCGCAGGGCCGCGCCCTCGAACCGCCGCACCAGCTCCGCGAACGCCGCCGCGTCGCCGGCCAGGGTCCGCCGGACGAGCTCCCGCGGTTCCGTGCCCTCCGAGCCGCTCAATCCGGCGTCCTCCCCTTATTAATACCCGCGAGCACGCCAGAAGGTTACAAAAAGCGCCGGGGAATTTTGCTATAAGAACGCAGGCTCAGGGAGAACCTATGCCCAAGATCGGCGTCATCCTGTCCGGCTGCGGCCGTTTCGACGGCTCCGAGATCCACGAGGCGGTGTCCTTGCTGCTGGCCATCGACCGCGCGGGCGCGGAGGCGGTCTGCATGGCCCCCGACGAGGAGCAGGCCGAGGTCGTGGACCACCTGTCCGGGAAGCCCGCGGCCGAGCGGCGCGGCGTCCTGGCCGAGTCCGCCCGCATCGCCCGCGGCCAGGTCCGGGCTCTGAGCGGGGTCCGGGCCGCCGACATCGACGCGCTCATCCTCCCGGGCGGCTTCGGCGCGGCCAAGAACCTTTCCACTTTCGCCAAGGACGGCGTCGGGTGCCGGGTTCAGACGGACGTCGCCCGGCTCCTCAAGGATATGCGCGCCGCGGGCAAGCCCATCGGCGGCATGTGCATCGCCCCGGCCGTGCTGGCGCGGGTGCTGGGCTCCGAGCATCCGGTCCTGACCATCGGCTCGGACGCCGGGACGGCGCAGGCCCTGGAGTCCATGGGCGCCCGCCACCGGACCTGCGCGGCCGCCGAGGTGGTCGTGGATTCGGAGCGCCGGATCGTGACCACTCCGGCCTATATGCTCGCCGGGCGGATCTCCGAGGTCTTCGCCGGGGCGGAGGCGCTGGTCGCCAAGGTGCTGGAGCTCGTCGGGGGGTGATATGGGATTCCGGATACTGATCGTTGACGACTCCCCGGTGCTCCGGGTGATGCTCACCGACATGCTCCAGGCGCTCGGCCACGAGGTCGTGGGCGAGGGGGAAAGCGTGAAATCCGGGCTCGCGGCCTTCATCGCCACCAAGCCCGACCTGGTCACCCTCGACGTCTCCCTGCCGGACGGCAACGGGCTCGACCTCCTGCAGATGATCCGCAAGCACGATCCCAACGCCCGCGCGGTCATGGTCACGGGCAACGACCAGGTGGCCCTCGAGAAGCGCGCGCTGTCTTTGAAGGCCCTGGGCGTCCTGCACAAGCCGTTCGACGTCGAGGAACTCTCGGCGCTCATCCAGAAGGCCGCTCCCTTCATCCGTCCCAGGCCCGCGGCATGAACCTCTCCCTCGAAGAGAAGCAGAGGATCACCCACCTCATCGAGGAGGGGATCATGCGCAGCACCGACCGCCTCGGGAAGATGTCCAAGACCGAGTGGGCCGTCATGTCCTCGAGCACCAACGAGGTCCCGGCCGTGCGCATGCTCTCCTGGTTCCAGCGCTCCAAGGACGAGCACGTGGCGGTGCACTTCCGCTCCGGGGAGGGAGTCCCCCTGGACTTCCTGATCATCTTCTCGGAGAAGAGCGCGCAGTCGGTGACCGGCGCGGTCACCAAGCCCTACGCCGCGAAACTCGACGGGTTCGCGAACCTGATGGAGCTCACCATCGGCGAGGTGTCCAACATCGTGGCCCAGTCCGTCATCGGCGCCATGGCCGACGAGTTCGACAAGACCATCATCCTTTCCATCCCCGAGGTGCACCGCGGCCCCAAGGCCAGCCTGCTGGGGGTCGTCCTGGAAGCCTATGACGGCCGGGAGGACGTTCTGCTCATGTCGCACGTGGAGATGTTCTCCGAGGACCTCTCCGCGGACTGCGCGATGGTCATCATCGTGAACGCGGACGTGCTGCACGAGCTCGTCCGCAATCAGAAGCCGAACTGAACGCACCGACCTTTCACCGGAGGGGCCCCATGTTCCACCGATCCCTGACTCGGCTCGCTCTCCTTTCCATTCTGCTGCCCGCCGCCGCCCGCGGCGCGTCCCTGCCCGAGGCGGACAAGCTCTTCGCCAAGGGGCTGCAGCAGGAGGCGCTCGGCAAGTACGAGGAGCTGGCGAAATCGCCGGACCCGGAGACGCGGCTCAAGGCAGTCTACCGCTCCTGCGAGGCCGAGGCGATGTTGTTCCGCTACGGCGAGGCCGTCGAGCGTCTGCGCAAGGCCGTGGTCCCCTCGGACCCCCTGTGGCGCGCTCGCTTCCTGCTGCTCAAGACCGAGCTCCTGAGGGAGTTTTTGAAGCAGTACGGCCACGCCGCCCCCAAGGAGGTCGTGGAGGGGGAGCCGGTCGACGTGTTCCGGGAGGCCCCGGCCCGGCTCCATGCCCAGGTCGCGGCCGCGTACTGGGAGCTCTGGAGCCTGCGCAAGGAGCTGGCCGCGCGCCCGATCGCCGACGAGGCGTATTTCGCGGACGTGGAGAAGGCGGACCGCGGCCGCTACCCGACCCAGCTCGACCTCGCGGTGCTCCGCTGGAGCGAGTACCTGCTCCAGGAGGCCCCCCTTCCCGAGGACCAGGTCAAGCCCAAGGCCGCCTCCTTCATAGGCCAGAGCTACGGCGTCCGCCCGGCTTCGGACCTGCCCGCCGCGGCCCTGGCCGGAGCCCTGATGGAGACCGCCTACGCCCTCCAGGGACCGGGCCGGGCCGAGGCGGCCGAACGCTGGCGCATCCGGCGCCTGCTCATCGCTTTCCGGGACTCCGGGCGCACCCTGCCCTTCGAGCAGTGGGCGGAGTCGCGACGCGCCGCCGTCGAGGTCCTGCGGCGCTGGCTGAAGGACTTCGCGCAGACCGAGTCCCGGGCCGAGGCCGGGTTCGAGGCCGCCGCGCTCCAGGAGTCGAGCGGGGAGCTGGATGCGGCCGTGCTCTTGTGCGAGGAGGTGTCGCGGCTGGGCAACGCCAGCCTCGGCGCCCGCAAGTGCGAGCAGTTGACCGCCCGCATCAAGACTCCGACCCTCTACGTCTCGGGCAAGGTGACGCCTCTCTCCGGCAAGGAGGCCTTGTCCATCACGGCCAAGAACATCCCCGAGGCCTTCTGCCGGCTCTACCGGGTCACGCCCGAGGAACTGAGCGCCCGGCGGGAATACGGCGATTCCTGGACCTGGTCCGGGGTCTTGAACCATGTCCCACCCGAGATGATCGCGGCGGCCATCGCCGGGAAAAAGCCGGTGCGCGCCTGGTCGGTCGCCTTGAAGGCGGACAAGCCCTATCAGAACGTCGGCCTCACGGCGGACCTCCCGGACCCGGAGCCGGGCCTCTATCTGGCGGTGGTCTCCGGCGACGCGGGGTTCGTACCCGGGGAGTCCATGCTCCACGGCGCCATCCTCAACGTGACGGACCTCGTCCTCGTGGGCACCGAAGGCCTGCAGGGGCGCGACCGCGACCTGGTGTTCCTCCCCGAGCAGCCCCAGCGGCAGGTCACCGCCCCGGCCTTCCATTTCTACCTGCTCGAGGGGACGAGCGGCCGCCCTGCGCGCGGCGCCTCCCTCCGCCTGCGGCATTACGGCCGGCAATCCAGCTGGCAGAGCCTGAATCTGGACTTCGACGAGCTGGGCCGGGTCCAATTGCCCGTGACCGTGACCGTGGCTTCCCCGTATCACTCCGAGAACTTCATGGTCGACCCGTTGGCCGAGCGCAAGGGGCAGTACGCCTACTGGAACGGCGCCGCGGGCTGGTATTTCAACACCCCGCCGCATCTGCGGGTGTTCGTTGAGCTGGACCGGCCCATCTACCGGCCGGGGCAGAAGGTCCGCTACAAGGCCACGGTGGTGGAGCAGACCCCGCAGGGGTTCCGGGTCTACGCGGGCAAGACGCCCGCCGAGGTCCGCGGCCGCGACGCCAACGGTCAGGAACTTCATAAGGAGTCCAAGCCCTTGAGCGCCATGGGCTCCTTCTCCGGCGGGTTCACCATCCCTTCGGGCCGGATGCTCGGGCGCTATTATGTGGAAGCCTCTCTGAGCGACGGCTTCCAGAGGTACTCCGGCCAGGTCGATTTCTCGGTGGAGGAATACAAGCGGCCGGAATTCGAGGTCACCGTGGAGGACGCCAAGGACGCCTGGCGCTTCGGCCGGGAGGCCGCGGTCGAGGGTTCGGTGAAGTACTATTTCGGCGGCCCGGTCCCGGACGCTCCCGTGACCTACAAGGTCTACCGCGAGACCTATCGCCCCTGGTTCTGCTGGTGGTGGTCGTGGATGGGGGATTCGGGCCGCACCGAGGTCCTGCGGGCCGAGACCCGTTCCGACAAGGACGGGAAGTTCCGCTTCGTCTTCACCCCCCAGGCCGCGGACGCGAAGAATAACGAGAACCCGTTCCCGGCCCGCTTCACCGTCGAAGTGGAGGCGCGCGACGCGGGCGGCCGGACGATCTCGGCCTCCAAGGGCTTCCTGGCGGGCAAGAACGCGACTTTGTTTCAGATCACCCCATCGGCCGGTTTCGCGACCGCTGGAAAGACGTTTCCGGTCGACGCGCGCCTGGTGAGCCTGGGCGGGGACCCGCTCAAGGGCGAGGGGAGCTTTGAACTGCGGCGTCTGGAGAAGGACCCGGTGTCCAATGATTCCGGGGTCAACTGGGGCGGGTTCTTCCCGGCCTCCCCGTCCCTGGAGCAGATATACCAGAACGTTCCGGACGGGGACAAAGTGCAGGGGGGGGACCTGGTCTTCGACAAGACCAAGCCCACGGTACTGTCCTTGGCCTCGCTCAAGCCCGGCGCGTACCGCCTGACCTTGCGTTCCGCGGACCCGTGGGGCGGCAAGGCGGAGCAGTCCGTCATCGTGCTGGCCGTGGACCCGACCGGGGCCAAGGTCCCCACGAAGATCCCCTCCTTGTCCATCCCCGAGCACTCCCAGTATCTCGTGGGTGAGACCGCGGTGTTCCTCATCGGCTCCTCGGAGCTCGACGCCTTGACGCATGTCGAGGTGTGGGGCGGGGCTTCCTTGCTGGAACGCCGCCCCATCGAGGGCGGGGGGATCCGGGTATTCCGTCTGCCCCTCACCGAGAAGCACAAGGGCGGCGTCACCGTGCGCTGGTTCGGCGTGAAGGATTTCAAGCCCCGCTCGGGCTCCCTCACGGTGGCGGTGCCCTGGAAGGAGAAGGAGCTTTCGGTGCGCCTGCGCCACGACAAGGTCCTTAAACCGGGACAGAAGGCGACCTGGTCCATCACCGCCAAGGACCAAGGCGGCCGTCCGGTGCGCGGCGAGGGCGTGGCGCGCATGTACGACCGTTCCCTGGAGTACTACGTCAAAGGCGGCGACGCCGCGGTGGAGACCCTGTACGCGTCCCGGCAGCGTCCGTCGGAGGCGCGGGGCTCGGTGTTCCCGGTCTACATGACGCAGGTGCGCATCGACAAGGGCTGGATCAAGAAGCTGCTGGACGCGTTCCAGCGCGCCATCGAGGAGCCCCGGGCTCCGGGCCTGCGCGTGAACCGCAGCCGGGTCTACGGCCGGCACGGCAACAGGTTCGGCATAGCCCGGCGGGGATACTCCGAGGAGGAGTCCGACGGGATGTTGATGGAGAAATCCATGGCGTCGCGCGCCGACGGCCCCATGCCCGCGGCCGCGCCCGCCGCCGAGATGCCCATGGAGGGCAAGGAGATGGCGGGCAAGAACGAGGCGGTCGGCGGCGCCAAGGACAAGAAGTCGCGCCAGGAGCCTGGGGCCGAAAAAGTCCAGGCCCGGGCCGACTTCTCCGAGACGGCCTTCTTCAAGCCCCAGCTCCCGGTGACTGCCGGCAAGGCCGCCTGGAGCTTCCGCGCCCCGGAACAGCTCACGAGCTGGCGCGTGCTCGGGAGCGTGCTCACCCCGTCGGCGCAGTTCGGGCGCTTCTCCGGCGAGACCGCGACCCGCAAGGACCTGATGGTGCGCGTCGAGATGCCGCGCTTCTTCCGCGAGGGCGACCTCGGGACCCTGAAGGCGGTCGTGCACAACGAGTCCGAGGCCGAGTTCTCGGGTACCCTGAGTCTCTTCGTGACCGAGGAGGGCAAGGACGCGCCCGAGCGGCTGGGGATCTCGGAGCTGCAGAAGCCCTTCACGGTGAAGTCCCACGGCCTGGCGGCCCTGTCCTGGGCGCTCAAGGTCCCCAACGGAGTGACCACGTTCAAGATCAAGGCCGTGGCGCGTTCCGGTGAGAGGGCGGACGCGGAGGAGCGCGACTTGCCCATTTTGCCTTCGCGCCAGAGGCTCATCGCGAGCAAGGTGGTGGCGCTCAACGGCGACGCCAAGGCCGACCTGTCCATGGCCGAGCTGTCGGAGAAGGATGACAGCCGCCAGAGCGAACTGCTCCAGCTCCAGATCGACCCCCAACTCGTGCTCACCGTGCTCAACTCCCTGCCCTTCCTGGTGCAGTATCCCCACGAGTGCGTGGAGCAGACCCTCAACCGCTACGTGCCCATGGCCATCATGAACAAGGTCTACGGCAAGCATCCGGCTTTGGCCAAGGCCGCGGCCAAGATCCCCAAGCGCGAGACCATCACCCCGGCATGGGACGCCGAGGACTCCAAGCGGCTCACCCAGCTCATGGAGTCCCCTTGGATCGAGATCTCCAAGGGGCGCAAGAGCTATTGGCCCGTCATCGACATGTTCGACCCCAAGGTGGTCGCGCGCCATGAAGAAGACGCCCTGGGGAAACTCCAGGCCGCCCAGCTTCCGGACGGCGGCTTTCCCTGGTTCCCGGGCGGCCGCGCGGACCCCTACATGACGCTCTACGTCCTGGCCGGGTTCTCGGAGGCCCAGCACTACGGGGTGAGCGTGCCCTTAGACAGCGTCCAGCGCGCCCTGCGCTACGTCATGAACGAGATCCCGCGCCATCTCAAGCCCGAGCCCGCGGACGTCTCGCTCATCCTGTACGCGGCGTATGTCGTGACCTCGTTCCCGGAGGAGCTCGGCCGCACGCAGATGACGGACCTGGGCCGGGCGCGCGACATCGCCAAGGCCTGGCTCGACTACGCGGACAAGCACGCCGAGGCCATGACGCGGCTGGGCAAGGCCTACGCGGCCTACGCCTACTGGCGCTTGGGGAACAAAGTTAAGGGCGACCTGTACCTGTCCCGGGCCATGGACGCGGCCCGCGAGGACCCCATCGCGGGCGTCTATTGGACGCCGGAGAAGTATTCCTGGCTCTGGTACAGCGACACGCTGGAGACGCACGCCTTTATGATCCGGATGCTGCAGACCCTGCGGCCCAAGGACAAGCGCGTGGCAGGCATGGTGCAGTGGCTGGTCTTCAACCGCAAGGGAACGGAGTGGAAATCCACCAAGGCCTCGGCCGCGGCCATCTTCGCCCTGCTCGACTTCCTGAAGGCGCGGGGCGCCCTGGACAAGGGCGATTCCTACGACGTGCGCTGGGGCTCGGTGAGGGATACGGTGCGGCTGGAGCCCTTCGACTGGCTGGGCAAGCCCCTGCGCTGGACCCGGAGCGGCATGGACATCACGTCGGAGTTCCATAAGCCCGTGATCGAGAAGAAGGGCCCCGGGCTGGCCTTTGCTTCCCTTACTTACATCTATACCACCGAAAAGCTGGGCGGCGAGTCCGCGGATGGCATGCTCAACGTGCGCCGCACCTTCTTCAAGAGGGTGAAGAAGGGGACCGAGTATGTCCTCATGACGCTCAAGCAGGGCGACGCGGTCAAGGTGGGAGACGAGATCGAGGTGCAGCTCAAGATCAACACGCGCAGCCAGTTCGAGTACGTGCATCTCAAGGACCCGCGTGGCGCGGGTTTTGAGGGTTCGGCCCTGCTCTCGGGCTGGAAGTGGGACCAGTTGGGCCGCTACGAGGAGCCGCGGGACTCGCTCACGAACTTCTTCATCTCCTGGCTGCCGCACGGCGAGTACGTCCTGCGCTACACGGTGCGCCCCACGACCGCGGGGCGCTACCGCATCGGCGCGGCCGTGCTCCAGTCCATGTACTCCCCCGAGTTCGCCGCGCACTCTGCCGGCTTTGAGCTGAGAGTTGAAGAATAACGGATAATTGGTTATCCGTTATTGTATGTTATTGCAATAACGGATACTATATTGTCTATTCAGCAAATTTCATGTATAATAAGACATGCGCGCGACACTCCTGACGCTGCTGGGTCCCATCGAGACGGGCGAAGCGCTATCTGAACGCATGCGCGCCCTCAGATTGAACAAGGGTTGGACGCGGGAGACCTTGGCGAAGCGCTCCGGCATTTCAACGGCGTCTCTCAAGCGCTTCGAGAACACAGGCCGGTCCTCCTTGGAATTGGTTCTCAAGGCCGCGCACGCCCTGGCCCGTCTCGAGGAATTCAACGGGCTGTTCCAGCCGCCTCGGGCGCGGAGCCTGGCCGAACTCGAAGAGCGCGCCGCCCCGCCGGCCCGCCGGCGGGGGCGGATCTGAAAAAACTCCAGGTCCGTTTCGCGCGCCGGCCCGGTGAGTCGCTCCTGGTCGGAGCCCTGGCCGAGGACCGCGGCCGGGTCTACTTCGAGTACGCGCCGGAGTTCCTGTCGACCGGCCTGAACCTCTCCCCCTTCCGCCTGCCTTTCGAGGGCGGGCTCTTCGAGCATGCGGACCGGGGATTCGGGCCGCTGCCGGGGCTCTTCGACGATTCTCTGCCTGATGGGTGGGGACTGCTGTTGATGGACCGTCATTTCCGTTCGCGGGGCTTGGATCCGGCGGGGGTGGGTCCGTTGGAGCGTCTTTCCTGGCTGGGCACCCGGACCATGGGCGCGCTGACCTACCACCCGCCGACCGAGCGGAGCGAGGGCGACGGCGGTGTATTCGATCTCCACGAGCTTGCCCGCCGCTCCCAAGAGCTGTTGGCCGGCGACGCCGTGGAGGTGCTGCCGCAGCTCCTGCGGGCGGGCGGTTCGCCCGGCGGGGCCCGCCCCAAGGTGCTGGTCGGAGTGCGCGGCGGGAGCCTCCGCTCCGGGGAGGACGACCTGCCGGTAGGGTTCGAGCATTGGATCGTCAAGTTCGCGGCCAAGAAGGACCTGCCGGACGCCGGACCCGCGGAATACGCCTATGCGCTCATGGCCGCGGCGGCCGGCATCGATATGCCTCCGGCGCGGCTCTTCAAGACCTCCGAGGGGGGGCGCTTCTTCGGCGTCAAGCGTTTCGACCGCGCGGGCGACCGGCGCTTCCATATCCACACCTTCGGCAATCTCATCCAGTCGGATTTCCGCGTTCCTTCGGCCGATTACGCCGACCTCCTCAAGGCCGCGTCGCTCCTGACGCGTGATCACCGCGACGTCCTGCGGGCCTTCCGGCGCATGGTATTCAACGTGGCGGCCCGCAACCGCGACGACCACGTGAAGAACTTCGCGTTCATCATGGACGACCGGAGCGGCGGCTGGGCGCTTTCTCCCGCCTACGACCTATCGTCCGCACCCGGACCTGGCGGCGAGCACAGCATGACCCTTGCCGGGGAGGGGAAGGACCCCGGACGGGCGCACATCCTCAGGCTGGCCGGACCGGCGGGGATCTCCAGAGCGCAGGCCGCCGCGATCATCGACGAAGTGCGCGCCGCCGTGGATCGGTGGCGAGGGTTCGCCGCTCAAGCCGGGGTCTCTCGGGCGGGCTCCCGCGAGATCGCGGCATCCTTCCCGAAGTTGTAGCGGTCAGGTCAGGACTTTGGCGAGGGCCGCGTTCAGGTCGGCCAGGTCCAGCGGCTTGGCTAGGAGGGTCGCGGCGCCCAGCAGGACGGCGTCCTGGCGCAGCTCCGAATCCGCGTGCCCGCTCATCATGATGACCGGGGCCTCGGAGAGCGCGGCGATGCGGGGCAGGGCCTCGAAGCCCGTGATCCCGGGCATCTCGATGTCGAGCAGTATGGCGCGGAACTCCGTGCCGGCGAGGATGGCGAGCGCCTCCTCCGCGCCGCCGGCCGAGCGCACCTCCCACCCCGCGGCCCCCAGGTGACGGCCGAGCACCTGGACGAGCGTGGGTTCGTCGTCCACGATCAGGATGCGCCGCGGCTCAGTCGGAGAATTTATAGCCGGACCCCCGGACATTGCAGATGTGCCTGCCGGCCTTGGCGCCGAGCTTCTTGCGCAGATGCGAGATGTGCGTCTCGACCGTGTGGGGGTCGTTGTAGTCGGCCACGTCGTAGCCCCACACCGTCTCCAAGAGGTAGGTGGTGGACAGCACGCGGCCCCCGCTGGAGAGGAAGAGCGCCAGGAGGTCGAACTCCTTGCGCGCCAGGGCGATGACCTGCCCGTCGATGCGGACCTCCCGCCGGGAGGGGTCAAGTTCGATGCCGAAGCGCTTGAGGCGCTCGTGGGTCCCGGCATCCTGATCGTAGCGCCGCAGGACGGCGCGGATGCGGGCCAGGAGCACCTTCATGGGGAACGGCTTGATGACGTAGTCGTCGGCCCCGCCTTCCAGACCGCTGACCACGTCCCGCTCCTCCACCATCTCTCCCGACATGATGATGACGGGGAGGCCCCGGGTCTTGGCGCTCTTCTTGAGCACCCGGCACAGCGCGTGCCCATCGAGACCCGGCATGACCGCGTCGGTCAGCACGAGGTCGGCCCCGGCCTCCTGGGCCAGGAGCAGGCCGTCGGAGCCGTTGGCCGCCGTGACCACCGCGAATCCGTTCTGCGTCAGCATCTTCTCGATCGCCTTGCGCAGCTCCGCGACGTCGTCGATCACCAGGATCTTCGGCATGGGCCCATTCTATAACATCGGGCCCGGGTCGCGGCGCCGCGCGATCAGGCGCTCCGCGGCGCCGCAGAGCTCCTGGATGTCGAAGGGCTTGGCTAGGTAGACATCCGCCCCGGCGGCCAGTCCCTCCTCGCGGTCCTCCGCCGAGTCGCGGGCGGAGAGCATGAGGATGGGGACGGCGCGGGTCCGGGGGTCCCGCCGCAGGAGGGCCGCGAGCGTGCGCCCGTCCAGCGCAGGCATCATGACGTCGGTGATGACCAGGTCCACTGGTTCGCGTTCCAGGATCGCCAGGGCTTTGCGGCCGTCGACGGCCATGAGCACCTCGAACCTTTCCCCCAGCAGACGGCGCAGGAGCCGCCGGATGTCGGGGTTGTCGTCGACCACCAGGATGCGGTCACGCCGGGCCACGCGCGCCGTCCTGCGGGGCCGGTGCGAGCGCCAGTCCCGCGGCCAGGGCCGGCAGGGATAAGGCGAAGCGGCAGCCGCCGTCCGCCATGTTCTGGGCGGTCAAAGTCCCGCCATGGGTCTGCACGATGATGCGCGACATGTAGAGCCCGATGCCCGTCCCCTTGCCCGGCCCCTTGGAGGTGGCGAAGGGCTGGAAGAGCCGGCCCAGCATCTCCGCGGGGATGCCGCGCCCCGAATCCTCCACGTGGAGTTCGATGCGGGTCCCTTCGGGGCCGACGCGGCGCCGGGCGCGGAGCGCGATGGAGCCGCCCTTGGGCATGGCGTCCTTGGCGTTGGAGAGCAGGTTGATGAGCACGCGCTGCAGCTCGTAGGGCCGGCCCATGACGGCGGGGAGCCCCGCCTCGGAGTCGACCCGGACCGCGATGCCGTGCTTGAGGAGCATGTCCCCGTATACCGCGAGGGCGCTGTCCACGACATCGCGCACGTCGCATTCCTGGACCTCGCCGGCGCGTCCCGCGGCTCCGTCGAGCACGCTGCTGGATAGCTGCTGGCAGAGCTGGGCCGACCGGATGATGCGCTTGATGTCCGGATGGAAGGCCTCCGGGAAGGCGGCGTTCTCCAGCAGGTATTGCGCGGTCCCGAGGACGACCATCGTGGGGCTCTTGAGGTCGTGCGCGACCGAGGCTGTGGCGAGGCCGACGTCCGCCAGCGCGCGGGCCTGCTCCAGGCGCTTGCGGGAGGACTGTCCGGCCCTTTCGAGGGCGGCCAGGGCTTCCCGGTCCGCGGCGAGACGCTCCATGCCGCGCCGCTCCCGTTCGGCGAGTCCGTGGGTGGTGAAGGCGGCGAAGGTCAGGATGGCGCTTTTGAGCGCGAGCAGGAAGGCGGCGGTATCGTCCCAAAGGACGACGTTGTGCGCCTGGAAGGCGAGGTTGAAGCCCACGGCCCCGAGCGTGATCCAGACCACTTCGCGGGTCCGGAGCCAGAGGCTCGCGGTGTAGATCGGGAGCAGATAGAGGACCCAGAGGTTGGACCGGGGGCCTCCGGAATACTCCAGGGCGAGCGTGATGACCGCGCAGTTGAGCAGGATGATGCCGGCCGCCAGCGCCCGCCGGGCCGGCCAGCGGCGCAGGCTCATCCCGGCCCCCAGGTTCAGGAGCAGGAGGCCCGAGAACAGGTGGAGGATCTGAGGGTAGACGAGGCTGGGGTTGTCTTTCCATAGGAAGGCCAGGAGCACGAGGAAGATGGAGAAGACGGTCTCGTAGCGGCACTGGGGCTCGGGGGTGGGCATGGGGGTCCTCCTCACGCGTCGTGTTTACTGAGCTCTTTGCGGCGGCTGACGTCCTGGGCGAGGCGGTCGAAGTCGCCGTAGCTGCCCGGGACGCACCAGACCTGCCCGATGGAGAGGCTGATGGCGATGGAGTCGGCGTCCAGGCCCTCGGCCTTGGCGATGCCGGCCAGCCGCTCCTGGAACTTGAAGGAGAGCTCTTCGCCGTCTATGGGGCGGGCGGACATTAAGACGAAGTCGTCGCCCCCGATGTGGCCGGCGAAGCCGCGCGTCTCGCCCGGGGTCTGGGCGGTCTCGCGCAGGAGCGCCGCGAGTTCCAGGATGATGCGGTCGCCCCACGAGAAGCCCATGCGGTCGTTGAACTCCTTGAAACGGCGCATGTCCACGTAGGCGAAGCCGAAGGCCCGTCCGGAGCGCAGGCGCGCTTCGGCCTCGCGGCGGATCTCGCGGTTGCCGGGCAGGAGTGTGAGCGGATTGACGCCGATGCGTCCCAGACTGCGCCGCAGGAGCGTGGAGGCCCGGGCCTTGAAGTTCGCTATGTCGAACGGCTTGCAGATGTAGTCGTCGGCGCCGATGTTGAGCCCGAAGAGCACGTCGTTGGGCGCCGCGCGGGCCGTGAGCAGGATGATGGGGATGTGGCGCGTGCGGTGGTCCCGGCGCAGGGCCGAGCAGACGTCGTAGCCGCTCATCTTGGGCATGTTGACGTCGAGGACGATGAGGTCCGGCCGGTCCTGGCGCGCGCGGTCGAGGGCGCCGGGCCCGTTCTCGACCTGGGTGACCCGGGTCCCGTCGCCGCTCAAGGCGCGGGCCACGAGCCGCCGGACGCTGTCGTTGTCGTCGGCTACGAGTATGTGCATGGATTCCATGGCGGGTCTCCTATCTCCTGCAGGCGGCCAGGAGTTCGAATGAACGGCGGTCCACGCTGATGAACCGCTTGATCTCGCTGAGCGAGAGCGGCCGGCCGGGCGCTTCGGTCTCGTCCTGGAGCAGCTCATAGAAGCGGGAGCGCAGGGCGGAGTCCGAGATGAGGTCCCCGGGCTTCAGGGGGACCGACTTGGATGAGAAGCCCGGCTTGCGGAGCCGGCGGGCCCAGTAGCGGGCCTTGAGCTCGAGTATGCTCTCCTGCAGGGAGTCGACGCGCTCGCCGACGCCGGTGCATTGCTCCGCGACCGAGTCGCGCAGGTCCCCGTCCGCCCAGGACCGGGCCTGGAAGAACTCGCCCCCGCCGGAGGCGCGCGCCGAGGCGAGCGATACCGGGGTGGAGCGCCGGGGGCGGTAGGCGCGGCCGTTCTGGGCCGCGTACACGTCGGCCACGGCTTCATCGGCCGAGAACAGGGCGGGGGCGGGGATGACCCCGCCCGCGGCGGGGAACCAGTCTCTATGGAGGCGGGCGCTGCGCGCGGCCAAGGCGACCCCGGAATCGATGCGCACCAGCCGGAGGTTGAGCTCGACCGCGTCCCCCAAGGTGACGAAGGAGCCGACCACCACGGCTTCGGCCTGGGCGAGGCCGCCCAGCCGCGAGAGGGTGTCCGGGTCGAAGGCTCCGGTGGCCCCCAGCCGGTGCTCGCTCATGACCGCCGGGAGCATGACCCGCTCCACGACCGACACCCGGCCGCCGCGCACCAGGCGCGTGGCGAGCTGCTCGGCGATGTGCACGCCCTCGGCCTCATCCGAGCCGTCCATGGCGGAGAAGGGGAGGACCGCGACGCGCGATATGCCCGCCTTGGCCGCGTCCTTGCCCAGCCGGGCCGCTAGGGAGTCGTAGGAGGCCGCTCCGGCGGGGAGGCTCGCCGCCGCGAGGAGGCCGAGGAGGAAGGCGAGGGTCCGGGGCTGCGCGTCCATCTTGCGCTAGTATGGGCCGCAAGATTCAGGCGGGGTTCAGCGCAAGCTCAAGAATTCTTCAAGTCCGCGGTCATTCCCAGAGCCGCGCGCGATTTCATATCCTGACGGCATGACGGATCCGGAGACGGCCGCCTTGCAGCGGCGCCTGCACGCCATCGAAGAGCGCATGTCCGTCTCGGCCCGGGAGGTCCGCGACCTGCGCGAGAAGCTGGCGCAAGACGCCCGGCGGGAACTGCGCGAGGTGGCGGACGAGTGGCGCGGGGTCCACTATAAGTGGTGGCTCGGTACGGTGGCCGGGCTCGTAGCCTTGCTCCTGCTCACCTACGCCTTCTACACGAAGCTGGGCTGGGTGGCCGACCAGAGGGCCCTGCCCGCCGGCAGCGACTGGCTCCTGCGCCGCCTGCCCCTGGTCAATACCCTGCCCGTCCTGTCCTGGGGCTGGTTCGCCCTGCACTTCTACGCGGCCGGCGCCGCGGCGGCCTACCAGCCCCGGCGCCTGCCGTTCCTCCTCTTCCTCTTGTCGGTATACCTGGCCGTGCGCACGGCCTTCGTCTTCCTTTCCCCTATCGGAGCGCCGGTCGGGATGGTGGACATGCGCGTCCATGACCTCATCTTCTCCCGTCTGCTGGGGACCTGGACCTTCACCAACGAGTTCGTCTTCTCCGGGCATACCGCCATCCCGTTCCTCTTCTTCCTGTTCTTCCGGACGCGCGGGTTGAAGGCGCTGATGCTGGCGGGTTCGCTGACCATGGCCGTCTGCGTGCTGTTGTCGCGCAACCACTATACGGTGGACGTGCTGGCCGCCTTCCTGGTGTCCTACTCGGTCTACGCGCTCTCCGAATCGGCCTACGGGCGCTGGGTGCGCCCGCTCTTTCAGGACCCCTGAGCGCGGCTCGCCGGGGGGGCGGCGAGGGGCGCCTGCGCCAGCGCCCGGCGCACGCGCAGGAGGAGAACTTCCTTGTCGATGGGCTTGCGGATGAAGTCCGCGGCGCCGTGGCGGAGACATTCCTCCTCGACGCCGGCCGCCGAGTCCGCCGTCATGAGCAGCACGGGGATGGGGAACCCCTTCTGCCGGACCATCTCCAGCAGCTTCATGCCGTCGAGTTGGGGCATGTTCATGTCGGAGAGGACCAGGTCGAAGCGCCGGCTGCCGAGTTCCAGCAGGGCGCGTACGCCGTCCTCGGCGCAGGCCACCTCGCAGCCGGCCCCCTGGAGGTAGGCGCGCAGGAGCTCGCGGGTGTTGGCGTCGTCGTCGACGAGCAGGATCGCGCGGCGGCCGCCTTGGGCGGCGGCCGCGGCCGTAGGGGGCTCCGCCGCGCCGCCGCCGCGGGAGTAGAGGTCGAGCTCCTCGGCGAAGACCTCGGCGCAGGCATCCGGCAGGGACGCGATCCCGCGGCGGACCTTGTCCAGGGCATGGTCGACGATGGTGAAATCCCCGCGTTCCCGGATGAACCTGCGGATCCCGCCGATGGGCTCCCCCGAGCGGATCCGCTCGGCTACGGGGGGATCGCAGTCCATGATCTCGCAGACGGCCTCCCGGCCGAGATAGCCGGAACCGCCGCAGGCCGCGCAGCCTTGGGGCCGGCGGACGAGCGGGGGAGGTGCGATCGCGAACGGGGCGAGGAGCCGGCGCTCTTCCTCCGCCGCGGGCGCCTCGCGGGCGCAGCGGGGGCAGAGCCGGCGCACCAGCTTCTGCGCGACGACGCAGAGCAGGCTCTCGGCCAGGATGGCGCGCGAGATGCCGAGACGTTCGAGCCGGAACACGGCGGACGCGGCGTTGGTGGTGTGCATCGTGCTGATCGTCAGGTGCCCCGTGCTGGCCAGGTCCAGGGCCGCCTTGGCCGAGGCCGCGTCGCGTATCTCGCCCAGGAAGATGACGTCCGGATCCTGGCGCATGGCGATCTTGAGCAGGGACTCGAAGGTGACGCCGGCCTTCTCGTTCACCTGCTGCTGCATGGCGCGGGGGATGCGGTACTCGACGGGATCCTCGACGGTCATCAGGCTCCGGGCGCCGCAGTCCACGCGGGAGAGCAGGCTGTAGACCGTCGTCGACTTGCCCGAACCCGTCGAGCCGACGACCAGGATGAGTCCGCTCTTGCGGCCGGCGTAGGCGGCCAGCCGGCGGGCCTGCTCCGGAGTCAGCCCGAGTTCCTCCGGAGACCGGGGCTTCTGCCGTGGCTCCAGGAGGCGCAGGACCAGGCTCTCGCCCTCAGGCGTGGCGGCCGTGGCCATGCGCAGACGGAAACCCCTCCCGGCGATGACGATGTCGAAGGAGCCGTCCTGCGATTTCCTGCGCTCGGCGATGTCCATGCCCGCCGAGGCCTTGAGGGACGCGACGGCGCGGGCCCCGGCGTCCTTGGAGAGAGTCCCGGCATCCTGCATAACGCCGTCGACCCGCAAGCGCACCATGACCCCGTCGGCCTTGGGCTCCAGGCGGATGTCGCTGGCCCCGGCGGACACGGCTCGGCGCAGCAGCCCATCGAGGATCGCGGCGGCCGGGGAGCTCGGGGGGCGCTCGGCCGGACGGGGCGAGAAGAGGCTCGCGATCGCCTCCGGCGGGGACACGGTCTCGCACAGGACTCCCTCGGAGCGCAGCGCGAGCCGGGCCAGCTCCAGGCCGCTCTGGCAGAATGGGTTGCTGAGCGCGAGCCGCCTGCGTCCGGGAGGACCGAGCGCCACCAGCGAATTGGCCCGGCAGAAGGCGGCGGGCAGCAGGCCGAGGGAGATGTCGTCGGCCGGGATGTCGGGCAGGAAATCCCAGCCCAGGAAGTCCGCGCAGAGTCGCGCCAGCTCGGCAGGAGCGGCCCCCGTGAGAGGGGCCGCGTCGTACAGCCGGTCCCAGGCGAGGCCTTGCAGCCGGGCGCGGTCGCCCGCTGGGGGCGCATAGCGCTCGATCAGATGGGCCTTGAAGCCCTCGAATCGTGGGAGGATCGTCCGCGTCGGGCCCGCCTCGGAGCCGGCTTTGATGCCGGCCCAGCGGCCATCGGTGGCCAACTGCTTGCGGATCGCGGCCAGGAGGGTCTCCCGGCGCAGGGGTTTGGACAGGAAATCCGCGCCGCCCGCCGCGAAGGCGCGCCGGCGGTCCTCCGCGCCGCCCAGGGCCGTCAGGAAGACGCAGGGGACGAAGGCCAGAGCGGCATCGTCCCGCATCCGGCGGCACAACTCGTAGCCGTCCGTGCCGGGCATCAGCACGTCCAGGAGGATGAGGTTGGGCCGGGCTTCCCGCGCCGCAGCGACCGCGCCCGCCGGGCCGCGGACCGGGACGAGGTCGCAGCCGGCCGGGGCCAGCCAGGCGCGCAGCAGGTCGAGCACGGCGGGGTCGTCGTCCACGGCGACGATGACCGGGCGGGGGCCGCTCATGAGGGCGCGACCTCGATCCGCAGGACGTACGCCGCGAGCTCCTGGACGCGGTCCCGGGCCGCCGCGACGTCCCCGGACTTGGCCGCCTCCTCCAGCAGGCCGCCCAGGCGGGTGATCTCGCCGCAGTCGAAGCTGGCGCCCGTCCCTTTCAGGATGTGTCCGACGGACCGCGCCTTCTGGAGGTCCCCCGCTTCCAGGCCGCGGCCGACGGCCCCCAGGTCCCGGCGCACGTTCTCCAGATAGCCGTCGACCAGGTGGCGGATCTCCGGGTCCGGCTGGATCAGGACCTTCTCGGCGATATCCATGGCATTTCCCTCCCGTTCATGCGTAGCGCCGGAGCGTCTCCAGGAGCGCGGCCCCCCGGATCGGTTTGGCCAGGTGTTCGTCGCAGCCCGAGGCCTTGGCCAGGGCGACGTTCTCCGGCATGGCGTCGGCGGTCAAGGCGACGATGGGGGTGCGTCCCATGCCGTTCTCGGTCTCCCAGGCCCGTATCCGGCGCGTGGCGGCGTAGCCGTCCAGGACCGGCATCTGCATGTCCATCAGCACCAGGTCGAATTTGCCCGAGCGGAATTTGTCGACCGCCTCCTCTCCGTTCTCCGCCGATTCCAGCCGCACCCGGGTCTTCTTGACGTAGGCCCCGACCAGGAGGCGGTTGTCCGCGGAATCGTCCACCAGGAGGATGCGCAGGGCCGGCACCTCTCCGCCCGCGGGCCTGGCCCCGGGCGCGGCCTGGGCGCCGGCTTGGCCGAGGACGGAGAGCACTGCTTCCCGGAGGTCGCTCTTCTTGACCGGCTTGACCAGGTATTCGGCCGCGCCCAGTCTCCGGGCCTGGGAGACCTCGCTGCCGCGGCTGTCGGAGGTGAGCATCATGACGGCGTCGACCCCGATCGCGGGGTCCTCGCGGATGCGCCGCAGGACCTCCAAGCCGTCCATGCCGGGCATGAGGTGGTCCAGGAGCACCAGCCGGAAGGGCCGGCCGAGCCGGGCGGCCTCCCGGAGCGCCGCGATGGCCGAGGGGCCGTCCGGCATCTCCGTGACCAGGGCTCCCCAGGAGGACAGGATCTCGCGCAGTATGAGGCGGTTGGTGGCGTTGTCGTCGATCACCAGGGTCCTGAGGCCGCGCAGCCGCTCGACGCCGGCCGGAGGCCGGGGAGCGGAATCGGTCGCGGTGCCGAGGCGGAGCGTGAAACGGAAGAGGCTGCCGCCGCCTTCCCGGCGCTCGACCTGGACCCCGCCGCCCATCATCTCGACCAGCCGCTTGGAGATGCATAGGCCCAGGCCGCTCCCGCCGTATTTGCGGGTGGTGGAGGAGTCCGCCTGGCTGAAGCGCCGGAAGAGCTTGTCCAGCTTGTCCGCCGGGATCCCGATGCCCGTGTCGGAAACGGAGAACTCCAGAAGGGTCTCCGCGCCGCCGGACTCGAGCGCCCGGACGTCCACCAGCACCTCCCCGGCGGAGGTGAACTTGACCGCGTTGCCGATCAGGTTCACCAGGACCTGGCGCAGGCGGACGGGGTCCCCGAGAGCGTCCGCGGGGACGCCGGGCGCGACGTGATAGGCCAGCTCCAGCCCTTTCTTGTGCGCGCGCAGGGCCATGAACTCGCAGACCTTCCCTACCGTCTCGTCGATCCGGAAGGGGATGCGCTCGATCTCCATGCGGCCTTCCTCGATCTTGGAGAGGTCCAGGATGTCGTTGATCAGGACCAGCAGGTTCTCTCCGGCGGATTTGAGCACCCGCACGTACTGCGCCTGCTCCTGGGCCAGTTCCGTGCCTTCCAGCAGCTCGCCCATCCCGATGATGGCGTTCATGGGGGTGCGGATCTCATGGCTCATGGAAGCGAGGAACTCGCTCTTCGCCTTGTCCGCGGCCTCGGCCGCCTCCTTGGCCTGGAGCAAACACTCCTCGCCGCGCTTGCGCCGGACCACGCCCGCGAGCGCATCGGCGCAAGCGGCCAGGAACGCCGTTTCCGCGCTTTCGCGGCGGTGGCCGTCGCTCAAGTACAGGTTGATGACCCCGAGGACTTCGCTCCCGGAGCGCAGCGGCACGCAGTAGTGGCCGTGCGGGGCCATGCCCGGATAGTCCACGTCGTGCCGATCGTCCAGGCAGGCCGCGTAGACGGTCTCTCCCGACCGGGCGGCGCGGCCGCAGAGGCAATGCCCCAGGGGGACCCGGGCGCACTCCCGCCGCACTTCCTGGCTCAAGCCGCGCTGGGCCTTCATCACCAGGGCGCCGGAGTCGGCCTCGAGCAGGAAGATGGAACCCTTCGGCTCCACCGTCAGCCAGGACACCCGCAGGATGCGCTCCAGGGCCCGCTCCAGGATGCTCTCCAGGGGCTGGTCCGACAAGGATAGAGACAACAGGTCGCCGATCACAGCGCGGTCCTCGGCGCCGCGCTGGATCGAATCGGCCATCCTGTTGAAGGCGGTCCCCAGCCGGCCGAGTTCGTCCGCGGAGTCCACGGCGTGCCGCGCGGACAGGTCGCCCTCCGCCATGCGCAGGGCCGCGCCCTGCAGGCGGAGCACCGGCGCGACCACGCGGCGGCGGACGATGAACAGCCCGACGGCCAGGAGGAGGACGTCCAGGGCCGCGAGTCCGGCCAGCCAGCGCTTCGCCCTCCGCCAGCTCGCCTCGGAAGCCAGCGTGAAGGCCCGGGTCAGGCTCTCGCAGGCTTCCAGGACCCTTTCCGCGCCGTCGTCCACGACGCCCACGGCGCGAGCCATATCCCGGCCGCCGGCGCGGGCGCCCGCGGCCGCCAGGGCGGCGCGGCGGTAGCCGGCCCAGGACTCGCGGACCAGGGCGATGGCGGGCTGCGCCTCTTCGGGGGCCGGGGCGAGGTCCAGTCCGCGCAGGCGCCCGCCGCCCCGGAGCGCGGCCAGGGCTGAGTCGAATTCGGCTACCAGGCGGCGCAGCAGGACCCGGTCCTCGTCGTGGCCGCGGGCCACCATGGAGGCCGCGTAGGCGGTCTTCTGGCTCAGCATGCGCTGGCGGCCGGAGATGTCGACGGAGGGGGCGTGTCGGCGCAGATCCTGCAGCAGGCTTCTATATATGAGGAGGTTGGCGCCGAACAGGGTCGTGAAGAGGAAGAAGACGGTTCCGAGCTTCGTTCCCAGGCCGCGGAGACCGGCGTTCATGCCTTGAGGGTAGCAGCGCAGCCTCCGGCGGCGATGAACGAAAGCTGAACTATTGCTGAGATCGGCTCCGTCCCGGTCCGCTCCCGGCGCGGCCGTCAAACTTGTATGATGCGGTCTCTGAACAAGCTCGCTACCTACGCCGCGCTGTCTTGGACCGCCTTGGCCGCGCTATCCTTGGCTTGGAACGTGCACCACGGGAGCCGGCAGGTGCTCGAGGTCGGCCGCACCCAGGCCCGCGCCGTCCTGGAAAAGGACCTCCTCCTGCGCCATTGGGTCGCCGAAACGGGCGGGCTCTACGCTCCGGTCGGACCGGAGCTCCCGCCCAATCCGTACCTGAGGGGAGTCCGCGACCGGGACATCACCGCCCCCTCGGGCCGCAGGCTGACCCTGGTGGATCCCGCCTACCTGACCCGCCGACTCCATGAACTGGGGCGGCGGAAAGGTCTGGGGGTCTCCGGGCATCTGACCAGCCTCAAGCCCCTCCGGCCCGAGAACGCCCCGGATCACTGGGAGGCCGAGGCCTTGCGGGAGTTCGAGCGCGGGACCGCCGAGGTGAGCGGGTGGGCGTTCGTCGCAGGGCGCCGGCGGCTGCGCTTAATGCGGCCGCTCAAAGTCGAAGCGGATTGCCTCCGCTGCCACGCGGCCCAGGGCTACCGGCTGGGCGACATCCGCGGCGGGATCAGCGCCTCGGTCCCCGCGGACCCGCTGCTGGAGATCGAGCGCCGGCACATCGTCAGCATGAGCGTCGGCCACGGCGTCCTATGGCTGTTCGGCCTGCTCGGCATCGCCTACGCGGTCCGGAGGCTGAGGTCGAGCGAAGAGCGGCGCCGGTCGCGGGAGGCCGAGATCGCCGCGCTCCTGGAAGGGGCCCGCGCGGTGCTCCCCCAGCGCCGCTTCGAGGAGGCGGCCCGGGAGATCCTGCGGGCCTGCGAGCGGATCACGGGCGCGCGGTCGGGCTATCTGGCCTGGGCGGGCGGAGGCGGGAAGGCCGCCGAGAAACTCATCCGGGAGCCCGCGGCGCTCCCGGACGCCGGGCCGGGACCGTCCTTCGAGTCCCTCCGCGGCTTGAGCGCGGAGGCGCTCCGGACCGGACGCGCCGTGCTCGCCGGCGATGCGGTCCTCGCGCCCCTCGTCATCCGGGGCCAGGCGCCGGCCCTGCTCGTGGTCGCCGGCAAGAGCGGGGGCTTCTCCGAGGGGGACCTGCGCATCGTCGAGGGCTTTGCGGGGCTGGCCTCCGTCGCGCTCGACAACAGCCGGCTGCTGGAAGAGGTGGAGGCCCATCGGGACGAGCTCGACAAGGAGGTGCGGCTCCGCTCCGGCCAGATGCAGGCGATCCTGGACCACTCGCCCGCCATGATCTATGCCAAGGACCTGGAGGGCCGGTTCCTGTTCGTCAACCGGAGCTTCGCGGAGTTCTTCCACGCTCCCCCGGACCGGATCGTCGGAAAGACGGATTCCGCCTTCCTTCCGAAGGCCGCGGCCGAGAGGTCCCGGGAGAGCGACCGCAAGGCGATCGACTCGGGCGGGCCGGTCTGGGCCGACGACCGCATCCCGCGGGAGGGCGGGGACCGCGAGCAGCTCACCGTGAAGTTCCCCCTGAAGGACTCCGAGGGCCGCGTCTACGCGGTCTGCGGCATCTCCACCGACGTCACGGAGCGCAAGCGGCTGGAGGCGCGGCTGTTCCAGGCCCAGAAGCTCGATGTGCTCGGCCGCCTCTCGGGCGGGGTGGCCCACGATTTCAACAACCTGCTCACGATCATCCAGAGCTATGCGGGTTTCCTGCTCAAGGGCCTGCCTCCCGACAGCCCCCTGCGCTCGGACGTGGGCGAGGTCATCGAGGCCGCGGACCGGGCCTCGAGCCTGACGCGCCGGCTCCTCGCCTTCAGCCGCGACCAGGCCGTCACGCCCCGGGAGTTCCGGCCCGCGGCGGCGGTCCGCGAGATGGTCAAGATGCTCCGCCGCCTCATCGGCGCGCACATAGAGCTGAAGCTGTCCGTCGCGGAGGACGCGGGCCCCTTGTTCATGGATCCGTCCCAATTCGAGCAGGTGATCATGAATCTCGCGGTCAACGCCAGGGACGCCATGCCCCAGGGGGGGACCCTGGAGATGGAAATGCGCAACGACTCCCCGGCCGGCGGCGTGCTCCTCCGGGTCACGGACACGGGCTGCGGCATCGCCCGGGAAGCCCTCCCGAACATATTCGATCCGTTCTTCACCACCAAGGGTCAGGGGGAAGGCGCGGGACTGGGCCTCTCCGCGGTCTACGGCATCGTCCAGCAGAACCGGGGCACCATCGAGGTGGAGAGCGCCCCCGGCAAAGGGACGACCTTCCGGGTCCGTTTCCCGCGCCGCGAGCCCGCGTAGCGCGGCCGCCGAGTTCAGCAATCGTTCAGCATCCGGCCAGCCCGGCGCGAGGGCGGAGGGCCATGCTGATGGGATGGAAGACCGGACGGCTGGCGCCCCCGCGGCGGGATTGGAGGAGAGCCTCTCGCGCGGCCGCAGGACCGCGGAGTCTTTGAACCGTCTCCTGAGCCTGGCGCTCAGCGAGGCTCCCCTCGATGAGATGCTCGGCCGCTGCCTGGCGGAGCTGCTGGCCATCCCCTGGCTCTCGGTCCAGGCCAAGGGCGGCATCTTCCTGGCGGACCGCAACCGCAGGAACCTCCGGCTGGCGGCGGAGAAGGGTCTGGGGACGGGGGTGGTCGGCGGCTGCGCGCGCGTGCCGTTCGGACGCTGCCATTGCGGCCGGGCCGCCGCCACCGGCGAGCTCCAGTACGCCGCCTGCGTGGAGGCGCGCCACGAGAACCGCTACGAGGGCATGGCGCCGCACGGCCACTATTCCGTGCCCATCCGCCTATCCGGGGAGATCCTCGGGGTCCTGGTCCTTTACCTCAACGAGGGCCATGCCTTCGACCCGGGTGAGGCGGAGTTCCTGCGGGCGGCCGCGGACGTGCTGGCCGGGATCATCCGCCATAAGAAGGAGGAGAAGAAGGCGGCGATGCTCGCGGAGGTGGCTTTGACGCTCTCCTCCGGGGAGGACCTGCGGGAGTCCCTGCGCGCGGTATTAGCCAAGGTCTGCCAGTCCATGGATTGGCCCTGCGGCGACGCCTGGCTCCCCGCGTCGGACCGCGAGTCCCTGGAGTTCGCGGCCGCGTGGTCGGCCCCGGGTCCGGAACAGGAGGCTTTCGCGCTCGGCGGCCCGGTCGCCGCCTTCAAGCCCGAGGCGGGCCTGCCCGGCCGGGCCTTCGCGTCCCGGGAGGCGGTCCTGTCTCCGGACGTGGCCGCGGACCCGCATTTCCCGCGCCGCGAACTGGCTCGGAAAGCCGGGCTGCGGGGGGGGCTGTGCGTGCCCGTGGCCGCGGGCGCGGGGGTGGAGGCGGTCCTCTGCTTCTATTCGCCGGCCGCCGACGCTTTCGACGCGCGGGACCTGCGCATGGCGGCCGCCGTGGCGGCGCAGGCCGCTCCCGTCCTCCAGCGCAAACTGGCCGAGGAGCGCCTGCGCCTCAGCGAGGAGAGCCTGCGCGAGGCCCAGCGCTTCGCGCAGATCGGGAACTGGGAGGTGCACCTGCCGACCGGCCAGGTCCGCTGGTCGGAGGAGCTCTACCGGATCTTCGGGCTCCCGCCGGAGTCGCAGGCCTCGCTGGGAGCATTCCTGTCCACCGTGCAGCCGGTGGAGCGGGAATTGGTCCAGAAGCAGATCATCGACGCTTTGGAGCAGGGCCGCTCCGTGGACCTGGAGCGGCGCGCCCTGCGTCCGGACGGGACCCTGGTCTGGGTCCACGAGAGGGCGTACGCGGAGCCGGGGCCGGACGGCAGGCCTCTGCGCCTCAAGGGCACGGTGCAGGAGATCACGGAGCGCAAGAAGCTCGAGGAGCGGCTGATGCAGGCCCAGCGGATGGAGTCCGTGGGCCACCTGGCCGGCGGCGTCGCGCACGATTTCAACAACCTCCTGACCGCGATCCAGGGCTACGCCGAGTTCGTGCTGAAGGACGGCGCCGACGCCGAGAGCCGGACCGCGGACCTCCGGGAGATCCTCGCCGCGTGCAAGCGCGCCACGGACCTGACGGGCCGGCTCCTGGCCTTCAGCCGCAAGCAGGTGCTCTCGCCCCGCATCGTGGACCTCAACGCCCTGGTGGTCAACCTCGGGCGGCTCCTCAAACGCCTGCTGGGCGAGAAGATGGAATTGCGCCTGGACCTCGCGCCTGGGCTCCCGAGCGTCCGCGTGGATCCCGGTCAGATCGAGCAGGTGCTCCTCAATCTCGCGGTGAACGCGCGCGACGCCATGCCGGAGGGCGGCAAGCTCGTGATCGCGACCGCCGTGGGGGAGCCCGCCGCGGGGAACGGCGACGGCGGCGGGGAACGCCCGAGCGGGTCGTGCGCGCTGCTCCTCGTGAGCGATACGGGGACCGGCATGGACGAGACGGTGCGCGCGCGGCTCTTCGAGCCGTTCTTCACGACCAAGGGGCCGGGGAAGGGGACGGGCCTCGGCCTGGCCACGGTCTACGGCATCGTCAAGCAGAGCGGGGGCGGCATCCACGTGGAGAGCGCTCCGGGCCGGGGCAGCGTCTTCACCGTCCGCCTGCCGGTCGTCGCGGCGGCTCCG
>MGTY01000045.1:32484-77886 GCA_001799695.1 Elusimicrobia bacterium GWA2_69_24
CGGCGGCCGCGCCGCCGGTCCCGACGGCGGGCGGCTCCGAGACCCTTCTGCTCG
This sequence comes from Elusimicrobia bacterium GWA2_69_24, assembly GCA_001799695.1. Taxonomy (GTDB): domain Bacteria; phylum Elusimicrobiota; class Elusimicrobia; order UBA1565; family UBA1565; genus UBA10166. Next base: position 32,539 of record MGTY01000045.1, read on the forward strand.
TGGAGGATGAGGCCGCCGTGCGCCGCGCCGTGGCCCGGATGCTTCGGGAAGCCGGCTACACGGTGCTGGAGGCCTCGGCTCCGGGCGAGGCCCTCAAGCTGGCGCTGGAGCGCGACGCCGAGATCCGCCTGGTCCTAAGCGACGTCGTCATGCCCGGCCAGAGCGGCCCGGCCCTGGCCAAGGAACTGGGCGCCCAGGGCCTCAAGGCGCGGTTCTTGTTCATGACCGGCTACGCGGACAGTTCCATGGAGGAGCTCAAGGAGTTGGGCCGGAGCCTGCCTTTTCTGCGCAAGCCTTTCACGCGGGACGAGTTGCTCCGCGGCGTCCGCGACCTGCTGGGCGCCCGCTGACACGCCCGTTGAGCGCCCTCGCTTCGTTGCGGCGGATTGTCCTACAATGCACGGATGCCCAAGCGCATCCTGGTCATCGACGACGCGGAGAAGCTGCGCCGGGCCGTGGAGAAGGCCTTGTCCCTGGAGGGCTTCACGGTGCTGTCCGCCGCGAGCGGCACCGACGGCCTGGCTCTGGCCCAGGAATCGCCCCCCGACCTCGTGCTGACCGACGCGGACCTGCCGGGCCTGGACGGGCATGCGCTGTGCCGCGCGCTCAAGAAGGGGGGAGCGACCCGGGGCATCCCGGTCATCATCATGTCCGGCCAGATGGTCGCGGAGCAGGACGTGGTCTCCGGGCTGGAGGGCGGGGCGGATGACTACGTCATCAAACCTTTCACGATGAAGATCCTGCTGGCCCGGATCAACGCGGTGCTGCGGCGCTACGGCCGGCCCCTGGGGAGCGACGGGCTGCTCAAGCGCGGGGGCATCGAGCTGGACCCCGCGGCGCGGGAGGTGCGGGTCGCGGGGCGGGCCGTCGCGCTCACGCGCAAGGAGTTCGACCTGCTGGCCCTGTTCCTCGAGCGGCCGGGCCGGGTGCATACGGTCAACGGCCTGCTGGAGACCATCTGGGGCTACGACGTGGCGGATTACAACGACCCCCAGACGGTGCAGACCCACGTCTCGCGCCTGCGCCGGAAGCTGGGACCCCAGACCGGCGACCGCATCGTCAACGTGCACGGCCTGGGCTACAAGTTCGAGGAGTAGGCGCGGGGGTCAAGCCCGGGGCAGCGAGAGAGTGAGCGTCGTGCCCTCCCCCGGGCGGCTGGCGGCGGTGAGGTTCCCGCCGTGCAGGCGCACGACTTCATCCGCGATAGCCAGCCCGAGACCCAGTCCTCCCGTCCGGCGCGTGAGGTGGGGCTCGGTCTGGCGGAAGGCGTCGAATATCCAGGGGAGTTCGCTGGGGACGACGGCCGCGCCGGTGTTGGCGATGCGGAGCAGGACGCGAGGACCTTCCTGCCAGGTCTCCAGGCGGATGGCGCCGCGGGCCGGGGTGAACCGCACGGCGTTGTCGACGAGTTCGTGGAGCGCGATGCGCAGCCAGTGCGCGTCGCCCCACAGGAGGGGGAGGTCCTCCGCGTGGGCGGCGGTGCAGGACAGGTCCTTGCTCCGGAGGTCCGCGCGGTAGTCTTCCAGAACGAAGTCCGCCAGCGTCCGGAGCGACAGCTGTTCCCGACGGGCAGCGACGTCCCCCCGCCGCAGGCTGGCGTAGTTGAGCAGTGTCTCGACGCGCTCGTGCAGGCGCTTGAGGTTCTGCCGCAGCATGGCGATCCCCCGGGCGTGTTGTTTCCGGTCCCGGGTCTCGGCGAGCAGGTCCACGCTGCCGAGCATGACGGCCAGGGGGGTGCGCAGCTCATGACTGACGATGGACAGAAAACCGTTCTGCAGCTCCTCCGCCTGGCGCAGCCGCTCATTGGCCAGCCGGAGGCGGGCGTCGGTCGCCGGCTGGGTCTGGAAGCCCGCCGCGAGCGCGCGGCGGTCGCTGCAGCGCTGCACGGCGGCGCGCAGGGCGTCGGGGTCGAAGGGCTTGGGGAGGTAGTCGCAGGCGCCTTCCTGGAGGGTGGCGACCGCGGTCTCATAGGTCGGGCCGCCGGTCATGATGATGATCCCCAATCCGGGCTGGAGCCGGCTCGCTTCGCGGGTGAGGGCGACGCCGCTCTTGCCCGGCAGATTGATGTCGGTGAGCAGGATGTCGTAGGAGTCGGCCTCCAGCGCGCGCAGCGCGCTCTCGCCGTCTTCGGCCAGGGCCACGGCATGTCCGGATCGCGCGAGGGCCCTGCGGCACAGCGCGCGCACGGCGGACTCGTCGTCAACGACCAGGATGCTCGGCATGGCGGTCCCTCTCTTGCCCTCAGTATGGGACGCCCGGCTCAGGGCAGGTTCAGGGCCGGCTCAATTCCAGCTCAGGCGCTCCTGGGGATTGATACAATAAGGATAGGAGCCGACCCCGCGGGACCATGAGCGACCGAATCCGCCTTCTGCTTAAGATACTCGCGGTCATCCTGTTCGGCGAGACCCTGGTGATGTTCGTCCTGCCTTGGCTCCTTCCCGACCGATTCCTGGGGACCTGGGTCGAGAACGTCTGCGATGGGGTGTTCCTGTCCCTCGGGACCGCTCCCGTCTTCTATCTATGGTTATTCCGGGCCGAAGGCGAGGTCCTGACCTGGCAGGAGGCCCATCGGGAATCGGAAGCCCGTTTCCAGACGCTGGTCTCCCACGCCTTGGTCGGGATCTACATCATCTCGGAGGAGCGCTTCCTCTACGTCAACCCCGCCTTCGCGGCCATCTTCGGCTATCGCGCCGAGGAGATACTCGCCCTGCCGTCGTCGGCGGCCCTGGTGATGGAAGCGGACCGGGGACGGGTCGCCGAGCAGCTCGCCGGGCGGGTCGCGGGCCGCGAGAGCGTCGCGCGCTACTCCTTCACGGGCCGGCGCAAGGACGGCTCGCCGGTCCCGGTGGAGATACTGGGGACGGTCGCCGATATCGGGGGCCGCCGGGTCATCCTGGGGACGCTCCTGGACGTCTCGGAGAAAATCGCCCACGAGGACGGCCTGCGCCGCCAGGACACACTCAAGACCGTGCTCAACAAGCTGCTGCGCCTGTCGCTGGAGGACCAGCCGCTCGCGCGCATCCTGGAGTCGGCGTTGGACGAGGTCCTGGCCATCCCCTGGCTGAGTCTGGCCGCGCGCGGCGCCGTCTTCCTGGTCGAAGGCGAGCCGGACCTGCTGGTGCTGAAGGTCCAGCGCGGTCTCAGCCCCGAGATCCAGGCCAAGTGCGCCAAGGTGCCCTTCGGGCGATGCCTGTGCGGCCGGGCGGCGGACTCCGGCGAGCTGGCTTACTCGGCCAGCGTGGACGAGTCCCATGAGCACCGCTATGGGGGGATGAGCCCGCACGGCCATTATTGCGTGCCCATCAAGCTCCAGGACCGGGTCATCGGGGTCTTGACCTTGTATCTGAGGGCGGGACATGCCGTGAACCGCATGGAGACGGAGTTCCTGGCTTCGGTCGCGGACGTGCTGGCCATCGTCATAGAGCACGACCATATGGGGCGGATGATCTCCGCCCTGCGCGACATCCCCTTGGAGGCGGAGAAGCTGGAGACTCCGGATGAGATCCTGGCCTGCGCGGTCCGGGGGATCTGCGCCGCCATGTCCTGGAGCGTGGGGGAGGTCTGGGCCGCCGCGCAGAACGGCTCCCTGGTGTGCCGCCACTCGTGGCATGTCGATGACCCGGGCCTGCGGGCCTTCGCTCGGGAGAGCGCCGGGCTCTCTTTCCAGCCCGGCCGGTGCCTGCCCGGGCGGGTCTGGAGTTCCCGCAGCCCCCTCTGGATAGAGGACCTCTCGAAAGACGACGAATTCCCGCGCCGGGAGCTCGCCCAGCATGCCGGGCTCCGGGCCGCCCTGGGCGTGCCGGTGCTGGTGGGGGGTGCGCCGGCCGCGGTGCTGGCCGTTTTCAAGCGCGAGGCCCTGCCGCAGGACCGCAGGGCCGTCGAATTCGTCCTGCTGGTCGCGGGCCGGATCGGGGAGCTCCTCCAGCGCCGCCAGCTCTCGGAACAGCTTCTGCACAGCCAGAAGCTGGACGCGATCGGGCGGTTGGCCGGGGGCATGGCCCACGACTTCAACAACCTCCTGACCGCGATCCTGGGCTACAGCGACTTCCTCAACAAGGGACTGAAGCCGGAAGACCCCCTGAACGAGGACGTCGCCGAGATCCGGCGCGCCGCGGAGCGCGCTTCCGCCCTCACGCGGCAGTTGCTGGCCTTCAGCCGCAGGCAGAGGCTCCTGCCGCGCGTCATCGACCTCAACGCGGCCGTCAGCGAGCTGGGGAAGATGCTGCGGCGGCTCATCGGGGAAGGCGTGGAACTGGCGCTGGAACCGGCCCCGCAGGCGGTCTGGGTGAAGGTGGACCCCGGGCAGTTCGAGCAGGTGGTGGTCAACCTGGCGGTGAACGCGCGCGACGCCATGCCCCAGGGCGGGCGGCTGTCGATCCGGGCCGGTTGGGCGGAGCTCGCCGGCGAGGCCGCCGCGCTCGCGCAGCTGCCTCCCGGGCGGTACGCCCTGCTGGCGGTCGCGGACACGGGTACGGGCATGGAGCCGTCGGTGCAGGCGCGCATATTCGAACCGTTCTTCACCACCAAGGAGCCGGGCAAGGGCACGGGGCTGGGGCTTTCCACCGTCTACGGGATCGTCAAGCAGAGCGGGGGGGGGATCGCGTTCGAGAGCGCGCCGGGAAGGGGGACGCAATTCCGGGTCTATCTGCCCGGAGCGGGCGAGGCCGCGCCGACGGTGTCCGGCGAGGCCGCTCCCGCCGCGGCGCGGGCGTGCGGAACGGTCCTGTTGGTGGAGGACGAGGGTAAGGTCCGAGCCATAGCGGCGCGGGCGCTGCGGGAGGCGGGCTTGGAGGTGCTGGAGGCGGAGGGGCCGGATGAGGCGCTCGCCGTGGCCCGGGGCGGGGAGCGGTTCGACCTCCTGCTGTCGGACGTCATCATGCCGAGGATGAACGGGAAGGCGCTGGCCCACGAGGTCGCGGCCCTGAGGCCGGGGGTCAAGGTCCTTTTCATGTCGGGGTATCAGGACCTCGCGGCCGCGGGGCAGGCGCTCGATCCCGCCGACGCCCTCCTGGAGAAACCGTTTTTTCCGGAACAGCTCGTGCGCCGCGTCACCGAGATCCTGGCGGCCTGAGCGATGGCCGCCGAACGCAGGCGTCTGCGCATCGAGGTCGGCGGGCGGGTGCAGGGAGTCGGGTTCCGCCCCGCCGTGTACCGCTACGCCCGGGAGCGCTCCTTGGGCGGCTGGGTCACCAACACCCCGGAAGGCGTGGTCATCGAGGTCGAGGGCGCCCCGGCCGACGTGGCTGCCTTCCTGCGGGCGCTGGAGGAGTCCCCGCCTCCGGCCGCTTCCGTCGTCCGCATGAGCTCCCGGGAGCTGCCCGCGGAGGGAGCCTCGGAGTTCCGCATCCTTGCCAGCCGCGCCGGGGTCGAGGTCCGCACCGAGGTCTCGCCGGACCTGGCGGTGTGCCCGGACTGCCTGCGGGAGCTGGCGGACCCCAAGGACCGCAGGCACGGCTATCCTTTCCTCAACTGCACCAATTGCGGTCCGCGCTTCACCATCGTGCGGGGCATCCCCTATGACCGGGCCCAGACCACCATGGAGCCCTTTCGCATGTGCCCCCGCTGCCGGGCCGAGTACGAGGACCCGGCGGACCGCCGCTTCCATGCCCAGCCCACGGCTTGCCCGGAGTGCGGGCCCAGGGTGTGGCTGGCCGGGCCGGACGGGGCCGAGCTTGCTGGACCGGACGAGGCGGTCGCTCGCGCCGCGGCTCTCCTGTGCGAGGGCCGCATCCTGGCGGTCAAAGGTCTGGGCGGATTTCACCTGGCCTGCGACGCGTCCAATGAAGAGGCGGTGCGGACCCTGCGGGGCAGGAAATACCGGGAGGACAAACCGTTCGCCCTCATGGCGCGAGACCTCGAGGAGATCCGCCGGTACTGCGCCGTGGATGCGGAGGAGGCGGCGTCTTTGGAGTCGGTACGGCGGCCGATCGTTCTCCTGCGGCGCGCCCCCCACCCCAGCCCTCCCCCGTTGGGGGAGGGGGTAGCGCCGGGGCAGGGGTGGCTGGGATTCATGCTTCCGTACACGCCTTTGCAGCAGCTATTGTTCGACGCCGGGGCGCCCGCGCCCCTGGTGATGACGAGCGGCAATCTCAGCGAGGAGCCCATCGCCTGTCAGAACGAGGAGGCCCTCGCGCGGCTGGCGGGCATCGCCGACGCGTTCCTGCTCAACGACCGGGACATCCACATCCGCTGCGACGACAGCGTGTGCCGGGTCTGGGGCGGGGCCGAGCGGGTCCTGCGCCGGTCCCGGGGCTATGCCCCGGCCCCGATCCGCCTGTCGGCTCCCCTGCCGAGGCCGATCCTCGCCTGCGGGGCCGAGCTCAAGAACACCTTCTCCGTCGCCAAGGGGGGGGACTGCTTCCTCAGCCAGCACATCGGCGACCTCGGGAACCTGGAGACTTTGGAGTCCTTCGAGCGGGGAATCGAGCATTTCGAGAGGGTGTTCCAGGTCTCGCCGGGGCTCATCGCCTGCGACCGGCACCCGGACTACCTCTCCACGAAATACGCCCGGGAGCGCGCGGCCGCGCAGGGGCTGCGCCTGGTATCGGTCCAGCACCACCATGCCCATATCGCCGCCTGCATGGCCGACAACCGGCTCTCGGAGAAGGTCATCGGCGTGGCCTACGACGGCACGGGCTACGGCGACGACGGGACGGTGTGGGGCGGCGAGATATTGGTCGCGGACTATCGCGGTTTCGAGCGCGCGGCACATCTGAAGACCGTGCCCATGCCGGGGGGGGACCAGGCCATACGGGAGCCGTGGCGCATGGCCGCCAGCCATCTGGTCTCGGCCTTCGGCCCCGGGTGCCTCGACCGGGATTCCGGCTTTACCCGGCGGCTCGACCGCGGCAAGTGGGAGATCCTCCAGAAGGCGGCCGAGTCCGGATTGCAGAGCCCCCGCACCTCCAGCATGGGGCGGCTCTTCGACGCGGTCGCAGCCCTGGTCGGGGTCCGCGACGCCATCCGCTACGAGGGGCAAGCGGCCATCGAACTGGAGATGCTGGCGCATGCGGCGGGGGGGACGGTTCCGGAACCGTATCCCTTCGCGACCGGAGGGGGGGATTGGCCCTGGGTCATGGACCCCGCGCCCGTGCTCCAGGCCGTCATCGCGGACCTTGCTGCCGGGACCCCGGCCGGGACCGTCGCCGCGCGCTTCCACCGGACCGCGGCCGCCTGGACCGTGTCGGTCTGCTCGGCGGTCCGCTCGGAGCGGGGCCTGCAGCGGGTGGCGCTGAGCGGCGGGGTCTTCCAGAACACCCTTTTGCTAGAATGGACCTGCCGGTCCCTTCAGAACGCCGGTTTTTCGGTCCTCACCCATCGCCAGGTGCCGACGAACGACGGGGGTATCTGCCTGGGGCAGACGATGATTGCAAGCGAGTCGCTCACCGGACGCTGAGTTGCCGTGAATTCTTTTTCCCTCCCCCCTTGTGGGGGAGGGTTAGGGTGGGGGGAAGGGGATCGTGGAGGTCGGCTGATATGTGTCTAGCAGTCCCCATGGAACTGATGTCTATTCAGGGCGAGCTCGGCATCGTCGAGCTGGGCGGCGCGCGGACCGAGGTCCGGCTGACCCTGCTGGAGGATCCCCAGGTCGGCGATTTCGTCATCGTGCACGCGGGCTTCGCCATCCAGAAGCTGGACCGCGAGCAGGCGGAGAAGGACCTGGCCCTCATGGCGGAGGTTTTCGGGGATGGGACCCCGGGCGGCCGATGAAATACCTCGACGAGTACCGCCGGCCCGGCCCCGTCCAGGCCCTGCTCGAGAAGACCCGGCAGGCCCTGGCCGGCCGCAAGGCCGTGCTGATGGAGGTCTGCGGCACGCACACGGTGGCCATATTCCGCAGCGGCCTGCGGCAGGTACTGCCCGAGTCCGTGGAGCTGCTGTCCGGGCCCGGCTGTCCGGTCTGCGTCACTCCCAATCGCTACCTCGACCAGGCCATCGCCTACGGCCGCTTGCCGGGCACGATCGTGACGACTTTCGGGGACATGTTCCGCGTCCCGGGTTCCTCCTCCAGCCTGGAGCGTGAGAAGGCGTCCGGCGCGGACATACGCACCGTCTACTCCCCGGCGGAGAGCGTGGAGCTCGCGGCGCAAAACCCCGACCGGCATGTCGTGTTCCTGGGCGTGGGCTTCGAGACCACGACCCCCGGTGTGGCCGCCTGCGTCCTGACCGCGCGCGACCGGGGCCTCAGGAACTATTCCGTGCTCTGCGGGCACAAGACGGTCCCGCAGGCCCTGCGCGCCCTGGCTTCGGATCCCGAGCTCCGGGTGGGAGGGCTCATCCTCCCCGGGCACGTGAGCACCGTCATCGGCGCCGAGCCCTATCGCTTCCTGGTATCGGAGTTCCATATCCCCTCCGTTATCGTGGGCTTCGAGCCCGCGGATATCGTCCAGGGCGTCCTGATGCTCGCGCGGCAGATCGCGGAAGGGGCGCCGCGCCTCGAGATACAGTATCGCCGCAGCGTCCAACCCCAGGGCAATGCCAAGGCCGTGGGCTTCATCGAACGCGTGTTCGAGCCCTGCGATTCGGTCTGGCGGGGCATCGGGAACATCCCGGGCAGCGGACTGCGCATCCGTTCCGAGTTCGCGGAGTTCGACGCGGAGAAGCGCCTCGACGCCGAGCCCGAGCCCGAGAAGTCCGCCGCGGGCTGCATCTGCGGCCAGGTGCTGCGGGGCGTGCGCAAGCCCTCCGACTGCGCCCTTTTCGGCTCCAGCTGCACCCCGACCGCCCCGGTGGGCGCCTGCATGGTCTCAAGCGAAGGCACCTGCGCGGCCTACTACAAATATGGGCGAGAAAGCTGAACAGATCCTGCTCGCGCACGGGAGCGGAGGCCGTCTCTCCCACGACCTCGTGGGTTCGAGCATACTCAAGGCCCTGCCCGACCCGGTCTTGGAGAAGTTGACCGACAGCGCCGAGCTGGAGCTGGATAGTCGCCGCATCGCCTTCACCACCGACAGCTACACGGTCCGCCCCCTTTTCTTTCCGGGCGGCGACATCGGAAGACTCGCGGTCTGCGGCACGGTCAACGACCTGGCCGCCATGGGGGCCAAGCCGCGCTTTCTCTCCCTGGCCCTCATCATCGAGGAAGGTCTCGAGCGCGCCGTGCTCGACCGCGTGGTGGGCTCGATCGCGGCCGCGGCGCGCGAAGCGGGCGTGCGCATCGTGACCGGGGACACCAAGGTCGTGGAAAAGGGCAAGGGCGACGGCCTCTTCATCAACACCGCGGGCATCGGCGAACTCGGCGACGGGCCCGGCTTCTCGCCGGAGCGGATCGCGGCCGGGGATAAGGTGCTCGTCAATGGGACCATCGGCGACCACGGAGCCGCGGTGATCTCGGAGAGGCAGGCCCTGGGCATCGGCGGGCTGGCCTCGGATTGCGCTCCGCTCTGGGGGCTGGTGAAGAGCGTACTGGACGCCGGCTGCAAGGTCAAGTTCATGCGCGACGCCACCCGGGGCGGTCTGGCCACGGTGCTCAACGAGGCCGCGGCCGGGAGGTCCTTCGGCTTCACCGTGTCCGAGTCCGCCGTGCCCATGCGCGAGCCGGTGCGGGCTTTCTGCGAACTCCTGGGCTTCGACCCGCTCTACATGGCCAACGAGGGGAAGATGGTGCTGGTGGCGGCCCCGGAGGACGCGGAGCGCGCGCTCGCGGCCCTGCGCGCCCACCCGCTAGGCCGGGACGCGGCTGTGATCGGGGAAGCCGTGCCGGCCCCGGCCGGGAAGGTGTTCCTCGCCACCGCGGTGCGCGGACGCCGGATACTCGACATGCTGGTCGGGGACCAGTTCCCGAGGATATGCTGAAGATGGACCCCCGCCTCGACATCGTGGGCGAGCGCCTGGCCGGCATCGGCAAGATCATCCCGGTCTCCGGGGGCAAGGGCGGGGTGGGGAAAAGCGTGCTCTCCTCCTGCTTGGCCCTGAGCCTGGCCCGCGCGGGCCGCAAGGTCGGATTGCTCGACCTGGACCTCAGCAGTCCCTCCCAGCACACCATCCTGGGCGCCCGGGACCTGTTCCCCAAGGAGGACCGGGGCATCCTCCCGCCGGTGTTCCACGGCATCCATTTCATGTCCCTTTCCTTCTTCACCGGGGACCGGCCCGCGCCCCTGCGCGGAACGGACATCTCCAACGCCATCATCGAGCTGTTGGCCATCACGCGCTGGGGGGAACTCGACCGCCTGGTCGTGGACATGCCGCCGGGACTCAGCGACGCGGCCCTCGACGTCATCCGCCTCATGCCCAAGGCGGAATCATTGCTCGTCACCGTGCCCTCCAAGGTCTCCTTCGCCACGGTGGGCAAGGTCATCGGCATATTCCAGGAGCTGGGCGTACGGATGGCCGGCGTGGTGGAGAACATGGTCCTTTCCGAATCCGGCTTCGTCCGGGCGGAGTCCGCGCGGCTGGGCGTGCCGTATCTGGGCGCCATCCCCTACGACCGGGGGCTGGAGGAGGCGGTCGGGGACCCGGCGCGCCTGGAGCGCACCGGGGTCCTAAGTGCGCTGGAAAAAGTAATCGCGGAGGCGGGCGGCCTATGAAGATCGTGGAATGCGTGCCGAATTTCAGCGAAGGCCGGGACCGCCGGGTCATCGACGCGATCGCGGACGCGGTGCGCTCCGTCTCAGGGGTGCAGCTCCTGGACGTGGACGCGGGCGCCGCCACCAACCGCACGGTCTACACCTTGGCCGGCGAGCCGGAGGCCGTGCTCGAGGCGGCCTTTCAGGCCATCCGCAAGGGCGTTGAGCTCATCGACATGCGCGCCCACAAAGGCGAGCACGCCCGCCAGGGCGCCTGCGACGTCTGCCCGTTCGTGCCCATCTCCGGGATGACCCTGGAGGAGTGCGCCGAGCTCGCGCGCCGTCTCGGACGCCGCGTGGGGGAGGAACTGCGGCTCCCGGTCTATCTCTACGCCGAGGCCGCCGCCCGCCCGGAGCGCCGGCGTCTGCCCGACATCCGCGCCGGCGAGTACGAGGCGCTTGAGGCCAAGCTCAAGCAGCCCGAGTGGGCCCCGGATTTCGGCCCGGCGCGTTTCGACGCGAAAGCCGGGGCCCTGGTAGTCGGGGCGCGGGCCTTCCTCATCGCCTACAATGTCAATCTGAATACTTCCAGCGTGGCCCTGGCCAAGCACATCGCTTTCGAGATCCGGGAGACCGGCAAGCCTCGCAAGGACGCCGCCGGCAAGGCGGTCGTCGGAGCCGACGGCAAGCCCGAGCGCATCCCCGGCCTGTTCAAGTCGGTCCAGGCCACGGGCTGGTTCATCCCCGAGTACGACCGCGCCCAGGTGACCATCAACATACTCGACATCGACGCCTCGCCGCTGCACAAGGTCTACGACGCCTGCTGCGACCTGGCCTCCCGGCTGGGCTGCCGCGTCACGGGCAGCGAGGTGGTGGGCCTGGTCCCCGAGCGCGTGCTCCTGGAGGCGGGGCGGTATTTTCTGAACAAACAGGGGGCGACCACCGGCGTCTCGGACCGCGAGGTCCTGCACGCCGCGGCCCTCAGCCTGGGACTCTCCGACGTGTCCCCCTTCGACCCGGCCAAGAAGATCATCGAGGAGCGCTTCCGCCGGCCCGAGCCCCTCGCGGCCATGAGCGTGAAGGCTTTCGCGGCCGAGCTGGCCTCCCACTCTCCCGCCCCGGGCGGCGGGTCCGTGGCCGCCCTGGCCGGGGCCCTGGGCGCGGGACTCGCCTCCATGGTGGCCGCCCTCACCCACGAGAAGAAGGGTTTCGCGGACCGCCGCGCGGAGATGGAGGAAGTGGGCGTGAAGGCCCAGGAGCTCATGGCCCAGCAGCTCAAGGCCGTGGACGAGGACACCGCGGCCTTCAAGCGGGTGCTGGCCTGCTTCGGCATGCCCAAGGCCAGCCCGGAGCAGCAGGCCGCGCGCCAGGCGGCCCTGGAGGCGGCGAACCAGGCCGCCACGCTGGAACCCTTGGGGACGCTGGAGCGGACACTGCCAACCCTCGACTGCGCCCTGGCCGCGGGGGAGCGGGGGAACCCCAACTCCCTGTCGGACGCCGGGGTGGCCGGGCTCATGGCCCGGGCCGCGGCCCTGGGGGCCTACTACAACGTGCTCATCAACCTGCCGGGAATATCCGACGAGGCCTGGCGCCGCGACGTCCGTCTCAAGGCCGACCGCTTCCTGGCCGAAGCCCAGGCCAAGGCCGACCGCCTGGAAAAGCTCCTCCTCTCCAAGCTCTCCTGCTAGTGTAGTGCGTTGCAAGGCCCTTTGCTTTCGTCGTCCGGCGCGAGAGGTTGTGTCATGATGCCCGTTCGTGAGTCGTCACCCCGGCGGAAGCCGGGGTCCAGCCCATCCGTCACCCCGGGACACTACGCTAGGGCCGAGCCTGGTCCGGGGAGGCGTCGAGCACCGTGCGCACCTTCAGGGCCAGGGCCTGGGCGGTGAAGGGCTTGTAGAGGAAGGCCAGGCCCGGGTCGAGCACGCCATGGTGGACGATGGCGTTGTCGGTGTAGCCCGACATATAGAGCGTGCGCATCTCAGGGCAGAGCTTGGCCGCGGCCTTGGCCAATTCCCGGCCGTTCATCCCGGGCATCACCACGTCGGTGATGAGCAGGTCCACGCCGGGTCCGTGCTCCTCCAGCAGTTTGAGCGCCGTCCGGCCGTCCGCCGCGGCCAGGACCTTGTAGCCGCAGCGCGTGAGGACCTTCAGGCCCAGCCGCCGCACCGTTTCCTCATCCTCTACCAGCAGCACGGTCTCGCTGCCTACGGACTTCGTAGCTACAGCGCCGAGTGCCGTCTCCGGGGCGCCGGCGTTGAGCTGGGGCAGGTAGATGGAGAAGCAGGAGCCTTGGCCGGGGGCGCTTGCGACCACTATCTCTCCGCCGCTCTGCCGGACGATGCCGTACACCGTGGAGAGTCCCAGTCCCGTGCCCTTGCCCCGTTCCTTGGTCGTGAAGAAGGGCTCGAAGAGATGGGTCTTCACCTCCTCATCCATCCCCGTTCCCGTGTCCGTGACGCGCAGGCGTACCAGGGGTCCGGACGGGAGCCAGGGACGTTCGCGATGCCAATCCTCCGATAATTCCTCGACCGCGGTCTCCACGGTCAGCACCCCGCCGTCCGGCATGGCGTCCCGGGCGTTGACCGCCAGGTTCATTAGGATCTGGTCGATCTGTCCGGCGTCGACCTTGACCAGGCAGGGGCGGGGGGCCAGTTGGGGATCGATCCTGATGTCCTCTCCGATGAGGCGCTTGAGCATCTTGAGCGTCCCGCCCACCGCGGCGTTGAGGTCCAGGGCCACGGGATTGAGTATCTGCTTGCGGCTGAAAGCCAGGAGTTGGCGAGTGAGCGCGGCCGCCCGTTCGCCGGCGGCCAGGATCTCTTTGACGTCGTCGCGCTTGGGGTCTCCGGGGGGCAGGCCTTCCATGACGAACTGCGCGTACCCGTTGATCGCGGTGAGCAGGTTGTTGAAGTCGTGGGCCACGCCTCCGGCCAGACGGCCTACGGACTCCATCTTCTGGGCCTGGAAGAGCTTGCTCTCGAGAGACTTCTCGGAGGTGATATCCACCTTGACGGCCAGATAGCCGATGCGTTCCCCGGAATTGTCCCGCAACGATGAGATGGCGGCCCGTTCCCAATACAGGGAGCCGTCCTTCTTCTTGTTATGGAATTCGACCCGCCACTCTCCTCCCGACGCGATGGCTTCCCAGAGCTTGCGGTACTCCTCGGCCGGGGTCTCGCCCGACTTGAGGAGCCGGGGATTGCGGCCCAGCACCTCGGCGGGAGCATAGCCCGTCACTTCGCAGAAACGCGGGTTGACGTACTCGATGTCTCCCTTGAGGTCGGTCATGACCACGAGCACCGGGCTCTGCTCCAGCGCGCAGGAGAGCCGGCTGATCTTCAGTTCGGCCAGTTTGCGCTCGGTGATGTCCTGATTGGTGCCGTACGCCTCCATCGGCTGGCCCGCCGCGTCGCGCCGGAAGTGCGTCAGCAGGTGCAGCCACTTGAGCCGGCCTTTCACGAGGATGCGGAACTCCCATTCCTTGGGGCCCTCGCCGCGCAGGGCCGCGGACCATTGTTCCGCCACCCGCGGCTGGTCATCGGGGTGCACGCGTTCGAGTACGACCTGCATCGTCAAAGGCGTGCCCGGGGGCTGCCCGTATATCCGCAGGAGTTCGTCCGAGCCGTTCCACTCCTGTCGACCGTCCCGGAACGAGACCCGCCAGTTCCCGATGTTCGCTTGGGCCTGGGCTTCCGCCAGCGCCGCTTCGCGGCGCTGGAGCTCCGCCTGGGCCAGGCGGTGCGCGACGGCCACGGCCAGGTGGTCGGCGATGGTCTCCAGCATGGCGATGGACTGAGCCGTGAAGCGGCCCTTGCGTTTGTCGTTGAACTGCAGCAGCCCATGGACGGCGCCCCCGGCGCGCAGGGCCACCAGGGCCACCGACTCGTAACCCTGGCCGTTGCAGCGGTTGCGGGTCGGTCCCTGGCGGTCGGCTTCCGTAGTGCCCGCCAGGAGCTCGGTCGTGCAATTGGTCCAGAAGCTGCCTTTGGAGCTGAAGAAGGGCTTGGCGGGGTCGAACCGTCCGCACAGGACGTTGCCGCACATGCACTCCAGGGCCGGGTTCCCGGCCGGGTCCCGGCCGCAGAGGCTGTTCTCGAGCGCCACGAACTCAGGAGGAAACCCCTGGGTCTCGAAATAGGGGAAATCCTCTTGCTGGCGCAGGCGCACTCCCACGGCCTCGCAGCCGGACCAGTCGCGGAGCCGGAGGGTCACTGCGCGCATGAGTTCGTGCTCGTCCGCGCAGGTATTGACCAAGCGCAGTATCTCCAGGGTGAGGGACCGGTCTTTCTCCGAGCGCTTGTGTTCGCTGAGGTCGCGGACGATGACCAAGGCTCCGTCCTCGTCTCCATGGCGGAAGGGGACCGCCGAGACCTCGACGTCGACGGCCGATCCGTCCAGGCGCAGATATTTCTGCTCCATGAAGGGCGCGGTCGGGCCGCCGGCCATGACGCCTCCGGCGCGTTGCCGGATGACCGCGTGGAAATCGGGATGGAAGCGCTCGTACATGTCTTGGTCGAGCAGCTCTCCCGCCGTCGGGGCGCCGAAGAGCGCCAAGGCGGCCGGGTTGACATACCGGAACCTGCCGCGGGTCTGGATGAAGATCGCCTCGGGGGCGAGCTCGGCCAGGAGCCGGAAGCGCGCCTCGCTATCACGCAGGGACTTCTCCGCGTCCTTGCGCCGAGTGATGACGTCGAACACCGCGACGAAATGCTCGGGCTTGGGGCGGTAGACCGAGATGTCGAACCACATCGTCAGGGCCGGGACGTAGGTCTCGAACCGCTCGGGGGCGCCGCCGCGGGCCACCCGGCCGTAGCGTTCGAAAAGCTCCGGGCTCGACTCGCGGAGCCCCGGGATGAGCTCGGAGACCTTCTTGCCGGCTGCGCTCTTGAGGCCGGTCAGCTTCTCGAAAGCCGCGTTCACTTCGAGATAGAGGAAATCAGCTGGCCGGTCTCCCTCGTAGAGCATGCGGCAGAAAGCGAAGCCGTTGACCATGTTCGCGAAGAGCGCGCGATAACTCTCCGCGACCTCCGCGAGAGACTTCTGCGCCGCCCGTTCCGCGAATTGGTCCCGGAAGACCAGGACCACGCCGGCGACCGCGCCGTCCTCGGCGCGGACGGGCGCGCCGCTGTCCGCGATGGGGCGCTCCGAGCCGTCCTTGGCCAGGAGCAGGGTGTGGTTGGCCAGACCCACCACCAGTCCCTCGCGCAGGACGCGCTCGACCGGACTTGCGACCGGCGCCCGCGTCTCCTCGTTGATGATCCGGAAGACCTCGGCCAGGGGCCGCCTCTGCGCCTCGGCCTCTTGCCAACCCGTGAGCTGCTCGGCCACGGGGTTCATGCGGGTGACCCGGCCTTCGCGGTCCGTGGCGATGACCCCGTCCCCGATGCCGTAGAGGGTGGCCCGCAGTTCCGCCTGGGACTCCTCGCGTTCCCGCCGCGCCTCTCCCAGGTCCTGCTGTAGGCGCCAGGTCCTCAGCCGATTGAGGAATGCTATGAGCACCCCCACCAGCAGCATGGCCAGGCCGGAAAGGACGACGGCCACGCCGCCGCGATAGCGGGCTTCGGTGAGCAGTTCGTCCGCGTCCATCTTGGCGACCATGAACCAGGGGGTGCCGGGGATGGGGCGCAGGTCCGCCAGCACCTGGACGCCGCGGTAGTCGCGGCCGTCGAAAAGGCCGGTCTTGCCGAGCACGGCCTGGGCCGCGGGGAGCTCGGTGTTCGTCATCGGCTGGCGCCGCGTCAGGGGCTCGTCCGGGAAATGCCTGAGGCGGTTCAGGAATACGATTTCGCCGCCCTCCCGCCGCACGAGCAGGGTCTCGGCGCTGGGGCTGGGCAAGGGCCAGGACTGGATGAGGGGATAGATGGTCCGCTCGGGGTCCGTGCGCAGGATGAGCGCGGCGAGCGGGCGGCCTCCCGGGCCCAGGACCGGAGCGGCGACGTCGAGGTGGATCGTGCCGCAGTCGGGGCACTTGAAGAAGTCCCCCAGGACGGCGCGCCGCTCGGCCAGGGCCCGGGAGACGAGCGGCTGGACGCCGGCGTCCAGCCGGCGCACGCGCTCGTCGAGGGAGAGCTTCAGCCGGCCGTCCGGGGAAGCGACGAGGATGTTCTGGTAGCCCTCTTCATTGCGGATGAGGCGGAGCCGATCCCGGACGTGCGATCCTTCGGCGGAGGAATGGGGGGGGAGCAGCCAGCGCGCGATGCCTTGACGCACCAGTCCGTTGGCGTGGATGCGGGCGTCGATCAGGCGCTCCTGACGCCAGGAGCTGAGTTGTCCGCTCTTCAATTCAGCGATGGCGCGCAGCTGTTCGTGGCTGGTCTGGCGGATATCGCGGGCCTGTTGCCGATAATACCAGTAGCTGCTGCCTGCGATGAGCACTATGCTCGCGGCGGCCATGGCCGCCAGGGTCCTGGATAGACCGAGGTAGCCGGCTCGATTCATGACAGATTCCCCCTTGGGATACCGCGGGGCCCATGATAGCACTTCGCGTCGGCGGGGCGGCCGGTTTCTAGTGTAGTGGGTCATAAGTCCGATTACATTCGTCACCCCGGCGAAAGCCGAGGTCCAGGCGCCAGACGTCACCCCGGCGAAAGCCGGGGTCCAGGCGCCAGACGTCACCCCGGCGAAAGCCGGGGTCCAGGAACGGCTGTTGTGGACCCCGGGTCAAGCCCGGGGTGACGACGCTCTAACGGGAGATGCCGACGCTCCGGGGCGGGGACGCCCCGATGCGCGCCACGGCTTCGGCCACGTAGCCGGCGAAGCGCTCGGCCAGGACGGGCGAGAGGCCGAAGCCCGGGCGGACCGTCTCCGGCTCGATGCCCATCAAAGTGATGGGCGGGATGTGATGCCCGGTGGCCCGGGCCAGCTCCAAAACCTTCAAGATGTCGTCCTCGTGCGTGCTGATGCCGCCCAGCGGCTTGCGGCTGACGACCTGCTCCGGGGCGAAGAACAGGTAGGACCCGGGAGCGAGCCCCATCTTGGCCGTGTCGACGAGCAGGATATGCTCCGTGGTCTTGTCCAGATAGGGCATGAGGGCGAGGGCCCCCGCGGAGAGGTCCACGGCGGAAAATCCCCGCTCCAGGCCCTTCTCCGCGACGTGCTCCACGATGCGCAGGCCGATGCTGTCGTCGAACGCCGCGTACGTCCCGGCGCCTATGAGGTAGCGCATTTGAAGCGCACGTCCAGGTAATGCGTGGAGCAGGAGATGCACGGGTCGTAGGAGCGGACCAGCATCTCCAGCGCGAGTTCCATCTCTTTCTCCGTCTTCCCCTTGGCCACGAGTTCGGGCACCAGCTTATCGAAGTCGGCCTGGATGTTGGCGTGGTTCTGGTTGGTGGGGATGATGCAGTTCCCGCTCAGGCACATCCCGTCCTTGCCGTACTCGTACTCATGGAAGAGGATGCCGCGCGGCACTTCCACGGCCCCCGCGCCGCGCCCGAAGCGTTCGGGCGCCGCGAGCTTCTCCAGGCGGACTCCGGCGGAGAGGAGCTCGTCGATGAGGCGGATCCCCTCGTAGGCGCTGTGCACGATCTCGACCGTCTGCGCGGCCGTGTTGAGGTACGGGTTGACGCAGACGGGCTTCATGCCCAGGGCCTTGGCCGCGGCCTTGGCCTCCGGGTGGAGCTGGTCGAAGTTATTGTTGAAGCGGGAGAGCGCGCCCGCGGCGTAGCTGGCCAGCTTGTTCCTGGTGTACTTGGCCGTGGAGGTCGGGACCATGTACTCGTTGGTCACCTTCCGGTAGTCGCTCACCGGCCACTGTTCCGTCTTGCCGTCCGGGAGCACGGACTCGATGACCCCATCGTAGAGCCCGTACTCCTTGTCGGAGTGGAGGGCGATGTACTCCGTGGGGCGCTCGAAGGACGGGATGTTCCCGGCGAGCGCGACCACGGTGGCGAGGGTGGCTTCCAGGTCGGGCACCGCGGCCAGGAGCTTCCCGCGCAGCTCCAGGAGCTCCCCTTCCGCGGGGACGCTGGTGAAGCCGCCGGGGACGGCCGAGGTCGGGTGCGTAGTGCGTCCTCCGATGAGGGACCCCCACTCATGGCCCAGGCGCTTGAGGCGCAGGGCGCGCGCCACCACCGCGCCGTGGGTCGCGGCCAGGGGCAGCACCGACGGGACGCCCAGGAGATCCGGCGCGGCCAGGAAGTAGACGTGCAGGACGTGGGAGTCGAAGTTCTCGGCGTGCTTGAGCAGGCGCCGGAGCAGGTCGGTCTGGGGAGAGATCCTGATGTCGAGCGCGGCCTCGGTGGCCTGCAGGGAGGCCAGGGTGTGGCCGATCGAGCAGATGCCGCAGATGCGGCTGGTGATGCGGGCGACCTCGCTGTAGTGGCGGCCCCGGACCATGGCCTCGAAGAAGCGGGGGGCTTCCGGCACGCGCCACTCGCACTTCTCGACCTTCCCCTTAGTCACGTCGACCACGATGCTGCCGTGGCCTTCCACGCGCGTGAGGTGGCGCACCCGGATCTTGGCGTCGGTGGTGGTCATTTGGACTCGCTCCCTTGGTTGGCCGTCCACAGCATGCGCTTGGCGGCGGCGCGAGACGCCGAGAAGCCGGCGCGCTCGACCAGGACCTTCTCGATCGAGGCCAGATTGGCGTCGTCGACCAGCCCCCGGCAGGCCTCGCAGGGGACGCCGCTGGCCGGGCAGGGGGCGCCGCAGCCGGCCCGGGCGACCGGCCCCAGGCAGTGGTCCTCCTCGTGGTAGCGGCACACCGTCTCGCGGCGCTTGCAGTCCACGCACACCGGGTAGCTGGGGATGACGGGTTCCTTTCCGTGCACCAGATGCGACAGGAGCTGCAGGACCTCGTACTTGTTGATCGGACAGCCGAAGGCGTTGTAGTCCACCTTGATGACCACAGAGATGGGCAGGGCCTTGTCGCTGTCGAGGTGCGGCATGCCGGCGTCCTGGCCGTACACCGCTTCTTTGTAGTCGGTCTGGT
This sequence comes from Elusimicrobia bacterium GWA2_69_24, assembly GCA_001799695.1. Lineage (GTDB taxonomy): Bacteria > Elusimicrobiota > Elusimicrobia > UBA1565 > UBA1565 > UBA10166. Next base: position 51,976 of record MGTY01000045.1, read on the forward strand.
GGTTCTTGAGGGCGTTGATGCCCCCGGTCGCGGCGCATTGGCCGTAGGCGATGACGACACGCGCCCGGCGCCGGATCTCCTCCAGCCGCGCGCGGTCCGCCTCCCGGGTGAAGCTGCCCTCGATCAGGGCCACGTCGATGGGTTCCGTGGTCTTCTCGGAGAGGGCCTCCCGGAACTCCACGATCTCCACGTGGTTGAGGAGCTCGAGGAACGCGGCGTCGCCGAAGTTCGTCATCTCGATCTGGCAGCCCTCGCAGGAGGCGAAGTCGAAGAACGCGATCCTTGCCTTGGCCATCAGAGCGCCTCCTCGAGGGTCTTGATCTCCGCGAAGGAGAATACGGGGCCGTCGGTGCACACATACTTGTCGTTGATCTGGCAGTGGCCGCACTTGCCGACCCCGCACTTCATCCGGCGCTCGAGGTCCACGAAGATGTCCTCGTGCGGGATGCCCAGCTTCGCGAGCTCGCGGATGACGAACTTGAACATGATGGGCGGGCCGCAGACCACCACCTTGGTCCCGGGGTCGATCTTCACCTTGGGAAACAGGATGGTGATGACGCCCACGTTGCCCCTCCAGCCGGGGTCGCCCTTGTCCACGGTCTCGAAGTACTCCACGGTCTTGGAGCCGCGCCACTCCGCGAGGTCCTTGAGGAACAGCTGCTGTTGGGGGTCGCGCGCCCCGTAGAACAGGGTGAAGCGCTGGAACTCCTCGCGGCGGTCCAGGATGTACTGGATGAGGCTGCGGGTCGGGCACAGCCCGATGCCCCCCGCCACGACCAGCACGCTGTGGCCGCGGAACATGGCCAGGTCGAAGCCTTTCCCGAGCGGGCCCCGGATGAGCAGGGAATCGCCGGGTTGGAGCCGGTTGATGGCCTGAGACACCCGGCCCACAGAGCGGACCACGATGTCGAAGGTGTTGCGGCGGGTCGGGGAGGAGGCGAGCCCGAGGGGGATCTCGCCGTAGCCCATGAGCCCCACCTCCAGGATCTGGCCGGGCTCGAAGTCGAGCGGGGTCTCGTCCGCCAGGCGCAGGGTGAAGTGGCGCTCCATGGTGGTGGGCTGCTCCACGCGCAGGATGACGGCCTTCCGGGGCAGGAAGAGGTTGGCGCCGGCGTCGCGGCCGCCGCTCTCACCGTGCACGGCCATGCTGGAGACCCCGCAGCTGCAGTGGCGCTTCATGATGCGGCCTCCATGACTTCGCGGATGGTCTTGACCGGGTCGGCGATATCCGCGGTGCAGGCCGCGGCGCAGCGCCCGCAGCCGACGCAGGCCGGGCCGCCGAGCTTTTCGTTGAGGTACGACGCCTTGCGCAGGATGCGGTGGCGGAAGCGCTCGCCCCGGGACTCGCGGAAGTTCTCGGAATTGCCGGCGCCCAGCGAGACCTTGGAGAACTCCGAGGTCAAGCAGGCGTCCCAGTAGCGGGTGCGGGCTCCGGAGCGCTGGTCCACGTTCCAGTGGTCCTGCACATCGAAACAATAGCAGGTGGGGCAGACGAGGTTGCAGGAGCCGCAGGAGAAGCAGCGCTCGGACAGGCGCTCCCACAGCTTCTCGTCCGGGAAGGCGGCCCGGACCTTCTTGGCCACTTCGGCGGCGCCGTATTTCAGCGTCTCCGGGCATTTCTTCTTGACCGCTTCGTCGGCTTTCCGGGCCGCCTCGAGTTCCGTCGCTTCGGCCTTGCGGAACTTGCCGAGTTCCAGGAGCGCGGAGCCTTTCGGGGTCCGCGACTGGTAGACGTAACCGCGGGCGACTTTGGTGAGGAAGGCGTCGTGCCCCTTGGGTTCGACCTCCTTGCCCACCGAGCCCCAGAAGGCGCGGGGGGACACGCTTTGGATGCTCGACGCCACGATGGTGGCGGCCTGGCGGTTGGCCGTGTAGTTGCGGTCCTCGCCGCGCTCCGCGAACAGGAGGTCCGTCATGTCGATGGCCTTCACGTCGTAGAAGTGGACCCCGAACAGGACCTGGTCGACCGGGTCGATGCAGCCGGAGACCTGGTCGCCGTCGAAGCGGACCAGGTCCTGGCAGGTCGGGAAGAAAGCCTTCTTGGGGGGGAGAATGGTGACGTCGTAGTCGAGGCGCAGGTCCTCCGGGTTCTCGATGCGCCCGAACACGAAATGGCCCCGCTTCGCCTTGGGCCCCAGGACGTTCCTGGCGCGGACCAGCCGCTTCAGGAAGTCGCCGAAATCCTTTTCATTGATGAAATAGTCGCTCATGCTCCACTCCTTCCGGTATATGACACTGTGCAACATTTAAGCCACCCATGAGCCGCCCTGGCGGGGAAGGGCGATTTCCATTATCCTTGAGCTGATGGGGAGGATCCTGGCGCTGCTCCTGGCTTTGTCGGTCCCGGCGTTCCCGGCCGGGGCCGTCCCCCTGCGCGGGGAGGAGGGGGAGGTCGAACGCCTCCTGCAGAGCGGCGGCTGGAATGAGAGGGTCTGGGCCGTCAACCAGATGGGGGAGCAGGGCCAGGCCTCGCTCCCCTCCCTGCGCCGGGCCTTGGAGGACCTGGATTGGCAGGTGCGCCTCGCGGCCGTCCATTGGCTGGGCCGGGTGGGCGAGCCCTCGGTCCCGGCCCTGGAAGGCGTCCTGTCCAAGGAGGAGTGCCCGTTGGTCCGGCTGGCCGCCATGCATTGGCTCGGGAGCTTGGAAGAGCACGCCCCCGCGGGCCGCAAAAAGATCCCGGCGGAGAGCCTGTCCAAGTGCGGGGCTTGGATCTGGCCCATGACCCGGGACTTCACCAAGGCCAGAACCAAGAGGACGAAACCGCTGGAGTACACGGAGCGGGACCGCGCCGGGTGCCAGTACGTCCGCTTCAAGCGGGCCGGGGCCAAGGTGTGCCCGGAGGGGACCGTGGTCAAGGGCGTCGGGGCTTCCCCCAACGAGGTCAAGATCCTCAAGGGCCTGCCGCCGGAATCGGGGGTGGCGCTGTGCTGCCCCGTGGGCGCGGCGGACCCGGCCGAGCCGGCCGCGATCCCCCGGCCGCAGGAGGTCGAATGCCGCCTCCTGGCGGACGAATGCCCGCCGCCCTGGATGGAGATGGACCCGCCAGACCTCGGCTTTCTGAAGCCCAGGAAGGAGCGGCAGTTCCGGCGGACGGAGCGGCACAAGGAAGGGGAGATCAACTGGGTGCATTGCTGCCGGCCCCACAACCTCAACGGGCCCGAGGCGGAGGAGCCCGAGCGGCGGGCGCCCAGCGGGACGCTGGTCAGGAGACCGCCCGCGGACCCTGACCCCTATTTCGGGGAGGGAGACGGCGCCGCTCCAGGGGAGGGGTCGGGGGAAGGGCCAGGGGAGGGGGGTGTCCCGGAGCCCGCCCCCGATGCAGAGGAGGCTGCCGCGGAGGAAGCCCCGCCTGTCGGCAAGGACGAGCGCATGGCCGAGCTCGACCACCTGTTGTTCGGCACCCCCGAGGTCCTGCCGCGCCCGGAGGGTGCCGCGCCGCGCGAGGAGCCCCGGGTCGCTGCCGAGCCCGAGCTCAAGCTTGGTGAGAAGACGGCGGCGGAGCTGGAGCTGGAGCGCAAGCAGCGGTTGAAAGGCCCGCGGGAGGACTTGCCCGCGCCGGCCGGACCCGCTTGGAGGCCGGGCCGGTCGGCGGAGGGCGAGGCCCGGCGGGCCGCGTCGCCGCGCGAGGGCGGGGGGCCGGCTTTGGAGCCGGGACGCCGCGGCCTGGGGACCCCGGAGGAGCGCCTCGCGGCCCCGGAGGGAGCCGGGGTCCGCGGCGAGACGCGCGCCTGGGCCGTTCCGCAGATCCTCGCCGACCATGGAGCGCCGCCTCCGCCCACGGAGGTCCTGCCGGACCTGCTCAAGATGCTGTCCCACCAGGATCCCCGTCAGCGTGCGCGCGCGGCCGAGGCCATCGGCTCCCTCGGCGCCGGCGGCCGGCCGGCGGTCGATTTCCTGGACCGGGCGCTCCGCGACCGAGAGGCCAGGGTGCGCTCGAGCGCGGCCTTGGCGCTGGCGAACGTGACCCAGGGGACCGACCGTGCCGTGCGCGGGCTCAAGCGCGCGCTCAAGGATAAGGACGCCGACGTCCGCTACAGCGCGGCCGCGGGACTGGGGCGCATCGGCACGGAGGCCGGGCGGCAGGCGTTCTTGAACCACATGCGCCGCGAGGCCGTTCACCTCATGCTCACGCCCACCTCCTTGAAGGGGGAAGGGGATTCCGGCAGCCGTTAAATAATGCACAATTCCATCTTATGAGCGAGGGGCGGACACATTTCGTCGGAGTCGGCGGCTGCGGCATGAGCGCTTTGGCCCAGTTCCATGTGCTGGGCGGCAAGGCGGCCAGCGGCTCGGACCGCCTGCTGGACCGGGGTGGGATTGCGGTCCTGCGCCGGCAGTTCGAAGCCCTAGGCATACGCCTCTTCCCGCAGGACGCCAGCGGCGTGGACCGCTCCGTGAGCGAACTGGTGGTCTCCACGGCCATCGAGGACACCATCGCGGACCTCGCCCGGGCCCGGGAGCTCGGCATCCCGGTCCTGCACCGCACCGACGTCCTGGCCCGGCACGTCCGGGAGCACAAGACCCTGGCGGTGGCGGGCACGAGCGGGAAGTCCACGGTCACCGCCATGGTCTTCGAGATCCTGGAGGCCGCGGGCCAGGGACCCTCGATCATCACCGGCGCCCCGCTCAATTCCCTCAAGAAGAAGGGCTTCATCGGCAGCGGCTTCCAGGGCAAATCGGACCTGCTGGTGATCGAGGCCGACGAGAGCGACGGCACCCTGCCCAAGTACGCCCCCTGGCTGGGCCTGCTCCTCAACGTCAGCAAGGACCATAAGGAGCTGGCGGACCTGCACCGCATCTTCCAGGATTTCCGGGCCCGGTCCGGCCGCTTCGTGGTCCTGGCGGACGCCGCCGGCCTCGAGGCGTACCAGGAAGGAGCCGTCACCTACGGCTTCGAGCGCGGGCAGGTCCGCGGACGGGACCTGGAGACCTCCGGCCGGGGCTCCCGCTTCACGGTGGAGGGGGTGCGCTTCGAGCTCCCGCTCCCGGGGCGCTACAACGCCGAGAACGCCCTCGCCGCCGCGGCCGCGTGTCGGGAGGCCGGCGTGCCGCTGGCGACCGCGGCCGAGGCTCTCTCCCGCTATCAGGGGATCGAGCGGCGCTTCGAGCTGGTGGGCCGGGCCGGAGACGTGGAGGTCATCGACGATTACGCGCATAACCCCGAAAAGGTGCGCGCGGTGCTCGAGGGGGCGCACGCCCGCATCGCCGGGCGCCCCCGGTCCCGGGTTCTGGCGCTCTACCAGCTGCACGGCTTCACCCCGACCCGCTTCCTGAAGAACGAGTTCATCACCGCGTTCAGCCGGGCGCTGCACCCGGAGGACGTGCTCTGGCTCCCGCCCATCTACTACGTCGGAGGCACCGCGGTGAAGGACATCGCAGCCGCGCACATCGCCCAGCCGGTGCGCGCGAGCGGGAAGGACGCGCGGGCGCCCGAGAGCCGCGAGGCCGCGGCGGAGGAGCTGGCCCGCGAGGCGCGCCCCGGCGACATCGTCCTGGTGCTGGGGGCCCGCGACCCGACGTTGAGCGACTGCGCGCGCGGCATCTTCGAGCGCCTCCAGGCCCGATGGCCGGCCGCATGACCGGCGCCTTGGCCGGGGTCGCCGCCCGCTTCCGGCTGGACGGGGAGGTCGTCCGCGCCGAGCCCCACGGCCGCGGGCACATCAACGATACCTACCGGATCGTCTGCGGCCGCGGCCGCAAGCGGATGCGCTACATACTCCAGCATATCAACCGGCAGGTCTTCCCGGACCCGGTCGGGCAGATCCGCAACATCGACAAGGTGCTGGCGCATCTGCGCCGCAAGCAGGAAGACCCGCGCCGGCTCCTGACCCTGGTTCCGACTCTGGACGGAAAGGCGTATTGGCGGGACCCGCAGGGGGAATTCTGGCGGGTCTACCTGTACATAGAGAAGGCGCGTTCCCGGGACTCCGTACGGGGGCCGAGACAGGCCTATGAGGCCGCGAAGCTGTTCGGCGCCTTCCAGAGCTCGCTCGCGGACCTATCCGGCGCTCTGGCCGAGACCATCCCCGGCTTCCACGATACGCCCAAGCGCTACCGGGATTTCGCGCGCGCGGCGCGGCGGGATGCCGCGGGGCGCGCCCGCGAGGCCGCCCGCGAGATCGATTTCGCGGGTCGGAACAAGGAAGCGGCCGGGATCCTGAGCCGCCTGGCTGAGCGGGATGAGGTCCCGACGCGCATCGTCCACAACGACACCAAGATCAACAACGTCCTGTTCGATGAGAATACCGGGGAGGGGCTCTGCGTCCTGGACCTGGACACGGTCATGCCGGGTCTGTCCCTCTACGATTTCGGGGACATGGTCCGGGCCGGGGTGAACCCCGCGGCCGAGGATGAGCCGGACGTCTCCAAGGTCGCGGTCCGCCTGCCGGTGTTCGAGGGCTTCGCCCGCGGCTACCTCGAGGGCGCCGCCGGGATGCTCAACGAGGTCGAGCGGGCGCACCTGGCCGCCAGCGCGAAGGTGATCTCTTTCGAACTCGGCCTGCGCTTCCTGACCGATTTCCTGAACGGAGACCGTTATTTCAAGACCAGCCGGCCGGGGCAGAACCTGGACCGGTGCCGGACCCAGTTCCGCCTCATGGAGCTCCTGTCCCGGAGCGAGGGCGAGCTTCAGGCCATCGTCGCCTCCGCCGCCCGGCCCCCATTTTCGTCATCCCGGCGAAAGCCGGGACCCAGCTCGTCGTCCCGGCGCAGGCCGGGACCCAGAACTTGCCGTTAAGCCGTAAGCCTGGACCCCGGGTCAAGCCCATAGCCGGGGTGACGCACTACGCTAGCCTTCCAGCGCATCAAGGAAGCCTTTCAGGATGCTGTGGGTGATGCCCCAGACCACCTTGCCTTCCGGGTGGAAGGCGGGGACGGCCAGGGTCCTTTCCTTATAATCGATCTCGGCCAGTCCCGCGGAGGAGCGCAGGCATTTCAGGCAGGCCCAGAAGAACCCGTCCACCTCCGGGCTAGGGACGACCATCCCGGGCCGCGTCAGACCGAACACGAAGGGCCGTATCGTCACCCGCGGCAGTCCCCGGTGGGTGGGCCTCAGATCGTCCAGTTCCCCCAACAGGTGACTCTCGCGGAGGACGATGGCGGTCTCCTCCCGGGTCTCGCGGATGGCGGTGGCCAGCAGGTCCGGGTCCGAGGGTTCCCTCCGGCCCCCGGGGAGTCCGATCTGGCCTGACCAAGGGTCGCGCGGGTGCTTGGCCCGGTGGATGAGCAGGAGCCGAGGGCCCTGCGGCCCCGGGGTCAGGATGACCGAGACCGCGGCCTCCTGGGTCCCATGGCCCGCGATGCGCACGGGCGGCGGCAGGCGGGAACGGACCTCCCGGAAGAAGCTCCGGAGGGCCGGTCCGCGGGCGCTGGGAGGGGTCCTGGTCATTGTGCCCTGATTATATCACCGACGGAGAGCCGGGGGCAAAGCGCGCGGGTTGTTGACCGCGGTCAATGAGGTGACTCAATGGCATCAATCAAGCGGGTTCGTTGACCGGTATCATAGGGACCTGGAAGGGGTATGGGTACAATAGTCCCAGAAGTTCGAAGTAAAAAGATTTCGGAGGCATTGAGATGATCGAGTTACTGATGGTCCTGAGCCTGAGCCCGCTGAGCACCAACCCCGTCCTGACCGCCGGCATCCAGCCCTGCGTTTGGCCCAACACCTGCAAGACCTCGGAGATCGTCCAGGTCGCCCAGTTCCAGCCCTGCGTTTGGCCCAAGACCTGCGGCAACCAGCAGCCCGAGCCGGAGAGCGTCATCCAGCCCTGCGTCTGGCCCAACACCTGCGCCCAGGAGCCGGTCCAGGTCGCCCAGTTCCAGCCCTGCGTCTGGCCCAACAAGTGCAGCGGCGGCAAGAAGGTCGAGAGTGTGCTCGTGGCCTCGGACTTCGAGATCTGCCAGTGGCCCCGCAAGTGCAGCAGCGAGGCCGGCGTCTAAGCCCCTTTACCGACCACCACCGAAGATCCGTAACGAAGCCCCCGTCCACCCGGGGGCTTCTCATTTATACTGGGGGTCAGGCCTCCAGTTGGGGGTCAGGCCTTCAGATGGGGGTCAATGTGGTGGTGAGGCGGGGGTGGGAGGGCTTGGCCCGGGCTTTGGGCGTTTCGGCGGGAGGGGAGGCTTTGGCCGTGCTGGCAGGGCGGCCGCCGAGTTGTTCGGCCCGGCGCCGGGCTTCCGCGATCATCTCCGGGGTCATCCGGGGTTCCATCATCCCCACGACCTCCTGGGAGGGGGTGTGGCCCAATTGTCCGGCCCGGAGGTACCAGGCGTAGGCCTCGACCCGGTCTTGGGGGACTTCCCGGCCTTGGGCATACCCGGTGCCGACCATGAAGTGGGAGCCGGGGTCCCCGTGCGCCGCCTGCTCGCGGTACCAGCTAAGGGCGCGGCCGCAGCGTTCCGGGGCTATCCGGCCCCTGCGGCACATGGGGTCCAGGCGGGCGAGCGTCGCCGCGGCCTGAGCTTCCCGGGCCTGTTTGCGCAGGGCGCGCAGGCACTTGAAGAAATCCCGGAAGATCGCGGTGATCCCGCCCCGGTGCGAGCGCTTGCGGCATTCGGGCGGGAGATTCTTGCGCCGCCGCGGTCCCGCGGACTCCGAGTCGCCGCCGCCATCGGAGTCGGGCAGTTCGTAGCCCCCGGGCTCGAATTCCCAGGGTTCGCCGTCCTCCAGGCCGCCGATGTCCCAGGCGTCGCCCAGGCCGCCGCCCCCGTCATCGCCGCCGCCCCCGCCGCCGCCGTCATCGCCGCTGGAGTCGTCGTCCCCGCCGCCCTCGTCATCGCCCCCGCCGCCTTCGTCGCCTCCGGAGGCTTCCTCGCCGGCCTCTTCGGATGGGGCCGCGAGTTCGGGCAGGGCGGCATCGGCGGCCATGGGGGCGTAGTCCACCAAGGACGGGGCCTGGGGATGGCTTTCGCTGGGTTCGCGCCCCCGGGCGCCGGAGGACTCTTCGCCGGAACCGGAGTCTCCTTCGGAGGGCGCCGCGAAGGAGATGGGGGCGAAGCTGGCGCTCGTGCCGGCCGCGGCTTCGGAGTCCAGGGGCGTCAGTTCGCTCGAGAGCGCGTAGGAAGGACTCGGGGCGGGAACGGTCCTGGCCTTGGCCGCGCCGAACGCCCGGTCCACCGCGGCGGCCGGGGGCCGGGGCGCGGCCGGGGCCGCGGACGGAGCGGTCTCCCGCAGGCTGTCGCGCAGGGGTTCTATCGCGGGGGCGTCTGGGATGGGCGCGGGTTGGTCGGGCTGCGCCGCGGGAGAGGCCGTCTCCGGGGCCGTCAACTCGGGGAACGGTTCGGGCTCCTGCGACGTGGTCAGCGGGCGGGGGGTGAAGGCCTGCCAGGAGTCGGCCCCGGAATCGAAGGTCATCCAGGCCGTGACGGCGGTGAGACCAAGAGCCAATATCGGGAATATGTTGGGCGAAGGACGGCGACGGCGGTCCATGAACAGGATATTGTACCACGGAGCCCGTCCCGCGGAACGTCCCGCCGCGTTGACCCACCGTCGGAAATATGCGAAAGTCAGGTATCCCGGGCTGAGCAAGGAGAGCGCAAGATGAAGCGATGGACCCTTCCCGTGGCCGCTCTGAGCGGCATTCTGGCACTGACCGGCTGCGGCAAGCCGGTGCAGCCCGCGGTCCTTTCCGTGGCCGACGGCGTATCCGTGTCCATGCATTACACCCTCACGGTGGAGGGCAGCGTGCTGGACACCTCCGTCGGGAAGACCCCGCTCACCTTCGTCCAGGGCTCGGGTCAGATCATCCCGGGGCTCTCCGAGGCCCTCGTGGGGCTCAAGAAGGGCGAGAAGAAGAGCGTCACCGTCGCCCCCGACAAGGGCTATGGGCTCCCCAATCCCCAGGCCGTGCAGAAGGTCCCGAAGAAATCCTTCAAGGACGCCGAGACCATCAAGGCGGGCGCCGTCGTCACCGGCGACGCGGGCGGGCGGCCGTTCCAGGCGCGCGTGACCGCGGTGGACGCCGAGTCCGTGACGCTGGACCTGAACCATCCCCTGGCCGGCAAGACGCTCAACTTCGAGGTCGAGGTCGTGGACCTGCAGCCCGCGGCCGCGACCGCCGCCGCGCCCGCCGCTCAGCCCCAGGGCTGAGCGGGCGGAACATCCCCCTCATGGGGATGAAGGCGGTGCTGGGGGACATCACCCAGGAGGGCGTGGACGCGATCGTGAACGCGGCCAACGAGAGCCTCCTCGGCGGCGGCGGCGTGGACGGGGCCATCCACCGCGCCGCCGGCCCCGAGCTCCTCGCGGAGTGCCGCAAGCTGGGCGGGTGTCCGACCGGCGGCGCGAAGGCCACCCGCGGCCATCGCCTGGGCGCCGACTGGATCCTCCACACGGTGGGCCCGGTCTGGCACGACGGCTCCCGCCAGGAGGACGCGCTCCTGGCGTCCTGCTACCGGAACTGCCTCAAGCTCGCCGTCGGGAAGGGGGCCCGGTCGGTGGCCTTCCCGGCCATCAGCACCGGGGCCTACGGCTTCCCCGCCGAGCGCGCGGCGCGGATCGCGCACCGGGAGGTCTCCGAGTTCCTCCGGACCCACCCGGCCCTGGAAGTCCGCTTCGTCTGCTTCGACCGCGCGACCTTCGAGCTGTATCAGCGCCTGCTGAAGTAGTCAGTTCAAGCTCAGCGTCTCTGTAGCGGGCAGGGGCCTCCCGAAATGGTAGCCCTGCGCCAGGGAGAAGCCGCAGTCGCGGGCGAGCTCCGCCTGGGCGGCGGTCTCCACGCCCTCGGCCAAGGCCGCCGCGCCCATCTCGCGGATCGCGCGCACGGTCCGGCGCAGGGCGGCCGTGACCCGGGGACCCCTCTCCATCCTCCGGATGACCGTGATGCAGACCTTCACTATGGCCGGCGAGACGGCCCGGACCGTGTCCATGTTGAAGAAGCCGCAGCCCGCGTCGTCGACGGCGAGCCGGGCGCCCGAGGCCTGCAGGCGCGCCGAGTTGCGGGCCAGCCGTCCCGGCGACCGGACCGGCAGGTGTTCGGTGAGCTCGAAGACCTTGCCGGAGGAGAAGCTCCCGGCCTCCTGCAGCCGCCGCAGTCCGGCGGTGTCGAAGAGCTCGGGGGTGAGGTTGACGGAGAGCCAGCGGTCGGCGGGGAGCCGCGGCGAGACCTCCAGGGCGCTGGTGAGGCAGGCGAGGTCGAGTTCCGCCGTGAGTCCGTGCCGCGAGGCGGCGGGGAACAGTCTATCCGCGCCGTAGAGGGGACTGTCGACGGGGCCCCGCGCCAGGGCTTCGTAGCCGACCGTTCCGGGCTGTTCCAGCGAGACGATGGGCTGGAGATGGACGGTGATCCGCCGGTTGAGGATGATGTCGAGGAGTTCGTCGCGCTCGGCCTGCGGCGCGGGCCGGGAGGCCCAAGGCAGCCGCGCGGCGCCGCGCGCCGCCCGCGACCGGAGGCTGCCGGCGTCCAGCGCCCCGTCCCCGATGGGGACGACGCCGAGGCGGAAGTCGCAATGGATTCCCGCGGCGGCTCCCAGTTCCCCGCGCAGCATGCGGCGCGTCAGCTCGATGCCCGCGTCGGCGATGGCGGCCAGCTGCTCGGCGGCGTCGGCGGCGATCTCCAGGCGCTTGAGCCGGAAGGGGACGAGCCACAGCCCCCAGCGGAGGGACGACGGGGCGCTCAGGGGCTCGTGCTGCTGGAGGACGTCGCGAGCGACCCGCGCGAATCCGGCGTCGATGTCCTTGCGGACCACGGCGGATACCGCCGCGCCGTGTATCCGTTCCAGCTTCCGCGCGTCCCGGAGTTCGAAGATGAGTGCGTGCATGGCTGTACCTCCTAAGGGCACTCTAACGCATCCGGGGCCGGTTGGGAAATCAACTCCGGCTCAAATCCGGTGCGGGCTATTGCGGCGGCAGGTTCTTGAAGCGGCGGTGGACCCAGAGCCATTGCTCGGGATGGGCCCGGATCCAGGCCTCCACCTTGTCGGCGAGGATCTGAGTGACGCGCTCCGGGTCGCCCAGGGCCCCGGCCAGGTCGAGCTCCGGCTCGATGAGCAGGTGGACGATGCCGCGCTCGTCCCGAAAGGTCACGGCGGGGACGATCGCGGCGCCGGTGCGCCGGGCGAGCGGGCCCACCGCGTGGAGCGTGTCCACCTTCACTCCGAAGAAGCGGATGGGGATGCCCATGGGCGGGGGGGCGTACTGGTCGATGACGAAGCCGGCGCAGTCTCCCGCCCGCAGGGCCCGCATGACGGCGGGAAGGGTCCGGGGCTGATAGGCGGCGTATGCTCCGACGGAGAGCCGGCTCGCCTCCATCCGTTTGTGCAGCCATTCCGGATTGAGGTGCCGGGTGACCATGGTGTTGCGTATGCCGGCCAGAGCGCCCGCCGCGGCCATCATCTCCCAGTTGCCCAGGTGGCAGGAGGCGAAGATGACGCCCTTCCCGTGCGCCGCGGCCTTCTTCCAGTTCTCGAGGCCTTCGACGACCGAGATGCGCAGGGTGTAGGTCCGGTAATGGCCGGGGATGGGGGAGAAGAGGTGGAGCAGTTCGAAGAAGAGCATCCCGTAGTGGTCATAGTTCGCGCGCAGGAGCGCAGCCCGCTCCCCTTCCGAGAGCTCCGGCAGGCAGCGCCGGAGGTTCTCCGTGCCGACGGTCCGGCGCCGCCGCTCGAAGGGGAAGCAGGCTCTGCCGAGCAGGCGTCCCAGCGGGAGTTCGATCCGGCGCGGCAGGAAGGAGACGGCGAGCCCGGCGGCGTTGAGCAGCGCCCATAAAGGGAGCGACTGCCAGAGGGGCATGGGGGGCCGGGCCATGGCGTCCGAGTCGGCTCAGTCCTTGGCGGCCTGGTGGAGCCGGCCGGTCTGGTCCACGCTGCCCAGGGCGACCAGGATATCGCCGGCGCGGAGCTCTGTGTCCCGGGGCGGGTTGTTGGCGTAGGCGCCGCTCTGGGGGTCCTTGATCGAGACCACCAGGGGGTATTCTCCGCCCGGAGGGATCGCTTCCAGGGTCTTCCCGATGAGGGGGGATCCTGCGGGGACCTCGACCTCCTCGAAGCGGTAGGAGGATTTCTCGTCGCGCAGCATGGTGTCCAGGAAGCCGACGGTGGCCGGGCGGAGCATGACCGAGGCCAGGCGCAGCCCGCCGATGCGCTCCGAGTTGACGACCTCGTCGGCTCCGCTGCGCAGGAGCTTGGTGCGCACGCGTTGTTCGTGCACCTCGCTGACGATCTTCAGGTTCGGGTTGGTCTCCCGCGCGGTCAGGGTGACGAAGACGTTGTCGCGGTCGTTGTCGAGGACGCTGAAGAGGCCGCGGGCGGTGCGGATGCCGGCTGCCTCGAGGCTTTCCTCGTGCATGGCGTCGCCCTGGAGCGCGAGGTGCCCGGCGGCGCGCAGGGCCTCCGCTTTCTCGGGGTCCTTCTCGAGGACCACGAAGGACCGTCCGGTCTTGGCCAGCTCCTCGATGATGGCCGAGCCGGTGAAGCCCGCGCCGCAGACGATGTAGTGGTCGCGGAGCGCGCGGATGCGGTTCTTCATCTTATTCCTCCTGAGAACGTGCGAGAGCTGCCCTTCGACGATGAACGCGGTCAGGGCGGAGAAAGCGTAGGCCACGACCCCCAGCCCGAAGAAGCACAGGACGATGGTGAACGTCCGGCCCCCGGTGGTGAGCGGGTGGACCTCCCCATAGCCGATCGTACCCAGAGTGATCACGGTCATGTAGAGGGAATCGAACCAGCCCCAGCCTTCCACGGCGATGTAGCCGAGCGTCCCGAACAGGAGGACGCCGGTCAGCGAGAAGGCGATGTTTCTCAGCTTGAGGAGGATTTCGTCTTCCATGAGGGGGGTCGCCTCGCCGGTCCGGGCGGTCTTCGGGAGGATGATAGCAATTCCGGATATGGTAGTGTTTCCCTGATGAAAGCGCGATTCTCGGAACTGGTGAGACTCATGGCCCGCCTGCGCGCTCCCGGGGGCTGTCCCTGGGACGCCAAGCAGACTCATGACAGCCTCCTGAAGTTCCTGCGGGAGGAGTCCCGGGAGGTCGCGCACGCGGTCCGGAAACGCGACTGGGAGAACCTCCAGGAGGAGCTGGGCGACGTCCTGCTCCAGGTCCTGTTCCACGCCGAGCTCGCCCGCGAGAGCGGGCGCTTCGACATCGGCGACGTGATGACCACCCTGCGCGAAAAGCTGGTCCGCCGCCACCCCCACGTCTTCGGCCCCCGCAAAGGCCCCGCGCTCAGCCCCGCCGAGGTCCTGCGCCGCTGGGAGCGCATCAAGGCCGACGAAAAGCGCTCCCTCCGGAAGCGCCGCTAGGCCTTTAGTCCCAGGGCCCGCCCCCTCTTCCGGCCCAGGCCCGACCGCACATAATCATTTACATTATAGGCATGGCGAACAAACTCACGCTCTTCGTGCTGTCCTTGCTGCTCCTGCCGCGTCTGTCCGCGGCCCAACTGCAGTTGCCTTCCTTCGAAGCCATCCGGGAAGCGGCCCGCGGGCGTGACGCCGCGGCCCCGACCTTCACCCCGGCCAAATACAAGACCCAGCCCGGTCCCGGATCCGTGGTCCCCGCGCAGCCCCCGAACCTCAAGCTGAGCCAGGTCATCGACCTGGTCAAGCGTCTCGAAGATATCGAGAGGAAGAAGACGGGCCGGAGCACCCTCTCCGCCGACCCCAAGAACTCGCGCCTCGTGAGCCGGCTCGCGGAGATCGACATCACCTTCGTGGACCCCATCCCCGCCGAGCGCTGGAACGGGATACTGAAGGAGATGGGCGACACGGCCGAATCCCAGTTCGACGCGGCGGGCGGGAATTGGAGCAAGCTCATCGATCTGATGCTCAAGAAGGCGGTCTCCAGCCTCAAGGACCCGCACTCCATGTATCTGAACTCCGAGGAGTACAAGCGCCTGCAGGAGCAGCTCCAGGGCAGCTTCGCCGGGTTCGGGATCTCCATCAAGGAATCCCCCGAGGGTCTCGGGGTGGAGGGCGTGTTCCCCAGGTCCGGCGCCGCGAAGGCCGGACTGGCGGCGGGGGACGTGATCACCGAGGTGGATGGCGTCGTCCTGAAGGGCAAGCCCCTCGAGGCGATGATGCGCCTGGTGCGGGGCGCCGAGGGCTCCCAGTCCAAGGCCTTCTTCCTGCGCGGCGGCCGGCGCTACGGACCGGTCACCGTGACCCGGGTCAAGGTGGAGATGCCCAACGCCTACGCGAAGATGGCGGCCGACCGCATCGGCTACGTCTACTTCAACCAGTTCCAGGAGGACACGGACCAGCGCTTCTTCGAGCTCGTGAAGAGCCTCCAGGCGCAGGGGGCGAAAGCCGTGGTCATCGACGTGCGCGGCAACCCCGGCGGCCGGCTCGACACGGCTTCCTCCATCGTGTCCGAATTCCTCTCCGACGGCGCCCCCATCGTCGCGCTCAAGAAGCAGGGCCAGGTGCAGGTCTCCTTCATCACCGACGGGGACGGCATGTTCCAGGGCCTCCCCATGGCGGTGCTCATCAACGGCCACTCGGCCTCCGCCAGCGAGATCCTCGCGGGCGCGTTCCAGGACCTCAAGAAGGCGGTCGTGATCGGGAGCCGGAGCTACGGGAAGGGTACGGCGCAGGGCATCTCCCCCGAACCGGGCGGAGAGGCCCTCAAGCTGACCGGCTCGCGCTGGTATACCCCCGCGGACCGCTCCATCGACGGCGCTCGCGATCCGGCCACCGGAGCGGTCGCCCCGGGCACCGGCGGGGTCATGCCGGACGTCGTGGTGGACGTTCCGGACGAAGCCGAAGCCCGGATCCTGGGCGACATCATGAGGGAGCTCAACGGCCTGCCCCTCACGGGGCCGCGGGCTCCGGACCCGGTCCTGGAGAAGGCCGTCGAGATGCTGCGGAAATAGTCTTCCTCGTCGTGTTCCCTCCCCCCTGTGGGGGAGGGTTGGGGTGGGGGGCGCCTGCCCCCGCGAGTGTAGTGAGTCATAAGCCATTTACATTCGTCACCCCGGCGAAAGCCGGGGGCCAGTCAGCAAAACAGGTATTTTGAATCCAATCCACACGCTGGCTACCGGCTGGCGCCGGTATGGCGGCTTTCCAATATGTAAGGAAGTGTTGGAATCACTGCGCGGGGGGGGGAAGGAGACCCTAATCCTCGGACAAGGCTTGGCCTGGCGGGCGGATAAGAAATAGAACACCTCGTTCGCCGGCTTGCCGATGCTGACGGAACTGGCCCACCGAAGCAAACTGATCGAAGATCTCGACGCCGTGCCTGGATCATGGAAGCGGGCTCCATCGAGATGACTTCCTGCGTCCGTGAATCGCGAGGACAACTGTGCCCGGGCACAGCTGCCCGCGGGATCGCCGCCGAGGATTGGGGGTAGACCGGCGCAATAGGAGTTATTCGAGGAAGACGCGCGTCGCGAGCATGAGCCCTAGCCCGGCGAGGAAGGACGCCAGGTGGGCCAGGTTCTGGCTGAGGCGGGGGTGTTCCTGCTTCTTGATCTCGGGGATGAGGTCCGCGGCCGCTACGTAGAGGAAGTTCCCCGCGGCGAAGGGCACCAGGAAGCGGGTGTCGAAGCGCAGCGAGGCGGCGTAGGCCAGCAGTCCGCCCAGGGGGAAGGTCAGGGCCGAGACCATGTTGTAGGCCAGGGCCTTCCGCTTCGAATAGCCGAGATGCACGAGAATGCCGAAGTCCCCCAGCTCCTGCGGGGCTTCGTGGCAGGCCTCCGTCAGCCAGGCCGCCACTCCCAGCCGGAAATCCGCGAGGAAGGCCCCGCCGATGGCCAGGCCGCCGATGAGGTGGTGCAGGGCGTCGGCGGCCAGCACCAGCGCGGTCATGGGGTGGTCGTGCTCGGAGGGGACCTTGTGGCAGTGGTGCCACTGCAGGAACTGCTCCAGCACGAAGAAGGCCGTGAAGCCGGCGGCGATCCAGCAGAAGACGCCCATCGAATTCCCCATCACCTCGATCGCTCCCGGGATGAGATGGAACAGGGCGCCGCCGATCATGGCGCCGGCGGCCAGCGCCACCGTGGGCAGCAGCAGCTTCCGGAGGGCTTCCTCGCTGATGAGGATGGTCAGGACCCCGATCAGGGAGAGCGACGCCATCAGCGTCGTGGCCAGGAGGATGGTGGCGAGCATCGGAGCGTTAGGATAGCATTGCTTGCGCGCCGGCCGGAAGGAGGTATACAATAGGGCCGTGCCCGAACCCTCCCGCATCCTCATCGTGGACGACGACCCGGGCAACGCCGTCGTCCTTTCCCAGCACCTGCGCGGCAAGGGCTACGCCGTGGAGACCGCGCCGGACGGGGAGGAGGCCTTCGTGCGCCTGGCCTCCGAGACCTTCGATCTGGTGCTGCTGGACCTGGTCATGCCCGGTATGACCGGGTTCGAGCTCCTCAAGCAGGCGCGCACGCGCTTCCGGGTCCCCATCATCGTGATCACCGGCCACGCGGACGCCGACCTCCGCCGCAGCGCCCTGCGCCTGGGCGCCGCGGACCTGCTGGGGAAGCCCTACGACTTCGACGCCCTGGACGGCGCGATCCTCCGCGTGCTGCCGCCGCTGCCTCAGACCTGAGGCGGCGGTTTCAAGCGCAGCACGGCCTTCACCAGCCCCGACAGCAGGAAGATCAGCGCGAAGGAGACCGCGGTGAACGCGGCCCCGTAGCCGAGCTTCTTGAGCAGGATCCTCAGTCGCCGTTCCTTCTCGATCCGCGCCCACATCGCCGCGCGCAGGCGGGCCTGGTCCGGCGTCAGGGTGCCCCGCTGGAGCGGCGGGAACAGGTTGTCGTCTTCGGGCCGCCCCGTGCTGGGCGGCACCACCTGGCCGACGCCGCCCGGCTCCAGTTCCACCGCGGGGATCTCGGGGGGAATCTCGCTGTCGCCCCCGGAGAGCGCCCGCGCCCCTTCGCTGATCATGGTCTCGAGCCTGGCCTCGGAGGGGAGCGCCGAGGGGGGGGATTGGCCGCCGCCCTTGCGGAAGGGCTTGAAATACCTGCCGAGGTCGCGGCGGGGATTGAGCCACTCCAGGATGGAGAACTTCGAATCCGGCTCGGCGGGTCTGGCGATCGGGCCGTCGGCGGGGCGCTGCGCCGGACTCGCGCGGCGGGCGGGGGTGTCGGCCGATTGGACCAGTTTGGAGGAGTCGCGCACGGAGCGGACGGGCTCCACATAGGCGGGCGAGACCCCGTCGACTCTCGCGATGGGCGGGGGCCGCGGGGATCTCCCGGCCCGCCGCTGCGCCGGGATGGGCGGGGGAGGAAGCTCGGGCTCCGGGGCCGGCGCGGCCTCCCGGGGCTCGGCCGGCAGGCTCGGGCCGAAGAAGCCGGGGGCGTAGGCGTCGAGGAGCAGGATGCCGGCGGCGGAGAGCGAGGCGCAGTAGAACAGGACCTTCAGCGCGCGCCGGAACCGCCCTCCGACGGTCCGGGGGACGCGGGGCAGGAGCGGGGAGTCCATCTAGGCCCCGGAGGCGAGGTCCCGGTAGACCCGGGCCCAGGCGACCGCGACCACCGGAGCGCTCAGGAATATCCCGAACCCGCAGGCCAGGAGCCCAGCCGCCGCGAGAAGGATCGACAGAAGAATGAGGCCGAGCAAGGGGAGCCGGGAGCCCGCGCTCAGCCGCCAGCTCCGGCGCAGGGCGGCGATGGGGCCGGCCTGCTCCGCCGCGAGGACCAGGGGGAACAGGCACCAGGCCGACAGCAGGAATGCCCCGGGCGCCACGAGGAAGACCAGGCCGATGAGCACCGCCAGATAGACGATGAACGAGGAGGCGAAGAAGGCCGGCAAAGCGCGCCAGTCGGCGAAGAGATCCCCGGACGAGACCTCCCCGCCCTCAGCGAGCTTGAGCGCGACGCGGGCCCAGCCCAGCGCCATCCAGAACTGCAGCAGGGAGCCGCTTACCAGGAGGAGATATCCCAGGTTCCCGGGGACGATCTCCCCCAGGGCGATGGGGCCAAAGCCGAGGAGGACGGTGAGGGCCTGGAGGCGCAGGAGCGGGCCGAGGCGGGCGAGCAGGGTGTCCCAGCCGAACTCCAGGGCTTCCCGGATCTTGACCTCTCCCGCCATGACGGATGTTATACCATAGTCGCGATGCCGAGACGCCTCCTGCGCGCCGCGTCCCTCCTCGCCCTGCTCGCGGCGGGCTGCAGCCCGGCGGCCCTGCGCTACCGCTATCGCCCCCGGCTGACCGCTCCCGGCGCGGACATCCTGGCCGCGCTCACCATCGCCGGAGGCAACGAGGCGGTGGACGGCAACGCGGTGACCCCCCTGGAGAACGGGGACGAGGCCTTCCCCGCCATGCTGGAGGCCATCCACCAGGCCGCCTCCACCGTGCACCTGGAGACCTACATCTTCAACGACGGGGAGATCGGCCGCAACTTCGTGGAGGCCCTCACCGAGCGGGCCCGGGCCGGCGTCGACGTGCGCCTGCTCCTCGACGCGGTGGGCTCGCGCTGGTTCGGCGAGAAGAACCGGCGCGCCCTGGAGGAGGCCGGGGTCCAGGTCGTGTTCTTTCGGCCCCTGCGGCGGAACCTGCTCAAATTCTACCTGCGCACCCACCGCAAGCTGCTCATCGTGGATGGGCGGGTCGGCTTCACGGGCGGCCTCTGCATCGACGACGCGTGGACCGGGAACGCGGGCGACCCCGGGCATTGGCGGGAGACGCAGGTCCGGGTCGCAGGGCCGGTGGTGCGCCAGATGCAGGCCGGCTTCGCGCGGGCCTGGCTCGACGCCACCGACGAGGTCCTGAGCGCGCACGCGCTCTACCCCGAGCTCCCCGCCGCGGGCGGGATGCGGGCCCAGGTCATGGACTCCACCCCGGGATTCCGGACCAACCCGGCCCGCCTCTCCTTCCTGGTGGCGGTGGCCTCGGCCAAGAGCACCATCGAGATCACCAACGCCTATATGGTGCTCGACGACGTCGCGCGCGAGGCCCTGGAGCGCTCCGCCGAGCGCGGCGTGCGCGTCCGCCTGCTCCTCCCCTCGCGCCACACCGACGCCCGCGCCGTGCGCTACGCCGGGCGCAGCGACTACAAGTCCCTCCTCGGATCCGGGGTCGAGATCCATGAGTACGAGCCGGCGCGCCTGCACGCCAAGACCATGATCGTGGACGGCGCCTGGGCCAGCATCGGCTCGGCCAACCTCGACAACCGCTCCTTCATCTGGAACTACGAGGCCAACCTCAACGTCTTCGACGCCGAGCTGGCGGGCAAGCTGGAGGAGATGTTCGAGCGCGACCTCCGGCTTTCCAGGCAGGTGACCCTGGCGGAGTGGAAGAAGCGCCCCTGGAGCGACCGCCTGCTGGAGGCCTTCTACTCCATCCTCCGCTCGCAGTACTGAGCGGGCGCTCTTTCGCTGTCGCCCCCAATCCTCGGCTAAGGGCTCGTAAAGAAATAAGTGGCGCGATTCGGAAGCCCGATGTTGAGCCGATTTCTAGGCGCGAGGAGCGCGCATAGTGTGAACTATGTAAGCGACGAGCAACGACGAAATCGGCCAATAGCGGGCCGTGCGTCCGGAGAACATCTTCTTGCACGGTCCCTGCCGGTCCATAGCGGCAGGGGCTTCCCCGAAGGGCCGGGGCGCTTTTGGGCCTGCGGAAAGGAGTTACTCCCTGCCGCAGGTCCCTGCGGCGCTATCGCCGCAGGGGCTGCGCCTTCGCGTTGCTCGACTTACAGGCCTTAAGGCCTGCGCGTCTCGCATCGCTTCGGCTCGCTCCAAAATCGCTCCCGGCGAATCATGCCACTTATTTCTTTACGAGCCCTAAGCAATAGATAGGCTCGCCATACGACACCGCGACCCACTGTTCGGGGCCGTCGGACTCTCCCGGGGCGGTGACGACGCAGCTGGCGGGCTGTTTTTTAGCGGCGGCACAACGGGGCAACTGTGCCCGGGCACAGTCGCTTAGCCGAGGATCGGGGGTCGCTCTTTCGCTTGCGGGAACGGCTTATCCTTCTTATACTTCAATGTCGCCGCGATACTGGGAGGTTCCATGGCTGAAGAGCAGAAACAGGTGAGCGAGGACGTCCTCAAGAGGGAGGTCGTCTACGACGGCGAGGGCTACACCCGCCAGTCCATCGAGGGCATGCTCACCGAATACCAGGGCAAGCAGGCCACGGACCTCAAGCGCTTCGAGGAGCTCTCCGCCTCCTACCAGCGGCTCTCCAAGGAGATGACCCAGGACATCGCCGAGCAGAAGTCGATGTTCGAGTACCTGGGCAACATCGTCACCTTCAAGAGCGTGGGCACCAACCTCAAGGGCCTCTTCTACAAGATCCCCCTCCTGCGCGAGATCGTGCCCAGTCGCGACATCAAGGAGCTTCTGGAGGAGAAGATCGGCATCGCCCAGGTGCGCGTCCAGGAGGTGGGCAACTACCTCGACGTCCTGCAGAACGACATCAAGAACCTGCAGGAGGACATCGGCCGCCTCAACAAGAAGATGGTGGTCGCCGCGCAGAACGAGGAGCGGGCCGCCCGCCGCGTCCTCGAGCTCGAGGCTCTGCTGGGACAGCTCGACGCCAAGGTCAAGGCCATGGCCGACCCCAAGAGCCTGGAAGCCCGCGAGCTCATGGCCAAGATGAGCGAGGTGAAGGGGAAGATCTGGGAGCACGGCGGCAAGCTGCGGCTCTACGCCAACGCCGAGGACCGCCTGTCCGCCATCATCTCGATGAACAACAACTTCCTGGAGATCATGACCAGCCTGCACGGGAACATGACCTCCCTCTACGAGGCCGGCAACGAAGTCTTGAACGAGCTGCACGGCAACCTCGCCGGGCTGGCCTCCATCTCCAAGGCCGGGGAGCTCTCGGTCGAGATGCACAAGTCCATGGAGTCGCTCAAGAAGAGCGTCAACCGCCTGGCGGTGATGGCTTCCGAGACCTCGCTCTACCTCACCCAGAACGTGGACCGCCTCACCTCGGAGATGAAGGTCTACGACAAGGCCACCGAGGAGCTGGTGGCCAGCAACCTGTCAGCCGAGCGGGAGATGAAGGAGCAGCGCATCAACGAGACCATCGCCCTCGCGCGCAAGCAGTACGGCCCCGAGGCGCCCGCGAAGTAGATGGGGGGGCAGCGCTACGCCCCTTTCGGCGGGGAGGAGCTTGAGCGCTACGCCCAGACGCTGTCCCGCCTCGTGCTGGCGGCCCGCCTCAACAAGTGGTTCCCGGACCCGTTCTCAGCCGCGGAGCGCCTGCGCCTCCTGGCCCCCTCCTGCCGCCGCGGCGTCTACCCCGGGGTGTACTTCGACCGCGTGAGCGGCCTGCCCAGCTTCAAGGACGTTCTGAGCGTGCAGGCCGATTGGGATCTCGCCGGGGACTTCATCCGGGAGCAGGAGGCCCGGCTCGCGGCCGGCCGCGCGCTGACCCCCAAGGTCCAGGCCAAGCTGGCCTATTACCGCGAGCTGGTCAAGGTCTGTCTCAGCCCGGTCACGAGCCTCGAACTGAGCCTGCGCCGCGTGTTCCCGGAGCGCCGCGCGGCGGCCTACCGGGTCGTGTTCGACCGCTTCGACATGGGGGAGGGCGTCTTCGCCCGCTACACCTTGCTCCTGGAGCAGTCTGACGAGGCTTACGGGAGCCGCCTGCTCGAGCGCAGCGGCGACTACTCCCAGCAGACCAACGCCTTCCGGGCCACGATGGAGAAGGTCGCGCAGGATGAGAGCGAGATCCTCTTCCTGGTGCTCGGGCGCCGCGAGGGCGTCAAGCTGGAGGAGGTCACCCGCGGCCGCATCGGCCCCTTCTGGAGCCCGTGGGCCCCGCCCCCGGACGGCTGGTTCCCGCCGGATCCCCGCGAGTGCTTCGCCCTCCACTGCCCGCTCGACAGCGCCTCGGTGACCTGGGAGAGTTCGGTGGACGAGGATCCCTTCTCACGCTTCTTCAAGGATTTCCTGTCCTCCGAGAGCCGCCCCCTCGTGGAGGAGGCCGCCAAGCAGCTGGGCTACAAGGTCCACAAGGAGCGCAAGTTCGCCTGCACCCCCGCGGCGGCCGCGGCCGTGCAGGTCAAGCTCCGCGAGGCCGGGACGCGGAACATGGTGTACACCCTATGAGCAAACGGATCGAGAGTTCGGACGTGGAGCGTCGCCTCGCCGAGGCCCGCGCGCGCGTGCACGAGGCCGGGCTGCCCGGGCTGCTGTCCGAGGTGGACCGCGGGCCGTTCGGCACGACGCCGCTCAACCTGGGCATGCTGGACGCCGTGGCCGAGGCCTGCGCCGTTGCCCAGGCCGTGCGCGGCGTCGGGATCGAAGACCCGCTGCCCGTGGCCTTCGTCCTGGCCGAAGAGGCCGCCGAGCGTCTGGGCTCCCTGGGTTCGGGGGGGCCCGCGCCGGAGGTCCGGGGCGCCCTTCCCGGCGAACAGTACGCGGATCTGAGCCGCGGCGGGAGCGCCGAGGTGTTCTCCATCGTGCTTCAGGACTGCGCCAGCTTCGTGCGCTTCTATCAGAGGCATCCCGACTCTGGCAAGCGCCTGAGCCGGGACCAGGAAGCCCTGGGCTGCCTGCGCTCCTATTTCCGCCTGCTCTCCAACACCCTGCGCCGTCTGGGGCCCGAGGGCTCCGCCCTGGCGGTCGAGACCCCGCGCCTGCGCTTCGACGGCTGGAAGGTCTTCCCCGCGGCCTTCGACGAGCCCAACGACCTCCTGCCCGTGAAGCTCGAGGACGTGGTGGGCAACGAGGACTACGTGAAGGCGGCGACCCGCCTGGCCCGCGACGTGGCGGGCTTTGACCTGGCGCGGGGGGAGAACCCCAAGAAGGTGCGCAACCAGGTACTCTTCGTCCTGGGCAGTCCGGGCTGCGGCAAGACCGTGACCGCGCACGCGGTCCTGCGCGACTTCCTGGCCCTGTGCGAGCGGCACAAGCTCCCGGCCAAGGCCCGCGTCATCCGCCGCACGGACTGGGCCTCCTCCTACCAGAACCAGTCGGCCACGCGCCTCTTGGAGATCTTCCGCGAGGAGGTTTTCAACGCTCCCGGGGTGTGCGGGGTCTACTGGCCCGACATCGACACCGCCTTCTCCGCGCGCGGCGACGCGGACATCCGGCAGGAGGAGAAGGCCATCCTGGGGACGCTCTTCGGCATACTCGACGGGACCGTTGGCCCCAAGAACGGGAAATGGTTCCTGCTCTGCGACGCGAACACGGTGCGCATGGACGAGGCGGTGATGAGCCGCCTGACCCAATCCCCGCTCGAGGTCCGCGGGCCCGTGGCCCCGATGGATTTCGTGCGGCTGCTGCGCGACGTGAAGCTGCGGGGCAAGGCCCGCTGGCTGCCGGCCACGGAGCCGGAGTGGCTGGGCATCGGCGAGCTTTGCGTGGCGGAGAAGCTCTCGGGACGCTCCGCGGACTCGATCGCCGGGCGCATCCTCACCGAGATCGAGGACTTCGCGGAGCCGGAGAACTACTTCGAGCTCCCCTTCGAGGAGAAGCAGCGCCTCATCGGGGAGCTGGCGCGCCCGGTCCCGGCCGCGCGCATCCGCGCTCTCGTTTCCCAGCACGTCCGTTTCGAGAAGGACGCCGAGGAGCGCTCCTCCCAGGAGCGCTTCCGCCAGCGCGTCTCGGAGATCCACCTCCATCTCTCGGCCCAGCAGGCCGCGCTGGGGGCCCTGGCCGGGAAGAAGGCCGCGGCGCCGGGGGGCGGCGCGTGAGCGCGGAACCGGGCTCGGGCGCTCCGGCCTCGGGGCGGCGCTCCTCTGGAGGGGCAGTCTCCTCGGTCCCCGGCCTGGTCCGCGACCTGGTCAGCCAGTTCGACCGGCCCCTCGACTTCTATCGCGAGCTCATCCAGAATGCCATCGACGCCTCCACCAACCGCATCGACGTCGTCCTGTCGCACGACGGCGAACGGGGGCTGATCCGCGTCATGGACGACGGGGAGGGGATGGACGAGCGCATCATCGACGACTACCTCCTGGTCCTCTTCCGCTCCACCAAGGAGGGCGACTTCACCAAGATCGGGAAGTTCGGGATCGGCTTCGTCTCCGTCTTCGCCCTCCAGCCCCAGCTGGTCCGGGTCCTGACCGGGAAGGCCGGCGAGAGCTGGCGCCTGGATTTTCCGAGCTACCAGCGCTACGAGAAATACCGCATGTCCCAGCCCCGCGACGGCACGGTCGTGGAGCTCCACAAGGCCATGACCCGGGAGGAGTTCGACCGCCTCGCGGAGGAATCGGCCAAGACGATCCGGTACTGGTGCAAGCATTCGGAATGCCGCATCTACTTTCAGGTGTCGGGGCGCGACCCGGAGCCGCGTCTCCTCACCGAGCCGTTCGGGCTGGAGGACGCCTCCCTGACCTTCCGGGAGGAGGGGACCGACGTCGCGCTCGGGTTCTCGGAGGAAGCCAAGCCGTTCTACGGCTTCTACAACCGCGGCCTAACTCTCAAGGAGGGGCAGGAAGCCCACTTCCCCGGAGTGCGCTTCAAGGCCAAGTCGCGCTACCTGGAGCATACCCTGACGCGCGACAACGTGATGCTCGACGAGAACTACCAGAAGCTCATGGGCATCCTCAAGCGGCTGACGGCCGAGCAGTTGCCCGAGCGCCTGCGCGTCGAGCTCGGGGACCTCTCCGGCAAGCTCGCCGCGCTCTCCGCCGCCGCCGCCGCGCCCGGAGACATCCCCGCTGGGGCGCCGGCCCCGTCGCCCGCCGACCCCCTGCTGGAGGCCTGGAAGCGGCGCGTCCCCTACCTGCAGTGGCTGTACCTGGGGACCCTTGCGCGCTGGAAGCGTTCGGACTGGAAGATATTCCCCACTTTGTCCGGACGGACGGTCTCCCTGCGCGAGGTCCGGGACGCCCTGTCCAGGTCCGGCGGCCGCCTCTTCTACGACGCGGGGCCCAACCGCATCACCTGGGCCCTCGAGTGCAAGGGCGCGCTCGTCCTGCCCGCGGGGCCCTGGATCGACTGCCTCTCTCATTGGCTGAAGGTCCCCGCGGCCCAGGCCTCGCAGGAATTCATCCAGCCCGAGGTCGCCAAGGACGCGGCTCTGCCCGCGCCCTTCAAGGCCTTTCTCGACACCCTGCGCTGGATGGACGCCCAATCCGGGGCC